>NZ_JABXWB010000005.1:1390000-1690000 GCF_013375555.1 Sphingobium sp. EM0848
GCTTGGGCGCCAGCCCAAGTGGAGCCATAGGTGAAATACCACCCTGTTGTTTTCTGATGTCTAACCTCGCACCGTTATCCGGTGCAGGGACCCTCTGTGGCGGGTAGTTTGACTGGGGCGGTCGCCTCCTAAAGAGTAACGGAGGCGCGCGATGGTGGGCTCAGGACGGTTGGAAACCGTCTGTTAGAGTGCAATGGCATAAGCCCGCCTGACTGCGAGACTGACAAGTCGAGCAGAGACGAAAGTCGGTCATAGTGATCCGGTGGTCCCTCGTGGAAGGGCCATCGCTCAACGGATAAAAGGTACGCCGGGGATAACAGGCTGATGATTCCCAAGAGCTCATATCGACGGAATCGTTTGGCACCTCGATGTCGGCTCATCACATCCTGGGGCTGGAGCAGGTCCCAAGGGTTTGGCTGTTCGCCAATTAAAGTGGTACGTGAGCTGGGTTCAGAACGTCGCGAGACAGTTTGGTCCCTATCTGCCGTGGGCGTCGAAATTTGAGAGGAGTTGACCCTAGTACGAGAGGACCGGGTTGAACATGCCTCTGGTGTACCTGTCGTCCTGCCAAGGGCGCAGCAGGGTAGCTATGCATGGACGGGATAACCGCTGAAAGCATCTAAGCGGGAAGCCTCCCTCAAGATAAGATTTCTTCGAGCGGTCGTAGACCACGACCTTGATAGGCCGGATGTAGAAGTGTGGTAACATATGGAGCTAACCGGTCCTAATTGCTCTGATCGCGCCTGAGAGTCCCACCATCAATGACAACACTGGATACCCCAGCGTCAGACGATGTGGTGATAACCCAGACCAGATACGAATTTGCACGGAAACATCGATTGAAACCCAAAGCGCAAGCTTCATTGCTTGGTGACCATAGCGTCTGTGACCCACCCGATCCCATCCCGAACTCGGCCGTGAAACCAGTCTGCGCCGATGGTACTGTGGCTCAAGCCCCGGAAGAGTAGGGCGTCGCCAGGCATTGCAGCTCGCGCTTTGATACAAATACCCATCACAATAGAAAAACACAGGGCGGCCCCAAAGGCCGCCCTTTTTTGTATCACAAGCAGCGCGTATCAATCAGTGGCCCGCACCGAACTTTGCGGAGAGGCGCACGCCCCAGGTCCGCGGCGCGGAGAATTGTCCGAAGACCGCGCCCTGGGTAGGCAGGGCTATGCGGGCTTCGGAATATAATTTGTTAGTGACGTTCTCCACGAACAGCATGACCCGATAATCGCCTTCGTTCGGCGTCCACGATGCTCGGATATTGGCAATGGTGTATGAGGGTTGCACCATCTCCGACTGGTTGGGTAGCTTGGCTTCGAATGTGTCGAAATAATATTTGCTCGTGTAATTCGCGTCCCCCATCAGCAGGAACTTGCCGATGGCGGTGTCAAAGCCATATTGGGCCGCGAGCGAAGCCTTCCATTTCGGCGCGCGCATCAGTCTGTTCCCGGAAACGTCGATGGCGGGACCGCTCGCAAATGGGTTCCCGAACGAGGCGTCTTCATATTTGGTGTCGAGATAGCCGACACTGCCCGACAATTGGAAGCCGTACAGGGCGCGCGGTGCGATGGTGAACTCGGTCTCGATCCCAAAAATCTTGGCCGCTGCCGCATTCTGCACCGAGGCGGTGTTGCCAAGATAGCGGAGGATCTGGAGGCCCTTATAATCATAGTAGAAGATGGCGCTGTTGGCGCGCACCTGACCGTTGAGGAAGGTACTCTTCAGACCGGCCTCATAAGCCCAGATTTTCTCAGGATCGAATTTGCCGCCGCACTCGCCCACATTATAGCCTCCGGCTTTGTAACCGCGCGAAGCCTTGCCGTAGAGCATCGAGTCATTGTTCACATTATACTCGGCCACGACATTGCCGGTCACTTCCCGCCATCTGGCGGAGTCAGGCTTGTCGATGCACAGGCTGGAGGGGTCCAGCAGCGAGACGAAATTGGAGGTGAAGCTGCGGCTGACATCCTTCTTGTCCTCGGTCCAGCGCCCGCCGACGGTCACGGCGAAGTTGTCGGCCAGATGGTATTTGCCTTCGCCGAACAGGGCGTAGGATTTGGACTTCTGCTTCATGCTGAAGTCCAGGAACGGTGCGGCGCTATTCAGCCCCTGATAGCGGCCGATGCCCTGGCCTAGCGGATTGCCTGCCGTGAGGGTCTTAAGGCTTCCGGGTGGCAGCGGCGCGCCCGCGCTGAACACACCGACCAGGGCTTCGTAGAATAGCTGGGTGTCATCCATGCTGACCAGCATGTCGGAGCTGGCATCCTCGTTGAAATAATAGGCGCCCAGCAACCAGTCGAGGCGGTCGTTGAAGCTGCGGCCGGAGAGGTTGATCTCCTGTGACCAGGTCTTCGCACCCTGGACGCGATCCAGGTGGAACAGGTGCAGGTTGGTACCGTCCTCGTCCGTCAGGCCGTGCCATTTGGCGTCGCGATAGGCGGTGATGGATTTGAGCTTCACATCGCCTATGTCCCAGTCGAACGTGGCGCTTGCTCCCTTCACGTCGAACTTGTTCCGGTTCTGGAAACCGGTGGTCACTTCCAGATCGTCCGGATTGCGGGGTACGCCACCGGCCGTGGCGACGGGGAAGTGCAGCCCGAAAATGTCGGCCAGGCTCGCCCCACCCAGCGAAGGATCGGGAAATGTGAAAAAGCCGCCGACATTGGCCGGGGTAACGCCCGTGCCGGACGATGGCGCCAATTGGAGCAGTTCCCACACGCCATCGCCGCTCTTACGCTTCTGGAGGTTACCGCGCAGCGTGATCTTCAGATTTTCAGTGGGCGTCAGCAGTGCGGAGACATTGGCGTTCGTGGTCCTGTCGCCCAGCGTCCTGCCCCCGATCGCGATGTTGCGGCGGTAGCCATCGCCGCGATAGTCGTACACGATGCTACCGCGCACGGCGATCTTGTCGGTCAACCCGCCGGTGGCGCCCGCCTCTGCCTTCACATGATCATAGTTCGCAATGGTGAGCGCCATGTCGGCTTCCGGCTCGAACTGCGGGGCGCGGGTGATCAGGTTGATGGCCCCCCCGGTGGCGTTTCGGCCGTACAGCGTGCCTTGCGGACCGCGCAGCACTTCGATCCGCTCCAGGTCGAACGCTGGCAGTGACATGGTGAACGACTGGCCCATATACACGCCGTCCTGATAGGTGGCGACGGCGGGTTCGCCGCCCAGGCCTGTGATGTTCAGCCCCACCCCGCGCAGGGAGATTGTGGTATCCGCCTCCAACTGGGCGAATACGAGTCCTGGTGTGCTTACCGCGACGTCGCTGATGCCCTGAATCTGGTTTTGCTCGATCGTTTTTTCACTGAACGCGCTGATCGCGATCGGTGTGTCCTGTAGCGCGCTCTCCCGTTTCTGTGCGGTGACTATGATTTCCTCGATTGGCGCCGCGTTTCTCGTAGCCTGCTGTGCCTGTGCAGCAGTGCTCAGTGCAATGAAGGATGCACTTATTGTCAATGCGCCGATGCCAATCAATCGATTTGTCATAACGTCTCTCCCTTGGATTTGTTATTATTTGCCTTTTTATATTGTTGTTATTGAAAGCTTGCAGGCCGACATTCACTTTTCGCTGCTGTTCCGCGGTGACAATCAGGGTAGCAGCCACTCTCCGTTGGAGACGAAGAACTTCTCCATGACGTCCTTGCCAAGGTGGTCGAGCTTTTCGGCGAATAAGCGCTTGGCTTCCTTTCCACCCTCTACATGCGGATAGTCGGTCGAAAAGCAGTAACTGCTTTCTATTTCCGGAAATTGCTCGAAAAATTCATCGATCGGTTCGAAGTAGAAGGGCGCGACGCGTACATTGCGGGCAACATATTCGGACGGTTTCATCGTCAGTACATTTTGCAGCGCCTTGGGGAAGACATTGGCCCAAATGTTCAAGCGCCTGGCAAGCGGTCCCAGCCATTGCGCTCCTAGCTCGATCGCGCCAAAGCGTAGGTGAGGAAAACGCTCGAACACACCACCAAGCACCATCGTCGTGATGAAATATTCAGCGGCGGTATGCATGGTGGCACCCGCATAGGGGCTGAGGATGAACTCCGCCGAACTGCCGAAGGGAATGAAGGCTTCGACATTGTTCGACCAGAGCGGGTTGGAAAAGTCACTGTCCGTTCCGATGTGCAGGAGCGCGGGGACATTGGCGTCGGCGAGCAACTTCCAGAACGGATCGAACGCCGGGTCAGCGGGGGATGTGCCGGCGGGCGGTGTGCCGGACGGAATCCACAAGGCCTTGATACCGCGCTCGATCAGCGACCGGGCCTGCTCGATCATCCCTTCGACCGTTTCGGTCGTGACCAGTCCGACGGTGTGCAGCCGACGCCCTTCATCCCCTTCGGCGGAGCGGAGCGCCCACTCGTTGGACGCAGTGACGACGGAACGGCCGAGATCGCGGCACTCCTCGGTGGAATAGGGGAGGGCCATCACCGCACGGGCAAATTCCGGCGAACTGGCCAGCACATAGCCGACGAGTCCGAGGCCAGGGAAAACGAGCGCCTTCTCGATGCCCTGCATGTCCATGACTTCGTTCCGGCGACGCAGGTCGATCGCGCCGGGCGCACCGCAACCCTTCAATATCTGGGTTGTATCATAGGTGATTTCCTCGACGTCGCCGACGACATCAGGTCGGACATTGGAATTTTCACCAAGGCCGCTGAGGAAAGGACTGTCGCCGCAGGCCGACAATTTGGCGGCGATATCCTCGCCGAAATATTCGCCCCATAAATGGAATGGGATCATCTCATGTGTGTCGACATCAATGGCCCTGTCGAGGAATGCGAACTTTTCCTCCATTCCCTCCATGGTGCTTACGGTACTCATATTACCTATCCTTTTTATAGCTGCCGTGCCCCATTGTTAACCGAAGCTGGAGCCGATCTTTTCCGTCGACCAGGTCGTCGTCCAATCCTGCTCACGCGCTCCACTGGCTGAGATTGAAGCCCAGCGGAATCAACTCCTCCATCCGATACGGCGCCAGCAACTCCCAGGCATCACCAAGGCAGTCGTCGAGCGAAGGGACCTCGGACTCGCGACAGGCGATCTGCCACCTGCGCGGCCATAGCCCGTCGCGCTCAAGTCGGGCGAAATCTTCCGACCAACAGCGTTCGGCATCAAGCTTCATCGGCCAGGGGGACGTGTCGAGTGCCTCGGTCGTGGGACCGATCGCAAGTCGCTCAGCCGGCGACAGGCAAAGAGATTTGCTTGCATCCTCTCCCACTCGACCGCGTCCCATTCGGCTCCTCCCGATCGTATTTTTCTGATTTTGCAGGTGCAGCAACGTCGTCTGGCAGAATCATCGATAATATTATCGACAATATGAATCAAGCATGTATTTATGCGACAGGACCGCTAAAGGAGAGCGGGTTGATCGAACAGGGAGTGGACATGACGAAGCCGGTCCGGAGAGAGCCGACGAAAGGCCGTCCGAACAAGGAGGATTCGCGGCAATCGATTACACCCATGGAGCTGGTTCAGAAGATCGACGGGCTGATCGAATCCGGATCGCTGATCCCCGGCCAGCGCCTGATCGAGAGCGATCTTATGGCCGAGTTCAGCGCTTCGCGTGGGATCGTCCGGGAAGCACTCCGCTTTCTGGCGGGAGATGGCGTGGTCGAAATCCTTCCGAACAAGGGCGTGCGCATCACCAAATTCGACCGCGAGCGGATCGTCGATATGGTGCAGGTCTATTGGGGGCTGTTCCGTACCGCCATAGAATTGCTGGTTTCGCGGCCGCTCCCGGAAGAAGCCATCGCTGCCTTGAAGACCTCTCTTGACGCGACACTGGCTGCGGCCAAGGTAAGAAATAAAGCGCTGATTATCGAGGGTCTGGCCGATTATCATGAAATAGTGGTGCGTTACTCCGGCAATGAGTATCTACCGACATTGCTGAAGAAAATGCATTACCGGCATTATGTCAAACAGGAGGGGTTGCAGACCGACATAGAGATTATGCTGGATACCTGCACGACTTACACCGAAATTCATAAGAATATATTGGCCAGGGATGTTGACACTGTGGCCAAGCTGGCTGCGCAGGTTTCAGTGGCATGGCTCGGCGGACTTCGACAGGAAACCGCCTAAGCAAGCGAGCGGCAAATCCGCCATCTTCCGCCTGAAGGGCGATGAGAGGGAGCATATGGCCAAGCTTACCTACTCGAACATGGCGGTATCGAACATGTGATCGATGTAAAGGCGGGCCTTTCGGTCATGGAAGGGGCAGTGAGGCGCGATGTGCCAGGCATTGACGCCGATTGCGGCGGGGCCTGCACCTGTGCCACCTGCATATCTATGTGGATGACGCCTGGCTGATCAGAACCGGCGAGAGGTCCGTCATGGAAGAAGCCATTCTCGATCTGACCAAGGACGTTGAGTCCAATTCGCGCCTGCGCGCGCCAGAGGGGCAGCATTAAGCAATTTGGTACCGCGGACCCTTTTCTTCATCAAGTTTGAAACAATGTGGACAGAAATTAAATAGATCGTATCATCTAAAGCGAGTCGGCTATGCTTCCAGGCGCAGCGGGACGACTGCATCGAACAGCGTTCCCGATTGAAAACCAGAAAGATCGAACCGTTACCAGTGAGGAGAGATGACTATGGGTTGGCCAGCCGGGCAAGCAGCGTTCATTACCGGGGCAGCGTCGGGGATTGGGCTTGGAATTGCCCGGGCACTCGTTGCGGCAGGCGCGAAGGTGGCACTCGCCGATATCGATGCCGCGCGTGTCGCCGATGTTGCAGAGGAACTGACCAATGCCGGGGGCACCGTGATCGGCGTGCCGCTTGACGTCAGCGATCCGGACCAGTGGTCGGCCGCGGCGGACCGCGCTGAGCAAGCCCTGGGTCCGATCTCCATCCTGTGCAACAATGCGGGCATTAATGGTGGCGCGGAGATCGACCGGACGCCGCTGGACGTCTGGCGCTGGGTCTACAGGATCAACGTCGAAGGACAGTTTATCGGCGTTTCGACCTTCCTTCCGCGTTTCAAGGAGCGCGGCGGCCGTGCCCATATCCTCAACACGGCCTCGATGGCAGGTCTTGTGCCGATGGCGCGCGTCGGCGCCTATTCCTCAGCAAAGTTCGCCAGCGTCGGTTTCACGATGGTCTTGCGGAACGAGCTTCAGGGCACCGACATTGGCGTCTCGCTCCTGTGCCCCGGCACTGTGGCGACCCGGATCTCTGAAAATTCCGGGAAGGGCGAAGCGGCGTTGCTCGGTCGGGAAGTGAACGCGGCTGCGGTCGAGGGTAATCTGGCCATGACGGTTCAGGGAGCCAATCCCGATCGCGTCGGGGAACAGGTGGTCCAAGCCATGCAGCAGGAGCAGTTCCTGATCATCACCCATCGCGAATGGGAGTCGCTCGTGACGGCGGTGCACACGGAAATTCAGCAGGCGTTCAACGAATGCGACGGCCGACATGGCCCGGATGTGAGCGCTTTGATCCTCGCGCAGGGCAGTAGTCCAGTCGCGACATGACGCCGGAATAGATGAATTTAGTGGGATCGGGATGATATGACCAAACTTACCAGAGCCGAAATGGAAGAGATTCTATTTGCTCACGGAAAAGCAGAACTGGAATTTGACGTCGATGCGACGATGGCGACTGTAGTCCCCGAACCGCATTATGAGATTCCCTTTCTCGGTATGGCCATTGACGGATGGGATGCGGTTCATGAAATGTATCGCCGTCTTATTCCCGGCAACAAAAATCGAAATATCGAATATCGGCAACGCGTCGATGCAATAGGCGACAATATACTTTTGAATGAGGCCTATGTCACCTTTGACACGCCCGAAGGTGAGCGGGTCACCGGCCTGTACATGGTGCTTGTTGAGTTCGATCCCCATCTGAAGAAAGTCGTCGGCGAACGTATATACACGGACCCCGTCTTCGGGCGAATGTGGATCGAAAATCTCGGAGATGACTTTATCGATTTACCGGGTGTTTCCAAGATTACCGAGACTGCTGTGGTAAAAGCTGGATAATCGTTATGAAAATCCGATTGAACGACATTCGCAGATGATCGGGATGAATGATTGTCACATAATAAATCCGATCAACTGCGAATATTAAGGATCAGTAGGAGATAGGGTATGAAAGAACTGACGAAACAGGAAATGGAAGCGATCCTGCTCGAGCATGAGAAGGCCGAACTGGAGGTCGATATTGACGCTACCATGGCGACGCTGGTCCCGAATCCGCATTATGAGATTGCTTTCCTCGGCCTGGCGATTGACGGATGGGAAGGGGTTCATCAAGCCTATCAGCGCATCCTCAGGCCAGCCCAGATTCGTCCTGTCGCTGCCAAACGCCGCGTCCACGCGGTCGCCCGGAACACGCTTATCCGCGAGGCCCACGTCACGTTTAATACTTCCGAGGGCGAACGGGTGACAGGCTTGTACATGGTCGTCATGGAGTTCGACCCCGAACTGAAGAAGATTGCCGGTGAACGCATGTATGCAGACCCTCTCTTCGGGAAGATGATGACCGAGCAACTTGGGGAGGACTTCGCAAAGATACCGGGTGTTTCGAGGATTCGCGATTCCGCACCCGTTATTGAAGAACATGACGCATATGCAGCGGCAGCTGCCCGCGGCGTCACCATCACGCCCCCCGTCTGAGTCCTGGCAAGACCTTCTTTCCGGCAAGATCGCGGCATAGAGTTTTGGATCACACAAGGAGAAGCCCATTTGGCATTGTCTCTGAGTTCTTCCGAATTGCGCTTCCGCGACGATGTGCGGCGCTTTTTTGCCGAGGAATATCCGCAAGAGGTCATAGCAAAGCTGGCCGCCGGTGTCCGGCTGAGCAAGGAGGACCATATAGCCTCGCAGCAGGCGCTGAATTCCAGGGGCTGGCTCGGTCTGGGCTGGCCCACAAATTATGGAGGGACGGGATGGACCCCGGTTGAGCGCTACATCTTCGACCAGGAGCTTGACCTGGCGGGGGCCGCGCCGATCATCCCCATGGCGGTGATCTATATCGGCCCGATCATCTGCGCCTTCGGCAGCGAAGAGCAGAAGCGCACTTGGCTGCCGGACATCCTCGAAAGCCGGACATTCTGGGCGCAGGGCTATTCGGAGCCGGAAGCAGGTTCAGACCTGGCTTCGCTGCACTTTTCCGCAGTGCGCGAGGGCGATGACTATGTCCTCAACGGCACCAAGATCTGGACCTCCGGCGCGCAATGGGCGGACTGGATTTTCTGTCTCGCCCGGACCAGCAAGGAGGCAAAAAAGCAGCAGGGCATTACCCTTATCTGCGCACCGCTCGACAGTCCGGGCATTACCATCCACCCGATCCGGCTGATCGACGGCTCGCATGAACTGAACCGGATCGAGTTCGATGATGTCCGGGTGCCGGTCGCCAACCGCATCGGCGAAGAGGGGCAGGCGTGGCACTATGCGAACATACTCCTCAAGAATGAGCGGCTATCCTATGCCCATATCGGCGCCAAAAAGCGGGATATCGCCAAGGTTAGAGAACTGGCGAAGACAGTGCCGGCTGGTGGCGGGCGGACAATGGCAGAGGAACCGTCATTCGTCCATGCGGTCGCGGCAGTCGAGGCGCGGCTCGCGGTGATCGAGACGGCGGTGCTGCGGGCGTTGCGCAGTGACATCTCCATGGCGACCGCGGCCGCGCTCAAGATTGCCTGCACGGAATGCGCGCAGACGGTGACCGAGCTGTTCGTCCGGCTTGCCGGTCGCTGGGGCGCGCCGATGCTCGATCGCACCTATGGAGGATGGGCCAATGCGGCACCGCAAGTCCCTTCGTTCGGCCCGCAGCATGTCCAATCCTATTTACTCGAACGGGCACAGACGATCTACGGCGGCTCGACCGAGATTCAGAAGAATATCATTTGGCGCGCGCTGCCGGAAATGCGGCCCGACCCCGAAGGGCTGGACGAGCAGCAGGCGATCCTCGCCCGGACGCTGGGCGCGTGGTTTGCGGAGCGCTATCCTTTCCATGGCCGCTCTGAGGCCGGAAAAGACGCATGGACCTTCCTGTCGCGCGAAATGGGCCTATTCGATCCGGCGGGGATCGGCACGGTGGCGGAAGCGGTAGCGATGCAGGCCGCCGGACGCGCGCTGTTGCGTGAGCCGCTGGGCGAGGCGCTGATCGCCGCAGGATTGTTACGCGCTGTTGGAGGTAAGCAGGCGCAGGCGCTACTCGAACGGCTGCGGCAGGGTGATTGCACGGTACTCGCCTGGAGCGAATCCGGGATGCGCGATGACTTCATGGACATCGCCACGGCGGCAGAGCGGGATAGCGACGGCTGGGTTCTTCGGGGCGCCAAGGCCCTGGTGACGGGCGGTGAAGCGTGCCAGACCTTCATCGTAGCCGCACGGACTGGGATCGGACTGTCGCTGTTCGCGGTGCCGAAGGAGGCGCCGGGCGTCGCGGTCCATTCTTACCCGACCATTGATGGCCGGGGCGCCACCGATCTCCTGTTCGACGCCGTTCGACTCCCGTCTTCGGTTCTGCTCGATGAGGAGGGGCGAGCGCTTCCGCTTCTGGAAGCGGCACGGGATCACGCCATCGCCCTGCAGACCGCTGAAGCAGCGGGACTGCTTGAAGCGTTGCTGCACCAAACCATCGCCTACACCGTTCAACGTCGGCAATTTGGCCAGCCCATCGCCGAGTTCCAGGCGTTGCAGCACATGATGGTCGATATGTATCTCGAATGCGAGATGGTCAAGGCAGCGATGTGGCTGGCTTTGGGGAGCCTGAACGAGAGCCCCATCGAGCGTGCGCGCACCTGCTCTGCGGCGCAGGTGACGGTGTCCAGCGCCTGTCGCCTGGCCGGACAGAAAGCGATCCAACTGCATGGCGGGATGGGGATGACTGACGAACTTCCCGTCAGCCATTATGCTCGACGGGCATTGGTTATCGAAAGCGCCTGGGGGGACGCCGAATGGCATTTGAAGCGTATGAGAGCGGAATAGGGCGATGTCATCAAGCGCAATAGGCACCGCCTCCTGCTTGAACTCTTCCCATGCTTGATCATCTCGTCGATCGCCTGGAAACCCCGCCGCATGAAGCCAATGCGTCGCTATGTCGCTGCGTTTTCGCTATGCAGTGGGGGGGCAAAATGCGGTCGGGGAGCGGATGATTTCCGCATGAATGGCGTAGCGTCCGTGGAGGCTGCTTTGCGCCCGCGATTGCTGAGCTGGGCGATACAGAGCAGCGCCGCAGGCAGGAACAGCAGATCGAAGAACATGGCGGTGACGATCGTGAAGGCAGCCATCGCGCCCATCCAGCTATTGATCTGGAACCCCGAAAAGGCGAGGCAGCCGAAGCCGGAAGCCAGTGCCATGGTCATCGTGACCATGCCGGGGCCGGCGATGGCGAAGGCGCCGCGCACGGCCTCGACAGCGTCCAGCCCCTTGTCCTTGCGCAGATGGCGATAGGTGGTGAGCATGTGGATGGTGTCGTCGACCACCACGCCGAAGGTCACAGAGGCCACCGCCGCCACGGCCATGCCGACCTGCCCGTTGAAGATCGCCCACAGGCCCAGCGTGACCAGCGAAGGCACGAAATTGGCGATAGTCCCGATCAGGCTGAGCGTCAGCGATCGGAAGGCCAGCAGGAAGATCAGCACGACCACCCCGATGCCGGTAAAGATGCCGGTCAGCATCTCGCGGATGTTGCGGTTGCCGATATGCGCGAACAGCAGGGAGGTGCCGGTTGGCTTCACCGATGGCGCAATGAGCGGGGTGTTATGGGAAGTCCATATTTTGGTGCGTTCGGCCAGCGCCGCCATGTTCGCGGTCGATGTGTCGCCCAGCGCCACGACCAGTCGGCTCGATCGCTTGTCGGCGGTGATCTCGTTCTTGAGGTCCATGCCGAAGGGCAGCGACATTTCATAGAGGGCCAGATATTGCGCGCCCGTCTGTTGGTCGGTGGGCAGGCGGTAGGCGCTTTGCTGTCCGCCGTTCATCGCGCGGTTCACGGTCTTCAGAATGTCGGTTACGCCATGGACATGGGTGACGCCCGGCTGGGCGCGCAGCCATTCGGCGAGGCGATCGACTTCGGCCAGATAGGCGGGGTTGCCGACACCATCCAGCGCGCGGGAGTCGAGCGAAAATTCGATCGAATAGAAGCCGCCCAGTTTCTCGTTCATCCGGTCGGTCGCCTGGCGGAAGGCATAGCCCTGATCGAAATAATGGACATAGCGATCATCGAGCCGGTTGGTGAAGGCCAGCATCGACAGGCCGACCGACAGGATCGTCACGGTCAGCAGCACCGCCCATGGCCGCCTGATGACGAAGGCAGACGCACGTACCGCCAGATTTTCGGCGGGCAGCGGCTTCATCTTGGCCTTCCACGGCAGCAGCACCAGCAAAGCGGGCAGGAAGGTGAAGGTCAGCAGCCATGTCACCACCGATCCCAGCGTGACGATCATGCCCAGATGCGCGAAGGGCGGCACCGGGCTGAACGCCAGCGACATGAAGCCGGTCGATGTCGTGATGGTGGTCAGGGTCACCGGCCACCAGCATTCGATCATGACCTCTTTCACCGCCTCGATCTTCGACAGGCCTTCGCGGCGCAGGCGCAGCATCCCCGCGCAGAGGTGGATCGAGTCACAGCAGGCGATGGTCAGGATGATGTTGGGCGCGACCACGCTGGGCGAGGACAGCGGAATGCCGAAGAACCCGACCAGCCCGAGCGCACTGGCCGTGCCGAGCGCGATCATGCCGAGCGTCGCCAGCGCCGCGGTCGGCGAACCCAGCACCAGGACCATGATCGTCGCCAGCACCGTCACCATCATCGGCAGCAGCACCGAGCTGTCGAAGGTGCTGGCCTCGACAAAGGCATCATCCAGCGCAATCGAGCCGGAGAGGCCTGCGCGCAGGTCCGGGTGCGCCCGGTTGAACGCTTCGACGACCGGAAGAGCCTGCTGCATGACATGGCTGCCCTGGGTCGAAGCAGTCTTTGCGTCGAAGCGGAAGTTCACGGCCACGATCGCCAGCTTGCCGTCGCGCGACAGCAACCGGTCGATCATCAGCGGTTCGCGCACCGCCTCGCGCCGCAACCTCGCGGCGTCGGCGGCGGTAACATGATCGCCTGAGCGGGAGAATTGGTCGATCACCACATCATCGCCATTGGCAAGCGCGCGCTGGAAATTGGTGAAGCTGTCGACCCGCTTCACATCGGGCAATTGCCATGCCCGGTCGGTCAGCGTGTTGATGGCGCCGATCCGCTGCGGCGTGAACAGGTCGCCCTGTTTGGCGTCGACCACGAACAGCAGCGTGTCGTCGCGGCCATAGACTTCCTCGAACTTGTCCAGCGCCTGGAGTTCGGGATCGCCGGGCGAGAAGAACACGCGACTGTCGCTGCGGAAGGTCAATTGGCCAAGGCCCACGCACAGGAGGAGCGCGACCACCAGAGAGAGCGCCATGGTCAGCCATGGCCGCTGCGTGATGACGGCGGCGCAGCTATGCGTCATGCTGTCTGCCCAACGGAGCAGCGGTGTTTTGGAAGCGGGATCGGACATGATGGAAGGCCTCACGCAATTCGTGGGGTGGAAGGGGTCAGAAATATCGGCTCAGCCCGACACGCAAATAGCTGTCGCGGCGAAGAGTGGTGAGCGCGGGGTCGCGTTCGGCGTTCAGGGGGGCCAGCAGGTTCACCTGCAACAGCAGATTATGGGCGATGCGCCGCGTGCCGCGCAATTCCAGCAGCGTCGATTCCCAACGCAGATCGCGGGTCGCCCGCAGTTCGACCACGGTGTCGGAGATATTCTTGAAGTCGTAGCGGGCGCCGACGAAGATATCGTGCTCGAAGGGCGTGACCGGTGCGTTGTCGCTTCGGCCATCCGCATAATATTCGGCATAGAGCGTCAATTCGCCGCCAAGGCCGAAAGGATGGCCGAAGCTGTTCTCAAGTCCCCCGCCGTCGCCCCAGAACCTGCCGCCGCTGTCGCCGCTGCGGTGGATGACCTCCAGTTTGAGGACGGCGTCGCCCGTGACATATTGGGCGTCGAGGCTGGTCTGGCCGATGCGGTTATATTTGGCGGCGAGACCCACGAAGCGCTCGGCGTCGATCACCGGCGACAATTCCGGTTCGCGATCCGGCCCGATATAGTGGCCGACGCCCAGATCGATGCCTGCGACCGATCCGGTCACGCGCACACCGCCGCCGGGCGTCCAGCGGCCATCTTCGAACTCGGAATGCAGAACCGGGGCTGGCAGGACTTGTAGCCGGTCCTCATTTTGGGCGAAACGCCGGGTCCGGGCCATGGTGGTGACATAGCCAGTGACCGACAAGGGACCGGCCTGCGTCGTCGCCAGCGCGCCGAGCTGGCCGAATTTCACCTTGCCCTGAAAATCCTCTGAAAGGTCACGCTGGTTGATGATGTCGACCGGATTCCAGGCCTCCAGCACGCCCCATGTTTCGGCCAGCATCCCGACCTTCCATTCCAGCTTTCCGCCGCTGGCGCCGATCGTTGCCTCACGCACATCCCCGACGAACGACCGTGAGCGATCCGCAGAGGCGCGGCCGAACAGCTCGACATCATAGCGCAGCGATCCGATATCGCCCGACCCATTGACCGACAGGGTGGCCGACGGCTGCACCCGGTCGTCATCCTGCCCGGATTGCAGGGGCGCGTCGGGATAGGCGCGCAGCTCGACCCCCACGGCGCCGCGCACCGTCTGCCCCTGTGCAGGCATGGCCAGCGCAGGGGCGATCGTCAGCGCCGTGAAGGCCCGTACAAGGGAACGGATCAGCGCGACCATGAGGGCAAACGGTTCGCCGCCATCTGGGCCGCGTTCAGGCCCGTGCCGAACTTATAGTCGCTCCAGGCAATGTCCGACACCGAATTGTCGCGCAAATTGGTCATGCTGATCTGCATCGGACGCCAGAACTTGCCCTCGAACTTCTGGTAGTTGCGGAATTCCAGTTGTTTCAAGGGGCGGTTCGTCTTGTCGAAATAGACAATGCGCACCGGCTGCCACATGCGCGGGTCGATGGTTTCAACCAGACGCGCATAGCCCGAATATTGATATTTAGGGATATTGGCGATGGTATAGCATTTGGTTGCCGGGGTTCCGCACTGTTCCTCTCGGATGAATTCATAGTCGTAGTTCGACAATTCCCAGGTCGCGATATCCTCATAGGAGAATTCCGATCCTGCAAAGGAGCCGGTCTTGTCGCGCGCGGCCAGCCGCTTCACGCGCTTGACCGCGGGCATGTAGATCCACTGGTCGTCGGGCTGGCCGGGATTGGTGAAGGTGAGCGAGACGAAACCCGCCAGATCGCGCGGCTGTGAAAAGGAGACCAGCCGCTTGTCGCCGCCGACCCGCACTTCCAGCGTGTTCATCTGGAAATCGCGGCGGGCGGGGGCGCCGCCCGCGCGTTTGACGGTCATGCGGCCGTTAACAACATAGTCAGCGAAACCCGCGTCATTGCGGTCGACGGTGGCGGCGATCTCTCGGCCGCGCTTGATATTTTCGGGCGTGCCGTCGGCCATGGCCGAACTGGCGAAGATGAGGGCGCTGAGGCTCAGCGCCGCACAGACGGCAATGCGCATGTCGATATCCCTTTGCTGTGGAGTGGGGTTGTTCAGAACTGCATGGCTGAAAGGCGTGTGGCGATGCCGTCGACCGCGCGGCGCATCATCGCCTCGTCATGCCCGGCGGTGACGAAGCAGCGCAGCCGCGCCGCGCCGCGCGGCACGACCGGGTGCATTACCGCATGCGCGATCACTCCCTGGTCGAGCAGCGCGGACATCAGCGGCGATGCCTGTTCGTCGCGGAGCATGATCGGCACGATGGGCACGCCCGGTTCGGCGGTGCAGCTGTCGAGGCCCGCTTCCTGCACCAACGTCCGCAGCGTGCGGGCATTGTCCTGCAAGCGCGCCACCCGCTCCGGCTCGTCCATGGCGACCCGCACGGCGGCGAGGGCTGAAGCCGTCGATGCCGGCGTGATGCCGGTGCTGTAGAGCAGCAGGCCGGGGCAGAAATGGTGGATCAGCTCCATCATGCCCTTCCGCCCGGCGACAAAGCCGCCGCAGCTGGCGAAGCTCTTCGACAGGGTGCCGATCATCAGGTCGACCGAGCTTGTCGGCACGCCGAAATGCTCGCACACGCCGCGCCCGGTCGCGCCGACCGTGCCGCAGCTATGCGCCTCGTCGATGACGAGCCATGCACCGAAGCGATTGCGCAACTCCACCACGCGCGGCAGGTCCACCAGATCGCCGTCCATACTGTAGGCGCCTTCGACCAGGATCATCGCCCGCCGGTGATGGGCGCGATGCTCGGTCAGCAGGCGCTCCAGCGCATCCATGTCATTATGTGGAAAGGCGATCCGCCGCGCGCCGGACAATACCGCGCCCATCACGGCGCTGTTGTGCATATAGGCGTCGTGGATGATGAGGTCACGGCTGTCGAGCAGATAGCCGATCACCGAGACATTGGTGCCGTAGCCGCTGACGCCGACCGTCGCCGCTTCAAACCCGCTATAGTCGCAGAGCGCCTGCTCCAGTTCGGCATGGAGTTCGATTTCGCCGCCGACCATCCGCGCCGCGCCGGCATGGGTGCCATATTGCTCGGTCGCGGTGCAGGCGGCGTCGATCACGCGCGGATCGGTGGCGAGGTCGAGATAGTTGTAATTGGAGAAGGTGACATATTCAGCCTCCCCGATGGTCAGCGTGCCCGACGCATGGCCGTTGCGGGCGAGGAAATAGGGGTTCCTCGTCTCGCCCGATCCATAGAGATCGTGCAATTGGCCCAGCAGGGCATGTTCGGGATAGTCGCTGAGCGACGGCTTGGCGGCCGGGCTGAACGAGCGCGGAGTGGGGCGCTCGGCGGCGGGCGCCGTGTTGCCGATATTGGCCTTTACCCGTGCGACAAGCGCGTCGAGCGTGGCCGGAGGAGTTCCGGTCATGGCAAATCCTTTCAGGATAGTCTTTGTTATCCGCAATTTCCGAGTCATCAGATGTTCCATCTGATTTGAAATCGCTCCGTGGTTCAGGCGACGAGTTCGGCGGGCGAGGCTTCGTTGGCGGCGACAGTTTCGCGGATGGCGGTGAGCGCCTTGTCCGTCAGCGCCGTGACCGTGACCGGCCCCAGCAGCTCGACCACCGAATAGCCGACGCCCAATGTCTCTTCGAGCAGTAGCTGGATTTCGATGGACATCAGCGAGTCGACCCCCAGCGCATCGAAGCTCTGGTTGACGTTCAGCCGCTCGACGCTGGATTTGAGGCCGCGTGCCACGATCTCCGCGATCAGGCCCTTGAGCAAGTCATGGGCGCTGGCGTCGTCCATCTGGGCGACGGCAGCTTGCAATTCCTCGACCAGGCTGGCGTCGCCGCCGCGTGAGGCGCGGCTGGCCTCAACCAGTTCGACGAAACAGGGCGAACGTCCGCCGACCTGTTCATAGCCTGCCCAGCGGTCCCAGGCGATTTCCTCCGCGACCGCGATGGCCGTCAGATCCTTGGCCAGCGCCCGGCCGACGCCGCGCAGTGCGACATCGACGTCCAGCGGGGCAAGGCCGATTTGGGTGAGGTGCTGGCCGACGCGTTCATCCTCGGCTAGCATCCCGGTCCCGGCGATCGCACCGAAATGGATGCTGATCGCGGGCAATCCCTGTCGCCGCCGCAGCGCCGCCAGCCCGTCCAGAAAGCCGTTGGCCGCGCAATAATTGGCCTGACGGCTGTTGCCGACGAGGTTCGCGATCGAGGAGAAGAGCAGGAAATGATCGAGCCGCAGATTGGCCGTGACACTCGCCGCGTGCAGCGTCCAGGCGCCGAGCGCCTTGGGCCGCAGCACCCGGACCAGATCGTCGGCGGTCATGTCCGTGACCAGCCGATCCTCCAGCACGCCCGCCGCATGATAGATGCCGCGCAATGGCTGTTCGGTGGTGTTGAGCTTGCTCATCAGGGCCTGCACGGCGTCGCCGTCGATCATGTCGACAGCATGGACGCTGGCAGCCGCGCCTAGCTGCGTCAGGCGCTGGACGAGTTTCTTCGCTCCCGGCGTCGCCATGCCCCGCCGCCCGACCAGCGCGATATGGCCCGCGCCATGCTCGGCCAGCCACAGGGCGAGTTCCTGGCCCAATCCGCCCAGACCGCCGGTGATCAGATAAGTGCCCGCGCGATGCAGTTCGGGGATGTCGGCCCTGTCGACGGCGACGGGGCGTTCATCGTCCGCCACATCGACCTCGACCCAGCCATTATCCTCATCGTTGAGCGTCTCGGCTTCGAGCAGGTCGGCCCAGCCGACCTGCGCCAGACCGGGAATTTTGCTTAAGGGCGCCGCCACCACGGCCGCCAGCGCGGCATGATAGGCGTCATCCAGCACCAGCGCATGCAGGTCGGTCGGCAGGCGCAAGAGGCGGCTGCAATGTTCGGGCAGGATGAAGGCGGCGGGGGTGTCGGCCAGGTCGATCAACTGACCGCCCGGCGCGAGATGGGAGAAGCCCGCCTCCCGGCTCCAGGTGGCGAGCGGCATCGCCAGGGCGTCGGACGGACGGCCGCGCACCACCGGCATGTCGCCTGAACGGTCTGCGGCCATGCGCGTCACTTCGACGCCGCGAGCGGCCAGTGCTTGGGCAAAGCTGTCGCCGAAGGCACCCAGCGTGACGAGGGCGCGGGCGTCGTGACCAAGGCCGGTCGCCGCCGCCAGAGCATGGCACCGCGCCAGCACGGTGGCGGCCGACGCCAGCATCGGGCCATCATGCAGCACCCGTTCGAGGACGGCTTCATTCTCGCGGACCACGATCCGCCCGGCGACCAGTTGTGGCACCAGACCGGCCACGCGGTCGCCAACGGTGAAGCGCGTCGCGCCGCCACCCGCCGCGCTCACCGTGCCAACCACGCCCATCATCGCCTCGCCATGACCGGCGCGCAGCGAGAGCCGCTCGACGCGCAGGACATATTCGCCGGGGCCAGCGACTAGCGCGGGGATGGCGACCATAGCGGGGGTCGGGTGGCTATGGTCGAGCGCCATCGCTTCCTCATCGGCGGCGCAGGCGGTGAACTGGTCGGGGGTGCGCAGCAATTCGCTGCGCACCATCTGCGCGCCATAGCGGTCACCGCCACGGAGGGCGATTTCATCGATATCGTCCGCCAGTATTTCGGCCAGGATCGCGGCGATGGTTGCGGTGTTCTCGATCCCGTCCGTGTCGATCGTGGCGGCGTTCAGCAGCGGCTGTTCGTTGCGGATCACCCGCATGAAGCTGGCGATGGCGGTCTGCGCGGGGATCACCTCGTCACCGGTCAATACGGCATGGGCGCGGCAGGTGACGACCCGCACCGGCAGGCTCCGTTCCTGCGCGGCCAGCAGCTTCACGCCCTCCAGCATCGCAACCAGCGTGGTTTCGCCGGTGATATCGCTTGCCTCGTCCATGCCCGCATTGGACAGACCGACCACGCGACCCACCTTTGCGGGAAGGCAGCCATTCTCGACCTCTCCCCAATTGCGATGGTGCACCGTCAGGCCGTGTTTGCTCGCCGCGGCGGCCAACGCCTCGGCCAGCGGATCACCATGATCGGTCACGATCAGCAGCGCGCCGTCATGTTCGGACGCCGCCTTGGGCGCAATGGCAGGCAGGAGGCGCCATTGACGCTGATAGTCGCCCGCCGGCAGCCGGTCGGCCACCGCCTTGCCCCGCAGCGAACGGCAGGTCAGCCCCTCGATCCGTGCCAGCATATGGCCGGTTTCTCGGTCGAACAGTTCAAAGTCACAGATGATCGCCGCCGCCGTCAGGCTGGTCAGATGGGCGCGGCAGAGCAGTTCTTCGGGCAGCGAGCCATAGACTTCCAGGGTCGCGATGGAGACGGGGAGATAGGCGCCCTCTGCAACATCGAGCAGCGCCAGAGCCGCCTGGAAGCAGCCGTCGAGCAAGGCCGGATGGAGGATATAGGCTGCGGCCGGTTCACCCGCTTGTTCGGGGCGCGTCAGCCTCGCTTCGACCAGCCTTTCGGCCCGGTTGCGGCGCAGGTCGACAATCGGCTGGAACGCCGGACCATAGCCGAGCGCGCGTTCGGCAAAGCCTTGATACAGTTCCTCAGGCGTCAGTGTCTGCGTGCCATCCTGCCCGGCAAGGGTGGCGATGGCGGGCTGTGGCGGGACGGCGCGATAGGGGTGCAGCATCGCTTCGGCGTGGAACACGGTCTTTTCCGGTTCGGCGGTGTCGAAGGAATGGAGCTGCGCGCGGCCGGTCAGTGGGTCGACCCTGATGTCAAGCCGCAGCGCGCGGCTGGCGTCGAGTACCAGCGCGGTTCGGATCTGGACGTCGTGCAGGCAATAGCCCCGCGCATCGGGCCAGCGGCGGCGGGCCTCCTCGCACAGCGTTTCCAGATAGCCGGCGGCGGGCATGATCGGCGCGCCGTCGACCATATGGTCCGCGAAATAATTGAGGCGGCGGCCTGTCAGGTCGATCGGATGGCCATCGGCGCTGAGTGGCGCTTCCTGATCCATGCAGCGGTCGCTCGACTGGACGCTCATCTCGCGCCAGAGATGCTGGCGCTGCCACGGATAGGCGGGGAGGGCGACCTGACGGCCTTGCGGCGCGCGTGCGGCCCAATCGACCTTGCCGCCTGCGGTGTAGATGTCGCACACAGCGCGGCGCAGCGCGGGGGTTTCCGGCTGTTCCATCCACAATGTCGAGACGGCGCGGATGTCACGTCCGGCAACCGAAGCGGTTTCGGTGATCGAGCGGCGCAGCACCGGATGCGGGCCGACCTCGACGAAGAGGGTGTAGCCATCGTCGATCATCGCGATGATGGCGTCGGCGAAGAACACC
Source organism: Sphingobium sp. EM0848 (assembly GCF_013375555.1). Lineage (NCBI taxonomy): Bacteria > Pseudomonadati > Pseudomonadota > Alphaproteobacteria > Sphingomonadales > Sphingobiaceae > Sphingobium > Sphingobium sp. EM0848. Next base: position 1,410,743 of record NZ_JABXWB010000005.1, read on the forward strand.
GGCTCGCGCACATTGTCGCACCAATATTCCGCGTCAAATCCGCGACTGCTGCGGTCGATCAGGTCGCCGGTGACGGTGGAATAGAGCGGAAGGTGGGTGGACTGCGGCGCCAGCGAGGCGAGCGACGTGCGCAGGTCAGGCTTCAGCGGCTCCATCAGCGGGCTGTGATAGGGGACTTCGACGTCCAGCATCCGGGTGAAGGTGCCTTGCTCCAGCGCCTTGACGCGGATCGCCTCCAGCGCGGCGCGGTCGCCCGCCACCGTCACGCCTACGGGCGAGTTCAGCGCGGCGAGCGACACCAGCCCGCCATGGGGCGCAATCGCCTTTTCAGCTTCGTCGCGGGACATGCCCAGCGCCAGCATCGCGCCGGTTCCGGCCGTGGTCGCCTGGATGCGGCTGCGGTGACGGCTGACGAGCAGCGCATCCTCCAGCGACAACATGCCCGAAGCCCAGCCGGACGCGACCTCCCCGACCGAATGGCCAACGACGGCGTCGGGCACGATGCCTTCGGCCTTCAACGCGGCGGTGAGGCCGATCTGGACCATGAGATTGCCGGGTTGCGCGAACTCGGTGCGTTTGATCTGCGACTGATCCTCATCCTTCAGCATTTCCTCGAGGATGGAGAAGCCGCCGATGCGCTGAAACAGGGCATCGGCTTCCTCGACGGCGGCGCGGAAGGCCGCGTTTTCGTGGAACAGCTGGCGTCCCATGCCCCACCATTGCGGACCCATGCCAGTATAGACGAAGGCGACACGCGGGCTGCCGCCCAGCGGGCGCTCGCCATCGGCACCGGCGAAGGCTTCGCCCGCGACAAAGGCGCGGAGCTGCTGGGCGAGAGCGGCGCGATCTTCGCCCCAGACGGCAAGGCGGTGCGACAAATGGGTGCGCCGCGCGCCAGCGGTGTAGAGCAGGTCGCTCAGGTCACTATCCTCGGCCGATTCGAGCCGGGTGGCGATCTGGCTGGCGCGGGCCATCAGCGCCTCGCGGCTGCGCGCCGAAAGCGGGAGCGTGGGCACGGACGGCGCGACGCTGTTGGCGGCAAAGTCGATATCGTCCGGGGCGGCGACCTCATTGGCCGGGGCGGCCAGAATGACATGCGCATTGGTGCCGCCATAGCCGAAGCTGTTGATCGCCACGCGGAGCGGCGCGTCGGCCTCGTCCGAGCGGCGGGCCAGCGGCACAGGTGAGCGCGGCAGTTGGATGTTCGAGGGGATTTCGGGATTGACCGTCTCCAGCCCGGCGATCGGCGGGACCAGCCCCGACCGCAGCATTTCGACAGCCTTGACTACGCTGGTGACGCCAGCGCCGGCCTCCAGATGGCCGACATTGGCTTTGACCGATCCGACCAGGCAGGGCGCGGTATCTGCATAGACCTGGGCGATGGCGCTGCTTTCGCGGCCGTCGCCGACCTGCGTGCCAGTGCCGTGTGCCTCGACATAGCCGATATCGATCGGCCGTAGCCCGCTCGCTTGCAGCACCTGAAGCATGAGCGCGCGCTGCGCTTCGGGATTGGGGACGGTGATGCCGCTGGTGCGGCCGTCCTGATTGACGCCCGCGCCGTCGATCACCGCCAGGATGCGGTCGCCGTCGCGCAGCGCCGCCTCATGCGATTTCAGCACCACCATCGCGCCGCCTTCGCCCCGGCCATAGCCATCTGCGCGCGCATCGAAGCTCTTCGACCGGCCATCCTTCGCCAGAAAGCGTCCCTTGGCCATGGCGATCATATATTCGGGACGCAGGATGAAGTTGACGCCGCCGACCAGCGCCGTCTCGCACTGGCCCGCCAGGATCGCGCCGGTCGCCTGCGACAGCGCCACCAGCGAGGAGGAACAGGCGGTGTCGATTGACAGGCTGGGTCCGCAAAAGTCGAAGGCATAGGAAATGCGGTTCGACAACATGGTCAGCGTCGCGCCCGCTGCGCTGTGCGATCCGATGGCGTCGCGCGCCGTGCTGCCGAACTGGTTCAGCAGATGGTCGAGCGTGAAGCCGCCGACGAACACGCCGGTCGCGGAACCGGACATCGCCTCGACATCGACGCCGGCATCTTCCAGCGCTTCCCATGCCAGTTCCAGCAACAACCGCTGCTGGGGATCGATGAACTCGACCTCACGCGGCGAGAAACCGAAGAATTCAGGATCGAAAGTCTTGAAGTCATAGTCGTGGAGGAAGTGTCCGCGCCCGACATAGGCCTTGCCCGGCGTGTCGCGGGCGTTGGTGAAGCGTTCCACCGACCAGCGATCCTCCGGAACGTCACCGACATACATGCCGCCTTCGAGCAGATTGCCGAAGAACTGGTCCGGCGTGTTCGCGCCGCCGGGCAGGCGGCACGCCCTGCCGATGACGGCAACCCTGGATATGCGCGATGATTGAGAGCGTGCTGACTGATCCATGGAAAAGGCCCCTGTTATTCGTTATGATTAACAAGAAATTCATAAAATATGGACGCAGATACCGGCGAAGATTTCGCCGGTTTGTTGCGAATATATGCAACGACCCTCATCTTGTCGGTTTATTGGCTCAACTGAACGAATGTTGGTCTATTTTATAATTTGGTTTGATTCGCCCCAGAGCAGTTATATTTGTCTATTCATCGGCTTGGGCGGCCATGGGAATTGGCAAAATCTTTCCATCCGATGGAAGGAAATCTATGGGCAGGATATCGTGGGACGATCAGCAGGCTTTTTGGGAGGTGCTGGAAACGGGTAGCCTCTCGGCGGCAGCGCGTACCCTGGGCGTGGCGCAGGCAACGATCCGCAACCGGATACAGGCGCTGGAGCAGGCGCTGAAGACCACTTTGTTCCTGCGCGCGCCGGCTGGGCTGATCCCTACTGCCGCCGCTCGCGAGCTGGGCGAGCATGTTCGGACGATGAACAAGGCTTCAAGCGCCTTCGTCCGCGCGGCCGCCACCACTCCGGGCGAAGTGACGGGTCTGGTGCGGATCAATGTGTCGGAACTGTTCGGGCTGGAGATATTGCCGGACCTGTTGTCGCCGCTGCGTGACCGTTATCCCTCGCTGTCGGTCGAAATCCAGCTGAGCAACGGCAGCGCTGACCTGTTCGGCGGCGAGGCGGACATCGCGATCCGCCATTTCCAGCCGACCGTGGGAATGCTCGCCGCGCGCCATCTGGGCCATGATCCGTTCGGCTTTTATGCTTCCACCGACTATCTGCAACGTCATCCGCCGCCAAAGACCATGGCCGATCTCTATCACCATAGGCTGATCGGGCCGGACCGGGCGGAGGCGGCGTTGCGGCTGGCGCGCAGCGTGGACGAAGGGTTGACCCCCAGCGCCTTTGCCATCCGGTCCGATAATATCGCCGTCCATTTCACGGCGGTCCGCGCAGGATTGGGCATCGGTATGTTGCAACGCTCGGCGGCCCGGCGCGTGCCGACGCTGCACCAGATCCTGTCCGATATAGGCCTGCCTCAGTTGGACTATTGGATCGTCATGCATGACAAGTTGCGCAGCACACCGGGCATGGTCGCCGTATTCGAGCATCTCGCCGCGCAGATATCGGCCTATCTGGCGCAGGATGTCCGCATCGCCGAAGCCGCATGATCCTCACTCTGCGGCATGCGCTTTCGGAATGGCGCGGGCGTCACGATCAGCGGCAAGGCGATCACGGGCTGTCATCAATGGACCGACAGGCGCGACGACTGGAGCAAAGGCAGCGAAGCCGGCGCGTTCAGGCATGTTGATATAGACTGACTCCATGCCTCCCGCCGCGAAACAGGCCTCATGCCAGAAGCCGGAGCCTTGCGTGTCCGACAGGAAATTGCGCCACCAGCCTGCATGCGGCTGTTGCCGGGTGAAGGCGAGCAGGCTGTCTTGATCCGACCAATATTGCCGGATGCCGACATGGTTCCACGCAATCAACATCCGGCGGCTGGCGAGCAGGCCCGGTGGACGGTTGCGGGCGATTTCTCCAAGGCCCTTGCCGATCCGCAACAGGGCCGGGATTCCGCTCAGCTTGCGCACCTGAAAGCCAAGGTCGATCACCACCAGGTCGGGATAGCCGGACAGATTGACGGTTTCACGCAGCGGGGCCTGTTGCATGTGCGACACTCCTTGCTTGTTTACACTGCATACATAGCAACTCTTGTTTGCAGTGTAAACAGGGCCATGATAGCGAGCGGCTATGGAGCAGTCGGAAGAAGGACAGGGCGCCCTGCGCCGCACGCTGGTGCGCACCGCCATGGCGATGCTGGAGGCGAATATGCCTGACCTCAGCCTGCGCGCCGTGGCGCGGGCGGCGGGGGTTTCCGCGATGGCGCCCTATCGGCATTTCCCGAACAAGGCCGGGTTGCAGGGCGCGGTGGCGAGCGAAGGGTTCGCGATCCTGACTGCTGACCTGTTGGCGGCGGGGGCGGGGGCGGGGCCTCGCGATCACCTGGTGTTTCAGGGGCTTGCCTATATCCGTTTCGCGCAAACGCGCCCGGCCTTGTTCCGATTGATGTTTGCTGACCGCCGCACGGTGGAACTGGGCGAAGAATGTGAAGCGCAGGCCTATCGCGTGCTGATCGAATCGGTCGAGGCCATTGTCGATACGGGCGTAGAGCAGGCGACGCTGGCCAGTTGGGCGATCGTGCATGGGCTGGCGATGCTGGCGCTGGATGGGCGATTGGATGAGGCTGCGGAGTCTAATATGGCGAATGTGTTGCAGCTGTTCGCCCTTTCCTTGGGCCAGTCCGCCAGTTCAGTGGCGCATGAAGCCCATCCAGCGTAGGTGATGGCGGCCGCATCGGCCGCCAGACCGGTCGCATGTCATGCCCCTCAAGGCACCTCCGCGAAGGGCAGGCCGCCCGTGTTCATGCCGACTGGCTTCAACCGCGCTTACAATCGATGGCGACAGCGCGTGCTCCACGGTTGTTCACCATGCCAGAAGGTAGAGGAACAGATCCAACTGACACCCTCACTCGCCAATCCTCTTTACAAACCCATGGCTCCGGACGATCTCATGGCGAAAGTCGACGACGTGCTTTATTACGTCAATGATGTGTCGCAACCAGACAGATTCTGTAATGCACCTTCATTCGTTAAGTCTCTCTGAATGATTATCTCGTCGTCTGGATCATGCTTCCGTGCCTTCTGGCGCTGCGGCTAGGAGGTTTTCGATTACAAAGCCTTCCCAACTGGCGCCCGCGACAGGATGTCCTAGAACGGCCTCTCGGTCGGCGAGACCAAGGAAGGTGTGGACGAGTCCGCTATCCCGGACATAAATCCGTGGCGATTTGACGAGGCGTTTGCTGCCATTGCTATGCCATGGGGCAAGGCGTCGCACGAGAAGGAGGTCGACGAGCAGGTCTAGATAGTTCGCAACTGTCTGTGATGTGACGCCGAGACTCCGGCTGAACTCTGAAGCATTCAGAAGACCGGATTGATGATGGGCCAACATCGTCCAGAAGCGCCGGAGCGTCTCGGGGGGATATGCGGCCCCATCTCGAGATAGCTGATCCTGCCGGCAAGACTCTCCCCGGATTGGGCCAGCAGATCGATCGACGTTGAGCCTAGCAGCAGGAACCTGCCGGTCCTTAAGCCTTTGCGGCGCCCCTGGTCGATGAGACCCCAATGCTAGAGCATCGTGCGGAAAAGTGGGAACCGGTTTTAGCTTCGCTGAACTGCGTTTCCGCTTAAAACGATGCGATAACAAAAACTTAGAGCGCGCTTCCTGCGTACGATTTAACGCAGCGCGCTCTAGACAGTCTGCAACGAGCAGCAAGATTGTACGAATCAGCGGCCGGGCTGCATGCGCCCCATCCAGGCCATTCTTTTGCTCAAACGCTATTCCCGGGGACCTGCCGTTCGTAAAGCTCGGGGCAGTCATCTTCAAAAGACCAGGTTTGGGACCTTTGCGACTGTTGGCTTCGGGGAAGGCGCTTGGCTATAGTTGCCTTTGGCTATCCTCTCCTATGTACCGTTGCCTGATCATTTAAATAATGACGATAAATTATAAATTTTAATATCGCAGACGCCGCATGCATAATGATATATATCGTTTGATCTAATATTCATTGTGAAATGTTAAATATTTTTAATGCTTACCGTTGATTAAAATCTACCAATTTTGGCAAATTCATGTGATCAATATCAGATTGAATACGGATAGCCTCGAAGAATCGGAGTCGCTCTACAGAGAGTTGGGGCGGCATCGCTGTGGACGCACGCCGCGCCCTTTTGAGCCAGCCGTGGCGTACGTCAGAAAAGCATAGGTTTTTACCGTATCGCTCAGCATGGACGTTACGTTGTAGCCTTAGTGAAAATATGGTTCATATAATATAAAAAAGATCCAGATTTTCTATATGTAATTAAAAAAATTATATCTGTCGTTCTGATGGCAGGCCGGTCGCAAGCTTATGATGTGCATTTTCATGTCAATAAGTTTGGGGAAGTGTCATGTATCTTGGACACAATGTTACACTGGACGGTTCTCTCAACGACTGGCTCAGCACTGATAGAGTCGATAACAATAGTGTTTCTGGCTATCAGGTTTATTCGACAGTCAATAATGGCGATTTCGTTTTTGCCTTGAGTTCCGCAGTGGCGATGGGCGCGGGAACGACCATCTGGCTGAACACCGACGGAAAGGCGGCAACCGGCTATCAGGTCTTCGGATCCACGATTGGCGCGGAATATAATATCAGCGTCGACGCGAACGGCCAACTCAGCCTCTATACGGGCGGACAGGCACAGACCCTTGTTCAGGCCAATCTGCAGGAGGCATGGTCGGCGGATAGGAAGGTGGTGGAATTTCGCTTACCCGCGTCCCTGGTGGGCAATCCGCAGGTCATGTATACTGCCTACGACTTCAACAATCAGACCTACCTGCCGACCAATTATTTTTCCGGGCAGGAATTCGCCGTTTTCAACCAGAGCACGGCTCCATCCACCCCGAACGAGCGTATCGGTATCGTCTATTCGGCGACGACCGCTGCCAATTATTTCAGCACGACCGCCTATTCCCAGCTCTTCATGTCGGCGCAGGAGCAGGCGCAACAGGCGGGGGTCGCTTATGACATATTGACGGAAGCCGACCTCACCAACCTCAGCAAGCTGTCTCAGTACAAGGCGCTCGTCTTTCCGGATTTCCGCAATGTGCAGGCGTCCCAGGTGGAGTCGATCTCTCACACGCTGGAAGCGGCGAGCAAGCTGTATGGCGTCAGCCTGATCGCGTCGGGCGAGTTCATGACGGACGACGCTAGCAATAATCCGCTGACCGGCGATCCCTATGCCCAGATGAAAACATTGTTCGATGCCACGCGTGTAACTGGCGGCACCGGCAATGTGACGATCACGGCGACGGACCCCACTCAGACTGTCCTTACAGGTTATACCAACGGGCAGGTGGTCAACAATTACACCAATGTCGGCTGGAATGCCTTTGCCAGCGTCAGCGGCACCGGACAGCAGATCGCCACCGAAACCATCAATGGCACTTCCTATGCCGCCGCGCTGGCGACACAGACAGGCGCGCGCAACGTCCTCTTTTCCAGCGATGGCGTCATGGCGGACGCCAATATGCTGCAAAAGGCGATCGATTATGCCGTCAACGGCACCAGCATGTCTGTCGGCCTGCACCTGTCGCGCGATACGGGTATCGTCGCCGCCCGCGTCGACATGGACCAGAGCCAGGAAACCGCCGACGTCAGCCCAGGCAATGGCCAGCCCGGCATTTACGATAAGCTGCTGCCGATCCTGACCCAGTGGAAGAACCAATATGATTTCGTCGGCAGCTTCTTCGTCAATATCGGCAATAACCCGCCCGACCAGACGACGAACTGGAGTGTCTCCTTGCCCTATTATAAGGCGATCGCGGCGCTCGGCAGCGAAATCGGCAACCATAGCTATACCCATCCGGAAGATACGAATAAGCTGACGGCGGCCCAGCTCCAGTTCGAGTTCGGTCAAAGCACGACATTGCTGAATCAGGAACTCGCGACCGTCGGCGTTCCTCCGATTCAGGGCATTGCGGTTCCGGGTATGCCGGAAACATTGGCCACGTCCGAAGCCATCATGCAATATGCCGCCACCTATCTGACGGGCGGCTATGCAGGGCAGGGGGCGGGCTATCCCAATGCGTTCGGCTATCTGACGCCGAGCGACCAGAGCAAAATCTACTTTGCCCCCAATACCGTCTTCGATTTCACGCTGATCGAGTTCCAGAAACTGACCGTCGCCCAGGCGGAGGCCGAATGGGCGGCGGAATATAACAAGATCATCGCCAATGCGGACACGCCAATCATCGTGTGGCCATGGCATGACTATGGCGCGGCGGCGTGGGACACGAGCGGCACGGGCGCGCCCAGCCCCTATACGACGGACATGTACACCCAATGGATCGCGCGGGCGGCCAATGACGGCATGGAATTCGTCACGATGGACGACCTTGCCATGCGCATGAAGGCGATGAATGCGGCGAATGTGACGCAAACGGTCAACGGCAACATCATCACCGCCACTGTCACCGGCAGCAATCTGGGCAATCTTTCGCTCGATGTCGACCGGCAGGGATCGCTGGTGATCCAGAATGTGAGCGGCTGGTATGCCTATGACAGCAGCAAGGTGTTCATGCCGCAAAGCGGCGGCACCTTCACGATCACCATGGGCGCGGCAGCGGACGATGTGACCCATATCACCCAATTGCCGATGCGGGCCGTGCTGATGAACCTGACCGGAGACGGCCATAATCTCAGCTTCTCGGTCCAGGGCGAAGGGGATGTAGTGGTCGATCTCGCTTCGACCGGAGCGTCCGGCGTCATCGTCAGCGGCGCCAGTGTCGTCAGCCAGGTGGGCGACATCATGACCCTCGACATTGGCACCAACGGGCTGCACAATGTGACGCTCACCTATTCGCAGGGTCTGGCCATCACGTCGAATGGCGGCGGGGACAGCGCGGCGATTTCGGTGCCGGAAAACGGCACCGCTGTCACGACGGTCACGGCGATCGATACCTTCCCCAACACGGTGCTCACCTATTCCATCGCGGGCGGGGCGGATGCCGCCAAATTCGCCATCGATAGCCATAGCGGCGTGCTGACTTTCCTGTCGGCGCCCAATTATGAAGCGCCCACCGATGTGGGTATGAACAACATCTATGACGTGATTGTGAAGGCATCGGATGGAACGCTGTCCGATCAGCAGGCCATCGCCGTCACGGTGACCAATGTGAACGAGCCGCCGTCAATCACATCCAATGGCGGCGGCGTCACAGCGGCGATCTCCATCCCGGAGAACAGTACGGCCGTGACGACCGTGACGGCAGCCGATCCCGATGCGGGGACGGTACTTACCTATTCCATCGCGGGCGGCGTGGATGCCGCCAAGTTCACCATTAACAGCCAGACGGGCGCGCTGTCTTTCCTTTCGGCACCCAATTTCGAAGCACCGACCGATAGCGGCGCGAACAATGTTTATGATGTGATCGTGCGGGCATCGGACGGCACCTTGACCGCCAGCCAGGCGATTGCAGTCAGCGTCACCAACGTCAATGAAGCGCCAGTCATCACGTCCAACGGCGGCGGTGCGACGGCCCAGATTCAGATGAACGAGAATCTGAGCAGCGTTACCACCGTCAAGGCCACGGACCCCGATGCGGGGGATCATGTCGCCTATTCCATTGGTGCTTCGCTCGACGGAGCCCTTTTCACGATCAATGCCACCAGCGGCGCGCTCGCCTTCATCACGCCGCCGGATTATGAGAATCCGACGGACTCCAATCACGATAATATCTACCAGGTGCGAGTCTATGCCACCGATGCGGCAGGTTTGCAGGATTTCCAGGACATTTCGGTCACGATCCTGAACGTGAAGGGCATTACCCTCACCGCCAGCAAATATGGCTCCATCCTGATCGGGACGGGGGAGGAGGATATATTGAAGGGTGGCGCAGGCATCGACACGATCAACGGCATGGGGGGCAATGACCTGATCACCGGCGGCGGTTCCGGCGATATCCTCACCGGCGGGGCTGGCGCGGACAGCTTCATCTATAATGCCATCAGCGACAGCACGCCGAAAGCGATGGATGTAATCACCGATTTCCAGCAGGGCATCGACAAGATCAACCTGCCGGCCGTTGACGCCAATTCCCTGCTGCGCGGCCAGCAGCATTTTACCTTCATCGGAGACACGAATTTCTCCGCCGCCGGGCAGTTGCATGTCCATAGTGACGGCATCAACACCTTCATTGAGGGCAATACGGACAACAACCCGCTGACAGTGGAATTTCGCATCGAGCTATTGGGCATCCACACGCTGAGCGCCAATGATTTTGTGCTCTAATACCGAGGTTCGATGAGCCTGACTCGTCGAACCTCGGTCAAGCCCGCGCGGTGCCTGAGCGAAACCCACTTGTGATCGGTCGAAGACCGGGCACGATGGTATAACGGCAGGCGCTGGAAGTCATTTCCGTCCCCGAGGGCAGATCCGCCGCATCGCATTGACTTCAAGGGCCATCTGCCGCTCGCGGCGGCCAGGCCTGATCGAGGACGGCTTGTTCGAGCGCTTTCCGTCGATGAGATGGTAGGTCCGACGATCGCCGGCAGGTTCCCGTGCTGGTCCGGTCTTCAGCCTCTTCGCCTTCTTCCCCGGAGTTTGAGCTGGCTGGCGGTGATTTCCCGCCAGCGGTCATGCAGGATCATCGGCTCTCCGCTGACCCCCGCTCAGGTCGGCGAGGCGCGCCGAAGGAGATGGATCGCGCTACACCAGATCAGGCGTAACGCGATCCGCCATCCGTCTGCTTTCTTCAGATACCCAGCAGTGTATTCAGTCGTGTTACAACAGCAGGCGTCAAATTGGTCCTGGTGGATGATGCCAAGGATGTCCGGGCATTCACGATAGCCTGCTGAGCCGCTGCGAGCTTGCTTTGATCCGCTGCGAGCTGATTCTGCGCCGTCGTGAGGTTCGCCTGAGCGGTGGTCACGGCGGACGGGTTGGCCGGGGAAGCGTTCTGCGCCGCGGTCAGGTCTGCCTGAGCCTTGGTGACGGCGGTCTGGTCACTGGCGACGGCGGCCGTGAAGGTTTTGACGTCAGCCTCTGCCTTCAAGGTCGAGGATTTGTAGGTGGCGAGAGCACCCACAACCGACTTGGACGATGCATGTTCCAAAGCCGAATCCGAGGCGTGCGCTGCGTTGAGCTTGCCCAGCAGCGACGCTGCCTTGTCCATGCCCGCATCATTGATATGGGCCGAGGCCGAAGCACCTAGATTGGCGTTGGCCGGCAAATTGCCAAGTCGACCGGCTGCCACGCCTTGTGGGATATGGCTGGTGGCGACCGGCGGCGGTCCGGCGGTGATACCGGCGGGCGGTCCATGGGGAACGCCTACGGGCGGACCGGCAAGGGCCATTCCGGCGGCCAGCGCTGCAATGCCGGTAGCGGCGATATATTTGGTCGGATGTGCCATGATAATCCCTCCTATGACAGGTTGCACATGTTAAAAGGACTGATGGGTCTCGAATCAGCCGAAAATGCTCAGGCGAAGCCCTCCGCCTATGCGGGGGCTGGCATCATTGAGCCCGCCCATTCCGTAGAGCGTAACGCCCCAGAGTTTGCTGACCCGATAGGTCATATAGGGCGAAACGATCGTCTGCCCTTTCAAGCCGTCGGCCACTGGTTCACGATAGGACAGGCTGACGCCGTAATTCTGATTGGACGCAGGGCGATAGTTGAGGCCGCCAGACGCGACCACGCCATTTTTGAGCCGATAGGCAGACGGACTCCCAAGCCATGAATAGCCGACGGAGCCGAACAATATGACTCGCGGCGCGAGCGTCTTGTACAGGCTGGCGGTGGCGGCATAATCGGCTTCGCCTGTGCCGATGCCGGTCTTGGCCGTTGGCGTCTTGATGCCGCCGCCCACTTCGATCGCTGGCAAAATGCCGTTTTCGCGGGTCAGCAGATAGGTGGCGGACAGATTGAGGTCGCCAAAGCCTGAACGGCTGGTAGCGGTGGTGGTGGTGCCGGGCGTCAGGACCACAACGCCGCCGACCAACTGGCCGGGGCCCTTGATGAATTCATAGGGCAGTGTTGCCTGCAAGCGCAATCGTCCGATCTGCGCCTTCAGGTCCAGAGGAATGCTCCAGACAGTGGTGTCGATCGGAGCACCATAATGGCCGGAGGAATAATCCACTCCGGAAGCAGCCTCGAAACTGCTGTCGGCGAACAGGCCACCTGTATGACCGGTATCCGTCGAGGGCGCCTGCACCGAATTTTGCTCGTCCCCGGGGGCTGCGGCCGCGCCGCTGGCAATGCAACCCAGCACCAGACCCAGCCATATTAAATTCCGCATATGAGTACCCTTGTCATTTTGCTGCGGGAGTTCCTCCCGCTATTGCAAACGTCTGGGCGCGATGTTTCCATCCCCTATGTGAATTTTTATCAGGATCGTGTCCCAACGCATGATGTAGGTTCCGACGGTAGCGCTGCTGGACGGACGCGCGCTTTCCATATCGCGCTGGCACGGTCGAGCTGCGCATCCCCAAGTTGCGCAAGGGTAGTTGAGTAGGTCGCCCTGTCCCCCGGACAGGGCTACACAGTGCGGAGCACTGTGTGCCTACTCAACTTCCGGGCTTTCTCGAACCGCGCCGGATGGCCGAGCGTGCGCCGACGGCGGTGATCCAGGAAGCGTATGTTCATGGCATCTCGACCCGTTCAGTCGATGATCTGGTCAAAGCGCTGGGTATGGACGGGATCTCGAAAAGCCAGGTTAGGCGTTTATCGATCATACACCGGCTTGGATAAATGCCGCTGATATCGCTTCTGATATTCTTGCCGACGATATTGAAACTAGAACCAACGGCAGCCGACGCCTCAGTCGAGAAATGGATCAAGACAGGCACGAAAAGAGGCGGCGCTCAGCTATCCAAGGAGCGCCCACAGATGACCCTGGCGCTCCTTGGCTCCATATTTATCCCATATATCCCGATGGAATGATCCCGCCGGTGACGTGAATCAACTGGCCCGTGATCCACCGCGCGTCGTCGGATGCCAGAAGCGATACCGCGTCAGCGAGGTCGGCTGGCTTGCCGATGCGGCGCAGCGGCGTCATACCTATCAGAACCCTGTTCATTTCATCCGTATTTGTCCTGATCAAGTCGGTATCGGTAAAGCCGACGCTGATCGTGTTGACCGTGATGTTGCGGGGGCCGAGCTCGACGGAAAATGCGCGGGTCAGACCCTCAAGGCCCGCTTTCGTCGCGGAGTAGACGCCGCTTTGGGCGACCGGATAGGTTGCGACGACCGAGCTCATATTGATGATGCGGCCGCCTTCTTTCGGCAGGAGCGGCGTGGCCGCTTGGATGGTTGCGATTGGCCCGATGACGTTGACCGCGAATTGCTGGTTTGTGAAAGCCTCGTTGATCTCATTGATGGGTTCTCGCCCGACATCTTTCACGGCGTTGTTGACAAGGATGTCGAGGCGCCCCAGCTCTTTTGCCGTCTTCTGAACCAGCATCTGGGCCTGCGACCAGTCGCCGATGTCGGCCTTGATCACAATTGCCTTACCGCCGGCCCGGTGAATGCGCTCAGCGACCTCCTCGGCTTTGGTTGCTGAGCTTGCGTAATTGATAGCGACCGCAGCGCCGTCCGCTGCCAGCCGTTCCGCCGTGGCCGCGCCGATACCCCGCGACGATCCGGTCACGACCGCAACCTTGCCCTTCAGCCTCGTCATCATTGCTCTCCTTTTCAGTTTCTCGTTCGGAAATCTCTTTGGAAACCTAGCGCCGCAGCCGCGCACTCGTCAGTCCTCGGGCGCGAATTGCATCTCCGCATGGTCGCGAAGGCGCTCGACCAGGGTAGAGCCAAGAATCGCGCCAGGCGTGCCGATGCCGCCCGGTGTGGCGCTTGAGAGAAGATCGATGCCTGCTTCGGCGATCATTCGACTGGTCGAACCGTAGCCGGGATCGTAGCGGCCCTTGACTGCGTAGCGAAGCGTTCGTCCATCTGGCCATTCGCCGACGAACAGCACATCATATCGGCCGTTCCGTCGCTCCTCGGCACTCGGTCCTTCCCCGGGCTTCGGATCATTCTGGTGGCCGATCATCGGCGTTGCCGCGATATGCCTGGCGATGGCTTCGCCCTGTTCGCCGGGTCCGGTCAGGATCATCTCGTCATAGACAAAATCCCTGCCCCACGGATGGCCGAGCAGGAAATTGGTGCGATGGACGTTCTTGACGTTGATTTCTGCCATCACGAAGGGCGCTGCCCAGCTTCCGGTGGCTTGATCGAACGCTGGCGCGTCGGCGGCAGGCTGCGCTGGCCCTTCAAATCCCGGTGTGAGCGCGAATGGGCTCCGCATCCGCCCCGCCAGCGATGGGGACGACGTCATGACCTTATAAGTTCCTTCAAGGCTTGCCGCCGTCCCGCCCGAAAAGCGGCCCTTGAGTACGCGAACGCGACCCTTGACGCGCGGCGCGGGGATTCCGAACCGCTTCATCGCCTCGTTCTGGAGCATTAATACGCCTAGATCGAACGGCACTGAATCGAAGCCGCCCGAAAAGATGATGCGTGCGCCCGATCGCCGCGCTGCTGCGTCGTGACGGTCGATCATGTCGCGCATCCATAAAGGCTCACCGCACAAATCGACATAATCGGTGCCGTGTTCGGCACAGGTGCTCACCAAGGGTTCCCCATAATATTGATAAGGTCCGACCGTGGTCAGCACCACACGAGTCCTATCCGACATACGTGCGAGCGCTTCGGTGTCGTCCGAGGCAGCAACGATGAGTGGCGTATCGGCCGGCGCGCCAATGGCATCGCGAACTTCGGCCAGCTTGCCGGCGTTTCGTCCGGCCATCGCCCATTTGGGCGCACCTGGACGTCCGCCATATTCCTGGACGAGATATTCGGCGACGAGCCGGCCAGTATAGCCGGTCGCGCCGTAGACGACGATGTCGAACTCGCGTGTGTGAGGTGCGGTCATCGGCTTGCTTCCAACTTTCGCGACGTCAGTTGGCTGGGCTCGCAAGCCGGGCGACGGCCTGCTCCGCTGCAGCCGCCGCGGCTGCTGCGACACCTGCGATGCGTTCGGGCGTCAGCGGCGGCACAAAGGCCGGGGCGAGGGCGACGGGCAGATTGCTCTGCGCGATCGGTCGCTGGTGGGAGAAGGTGTCAAACCCGGCCTTGCCATGATAGGCGCCCGAACCGCTCATCCCGACCCCGCCGAACGGCGCGGCATGATTGATGTAGGCGAGGGCGAAGTCGTTGCGCGAAACCGCGCCCGATGTAGTGTTCAGGACGAACTTCCGGAAATCGTCAGTATCCCCGCCATACCAGTAGGATGAGAGCGGATGCTCGCCTGCGCTGGCATAGGCGATTGCTTCATCGATATCGGCGTAGCTGTGCACCACCAGCACCGGGCCGAAAATTTCCTCGGCGTGGATCTGTGCATCCATCGGCGTGTCGACAAGGAGCGTCGGGGGTATGCGACGGCCTTTCGCATCGGGCAACCGCTGCTTTTCTACTTCGGGCACGATCAGGATTTCCGTTGCGCCCTTCGCCTTGGCATCGTCGATCAATCCGGTCACGCGTGTATAATTCGCGTCGTTGATTATCGAGACGACGTCAGGATTGTCGATGAAGGTCGGGAAATGCGATAACACCGCTGCCCGATACGCCTCGATGAAGGCTGTTTTGCCTGCTTCCGGCACAAAGACATAGTCCAGGCACAGGCATACCTGGCCATTGTTGACGAGCCGCGCGGCTGCAATCCGCGTCGCGGCATCGGCGACGTCGGCATCGGGCGCAACGATCGCGGGGTTCTTGCCACCGAGTTCGAGCGTAACCGGGACCAGATTCCGTCCAGCCGCTACGGCGATCATGCGCCCGACCTTTGGCGAACCGGTGAAGAAGAGATGGTCGAACCGTAGATCAGAAAATGCCGTGGCGGTCGCGAGGCCACCGTTGACGACGACAACTTCATCGGGGCGCATCCGTGAAGCGACGGCGCGGGCAAACACTGCGCCGGTGTGCGGCGCCATGTCGGAGAATTTGATCATGACCCGATTGCCTGCCGCGAGCGCCTCGACCGTCGGCACGAACACCAGCACGACCGGGAAATTCCATGGCCCGATGACGCCGACGACACCTTTGGGACGATTCTGGATGACGGTCGGAATGGCTCCGCCCATTGCCGCGGGCGCTTCGGTCGGCGCCATCCACGCCTCGAGATTCTCGCGCGCGAAGTTTATCGTCTCCATCGCGCCCAATATGTCGAGTTCGAGCGAGGTGGTCGTCGGCCGGCTGCCGAAATCGGCCTCCAGTGCTTCGGCAAGTTCGGTGGCATGTTCCAGCACCGCGGCGACGAAGCGATCGATGCGATTGTGCCGGGTTGCGGCATCGGGGATCGGATCGGCCGCTTGCGCGGCGCGCTGCGCATCGAGCAGGCGTTGCAGTTCATCGGGTGCGACCTCGGCGGCCGTGTCGATTGTCATGCTGTTTGTCTCCGTCATGCGTGCAGCCCTTCGGCTGCAATCTTGCGTGCCCAGCCATAATCGGCCTTGCCGCTCGGGCTGCGGATCACTGCGTCGACCCGGACGATCGCCTTGGGTAGCTTGTATCGGGCGAGCCGTTTCCCGGCGTGTGCGAGCAGGTCCTCGTCGGTCGGCGCATGGCCGGGACGCAGTTCGATGATTGCGACGACTTCCTGACCCCAGCGGTCGCTCGGTCGCCCGGCGACATTGACGTCCTTGACGGCCGGATGGTCCGCCAACGCCGCCTCGACCTCTTCGGCGAAGATTTTCTCACCGCCGGAGTTGATCGTCACCGAGTCCCGGCCGAGCAGTTCGATCGTGCCGTCGGCAAGGTAGCGGGCGCGGTCTCCCGGCAGCACCACGCGATGCCCGTCGATCATCGGGAAGGAGCGCTCGGTCTTGTCGCGATCGCCGAGATAGCCGAGCGGGATCAGGCTGTGCCGGGCCAGCCAGCCCGTGCTCGGATCGCCCGGCGCAAGAATTCGGCCTTGGTCCTCGTCGACGATGCACGTCCCCGATGCGGGTGTGAACACGCCGGAGGTCGCCGGCGCCTGGCTGGTGCTGAGGTTCGACAGCTGCGATCCGGTTTCTGACGATCCCGCCACGTCGCCGACGACGACGTGCGGCAGGAGCTTCAATATGCGCTCCTTGACCGAGGCGCTGGTCACCGCGCCGCCAACACCGACGAATTGCAGCGAACTACCGCTATAGCCGCCGCGTTCGAATGCATCGCACATCGGGGTCGCGAAGGCGTTGCCGACGAGGTTCGTGAACTGGACAGCCTCGCGGTCGACGATCTCCCACACCGCTGCTGGATCAAGCCGTTCAACGACGTCAGGAAAGACGGTGGTGCCTCCGGTCAGGAAGGCCGACATTGCCATCCATTGGGCGGCGGCGTGCATGAGCGGGGGCAGGGGCATAAGGACACGCCGCTCAGCGGCGACGACTGTGGCGACCCCTTCGACCAGCGAGGGGGCATCAAGCATGCCTGGCGGAAGGAAGCTGGCCAGCGCGCTTTCGATGATGTTCGCCTGTGGCCATAAGGTGCCTTTGGGCATTCCCGTCGTACCGCCGGTATAAACGATGTAGAGGTCGTTGGCGTCGAGCGGCAGGCCGGGCGCGTCTGCGCTGGAGGCTGCAAGAGCCTCTTCATAGTCGAGTGCACCGGATAGCAGAGCGTTGCCGGATTCATCCGCGACCTGAAGGAGCAGGGCCGGAGTTTGACGAAGCTCGCCAAGGATCGCACCCAGAACAGGCGCAAAACGCGCGTGATAGATGATCGCGCGCGCCGAAGCATCGTCGAGCAGATAGGAGAGTTCGGCCTCGACATAGCGGTAGTTGACGTTGAACGATGCAGCGCGTGCTGTCGCTGCGCCGATCATACCCTCCAGATATTCATTGCCGTTGTGGAGATAGAGCGCAACATGGTCCTGCCCCGACTCCCAAGGCTGGAGGTCGGCGCGGGGGCGGTGGATCGTGACACCGTGCGCCAGCAACAGGTTTGCGAGGCGGTTGCTTCGGTCCGCGATGTCCGCGTAGCTGAGCCGCCGGTCGCGGAAGATGACGCAATCGCGTTCGGGTATTTCTGCGGCGATGGCGGCAAATAATTCAGCGAAATTGTAGCGCATCAGGCCTCTCCCGCGGGTCAGACGCAGCGGACGTCGACGAGCGCCTGACGGCGTTCTTCGCGTACGACGCGAAGCGCTTCCGCCAGCGCGGCCCTGAGTTCGCTGCGCTTGTGAACGGTGACGCCATGGCCCCCCGATGCTGTGCAATAGGCCGCGAATTCAGGCGAAGGCGAAAGGTTCGAGAAGCGATCTTCGGTGTTGGCGCGACCGTCCGGGTAGACGAGTTGCGTCGCCATATCGACCGCCCACCAGTTGCAATTGTTGGCGAGGATCGTGAGTATCGGCAGGTCGTGCTTGGCCGCTGCATGGTGGCACGCCGCCGGGTTGGCGAACATATAGGCGCCGTCGCCGAGCGTCGCGATCACGGTGCGATCCGGCGCAGCGTATTTGGCGCCGAGCGCGGCGGGGAGGCCCCAGCCGAGGCCGCCCGATGCAGGCAGGAAATAATAGGTGCCGGCTTTGGTCCGGTTCAGCAGGCACGGCGTCGCGACATATTCGTTGAAGACGATATCGTCCTCGCCGAGCAATTCGCCGAGCATCGCGGAAATGGTGTTCTTGGTGATTGGCGCGTCGGAATCAGACGCGGCCTCCTGCTTCCGCAGCGCGGCGATCGAGTCGTGATGCACCGAAGCGGCGGTGCGGATTTTCTCCGCCCTGGCCGGGTTGATGCTACCGGCGCGCTTGCCTAGTGCGATCGTCAACTGCTTCAGGAAGGCGGTCGGGGTCGCTGCGATGTTCAGGTCCGCACGATGTGAACGGATCGGATAGTCCGAATAAAGGGGATCGACGCCGACTTGCGCGATGAAGCAGTCGGGCCGCGGTGATCCGTGCGCGTCCATCCATGGAACATCCGATTCCAGGAAAACGATAAGATCGGCTTTCTTGAGCACGCCAAGGGTGTCGGGGCCGAGGCGATTCGGATGGTTGGCCGCGATGTTCAGGTAGCGGTGCCATGGGTCGGCGACGCCGACCGCAAACTGTTCGGCGCAGGAGGTCAGTAGGGCGACCGATTCGGGCTCGATGCCCGAAGCGGTGGCGACGATGACCGGGAAATCGGCCGCAACGATCCGGTCGGCGAGCTGATCGATGGCATCGGGGTCGGGGTAGACGGCTGAAGGGACTGGCGTACGGAGGCGCTCGCCAGCCGGGCTTTCGTCTGCTTCGGCCAGCACTTCGCGCGGCAATGCGAGATATACAGGACCGCGGGGATGGGCGGTGGCAAGGCTCAGTGCACGATCGACGACAGCGTCGACCTGCCGCGAATCGCGCAGCTCATAGTCCCATTTCACAAACTCGCGGACTAAGCTCGCTTGATCGAACATCTCCTGCGACCAGTGGATTGGCAGGTCGCGGGCGCCGGTGACGCCGCTCTCAAGAATGGGTGAGCGTCCTGCGGTGATGAGCAACGGTATCCGGTCGCGTGCTGCGTTGGCGACAGCACAGGCAACGTTTGCAGTGCCGACATTGACGTGCAGCATCACCGCCTGAGGCTTGCCTGATACAAGCGCCGCACCATGCGCCATGCCTCCGGCAAGGTTCTCGTGCGCGCAGAGCACCGGCTTGGGCAGTTCCGGTCCCCCTTCTTTGGTGTTGGCGGCATAAGCCTCGACGATCGGCGCGAAATCGGTCCCCGCATTGGCAAAGATCGAATCGACCCCGTGCTCGGCGAGTGCGGTCAAATAGCGGGTGGCGGCGGTATGGGACATGTGATCCTCTCTCCAGCGGAATTTTCTTGCCAAGCCTATAGATGGAACGATCTAATAATGCTAGTACAGAAAACGGCATCGGTTTCGAAGAGAGCCCGCCAGTCGAGTTTTATCCCTTCCTCTGACCGGAAGGATCAACTTGAAATCAGTGGGTTAACAAGAGGCTGGTGCAAAGGTTGTTCAATCTTGGGAGATGAAATTATGTCTGTTGCTGGCAAATATGATACGACGGTGAAGAGCCCGATGGGCGACCAGAAGGGTGTTTTTACCGTCGTTCCGGCCGAGGGCGGAGCGTTCAACGGAACAGTCGTTGATGGGATGGGCACGATGGAGGTGGTCGATGGACGGGTCGATGGCAATATGTTGACCTGGAAGATGAGTACCAAGGTTCCTATGCCACTCGATTTCGATTGCGAAGCGACGATCGATGGCGACAACTTGTCCGGCAAGGTCAATGCTGGAGCCTTTGGCGAAATGGCGCTGAGCGGCACCCGTCAGAATTGATGCTCTGAACAGGCCGCTGGAGCCCATTTGGCGGCCTGACTTTCCATACGATCGAATCTGTGCGTCTTCCGGAGCGGGATTCGTGATTGCCGACTCTATCGAAAAGTTGACCCGATGACCTCTGACCTTGCGCTGAAACATCTGACCGTGTCACTTGATGCCGATGGCGTTGCGACGGTGCTGCTCAATCGGCCACCGGCAAATGCCATCGACCGCGATATGTACATTGAGATTGCTGGGCTGTTCGCCGAACCCGACCGGATAGGTGACGTGAAGTCGATCGTGCTTGGCGCGGAAGGCCGCTTCTTCTGCGCCGGCAATGATCTTGATGAATTTGCGACGATGACGCCGGACAATGGCACTGAGCGGATGTGGCGCGTGCGCGAGGCCTTTTTCGCAATCCAGAACTGTACCGTGCCGGTGATCGGCGCGGTGCACGGTGCAGCGCTCGGATCCGGGCTCGCAATCGCAGCGTCGTGCGATTTTGTGCTCGCTAGCCCCGATGCGAAATTCGGGCTCCCCGAATTGACCGTGGGTGTGATGGGCGGTGCGGCGCATCTCGCGCGGCTCGCCGCGCAGCCGGTGGTCCGGCGCATGTATTTCACCGGCGAAGCGATCGAGGCGCGGCAGCTTGTGGCATGGGGTGCCGCAATCTTCCTACACGAGGGTGAGGGACTTATCGAGGAGGCGCAACGGCTAGCCCGCCGTGCGGCATCCTTCAGTCCGACCGCGGTGCGGCTCGCCAAGCAAATTCTCGGCCGCATCGAAACGATGGATTTGCAGCCTGCCTATGCGTTCGAACAGGGCTATACCGTTAAGATGAGCGGTCATCCGGATTCCAAGGAGGCGCTGCGCGCCTTCGCCGAAAAGCGGGCGGCGAATTACGCGCCGCGCAATCCACAATGGACTATTGAGGTCTGAAAGTAAAAATCGATATGGTCTTGCCCGAAACCTTCATCCGGACCGTCGGCAAGGCCACATTCGATCGCCAGAACATGCGGGTCGCGCGCATGGGACTTATGGCCGAGTGCAGTGGCGTGGTTCACCGACGTCATCGAACGCATCGGCAACCACCCGATCAATCGGATCGATAACTTTTACCCTGGAGATGGCAGGCATCAAGGCTGACCAACGATCTGGAGAAGGCTGCGTGAGCAACGGCACTGTCGTGCGGATGAAGAGTATGCTGGACGATGTCACGCCGGCCGTCAGTCGGACGCTGGAGGTCCCGCTCAATATCCGGCTCGACCGTTTGCACACCGTCTTCCAGACCGGCTTTGGCATCCCCGATCCCGAATATGGCTTCGATGGGCCGCTCGACGCCCGTAAGGCCACCCTCGCTCACGTCCTGGCGGATTGAGGCGCAAGACCTTCCAATATCTCTATGACTTTGGCGACGCCTGGGAATATAGCGTCAAGATCGAGCGCGTCAGCCCAACCAGCCTGCACCTGACATATCCGCTCATCCTCGATGCAGTAGGCATGGGGCCGCCAGAAGACTGTGGCGGCCCATGAGGCTATGCCGAAAAGCTGGAAGCGCTCGCAAAAAATGGGCGCCGCGGACAAACCGGTAAGCCTGAAAGGCCACGTCAACGCCACCTTCCGTCGGTGCTTACGAAATGATAAAAATGCTTGTCGGTCATTCGCATTGACGATCCCGATCAACGGGTCGTCACCATCGGAGAGAGGATGATGCCGGAATTCGATTGATGCAGCTTTTGCACAGCGCCGGGATGGTGGGCGAACCGTCTGATGCTGCCATTTCCTTGCCCGGATCGGTAATCTTGACGAGGCTTTCCGATGATGTGCTTGGATCGGTGTCATTGTTCGGTACGCGATTAAACATTCAACTTGGGCAACCATGGAGGGACGGGATTGCGAGTTGCCTGGCAAGACAGGCACTCTTTGTTTTCAGGGATTTGTGGAGGGGCGGGACAGGGCTATGTGAGCCTGTATCGGAAGCTGCAAAGGCTCTGGTTGCCCACATCGCTCTCGAAGAAGGCACCTGAATGGCCTGCGCCCGATGCTAGTAGACGTTCGATCTATAAATATATTGACGCGCGATCGTTATGTGTTTAGATCGTTCTGTCCAATGCAAGGGCGCATCGCTTCACAGCATTGAGGTGTCTCTGAATGTGCAGTGTGCGGGCGAAAAATAAGGCCGCCGCTTGCGGGGAAGTATGAATAAGCCACGCGACCGGGAGCCGGCGACGATGGTGAAATTATCGGAGAGGGAAGATGATCCAATTTGGCAGGACGGAAGTAGTCCGTAGCTTGGTTGCAGGTGTTGCTCTTGCTGCTATGGTACAGGGCGCAGCGCATGCGCAGGAGGCCGCCTCCGCGGTGGACACGGCAGATGCGCAAGCGTCAATGCCCAGTCTCGGCGACATTATCGTGACTGCGCAGAAGCGCGCAGAGAATGTCCAGAAGACGCCGATCGCAATAACGGCGATTTCAGCGGACCGAATTGCTCAAGCCAATCTCGACAGGCCAGACAAGCTCGGCTTCTCGGTGCCGTCGATGACCAACGCCGAAAGTTCAGGCTTCTCTTTTCTCACCCTGCGCGGCGTGGGCAACAGCACGGCGGGTCTGTCAGAGGCGACGGTGGCGACCTATCAGGACGGCGTCTATACCGGGATGCAGATCACGCAGAGGGTGCCCACCTTCGATCTGGAACGCGTCGAGATTTTGCGCGGGCCTCAGGGCACGCTCTATGGTCGGAATACGACTGGCGGCGTGGTCAATTACATTACCAAGACTCCGAGCTTCGAATTTGGCGCGGTGGGGGACGTCTCCTACGGCAATTTTGACGCCATCGAGACCAATGTCGGTCTGACCGGTCCGCTCGTTGAAGACAAGATTGCTGCCAAGGCCTCGTTCAACTACAGCAAGCATGACGGTTATTATCCGAATGTCGTGATCGGGGGACGGGATTATGCGGAACGTCAGATCGGCGGCAGGCTGGCGGTGCTCCTGCGGCCGACCGAAAACCTGTCGATCACGGTCCGGGGCGATGCGACCAAGAACAGGTCGACCAATTCCTATGTCTCGCTCGGCACGACATCGCTGGATGGCCTGACCGATCTTGCCCATCCTCTGGGCATCTTCTCGCAGCCTGCGGCCTTTTTTGAAGCGAATCCGGGAATATTGTCGCCCGCAGACATCGCCAAGCTGAACGGCGGCAGCATTGCGAGCTATTATAATCTGATGCAACCCGGCGAGCCGGCGCCGGATCCGCTGAAGACCGGGAAGACTGCGAACCGTCTGCCTAATCTATACAAGACCAAGGCGTCCGGGGCGAGCATCACCGTCGATTGGGATCTCGGTGATGTGAACGTGAAATCGATCTCCGCTTATCGCTATGGCGACCTTTATGCGGAAAGCGACATTACCGGGCAACCTGTTCCGCTTACGCCGACGCCCAGGCCGCTTGCGATTACGGAAAAGCAATATACCCAGGAATTCAACTTTTCGGGCAAGTCCTTCGATAATAGGCTCGACTGGCTTGTGGGAGCCTTTTATTATCGCGACGATGGCGACTATCGGGGCCAATATTATCTGGACGGCTTGGGTCAGCTGATACAGGCGGGCGCTTTTACCGCCAATATGTCGGGGTCGCCCTATCAATTGGCTCTGAATTTCCCCCAAGGGCCTCTGCCGTCAATTAACAGCCTTGCCGGCGGCCGCACCAGCATATGGCAGACGGCGCTCTCGGATGGCCCCGCCTATCCGGGCGACCCGGCTGGCAATGTGACCGCGGGCGTGACAATCCCCCAAACGCCGTATCAGAGCTTTCGGCAGACCCAGCGGAGCCAGTCATACGCCGCATTCGCCCAGCTTACCTATCATCTGACCGACAAGCTGCGCCTGACCGGTGGTTTCCGCTACACGATCGATAAGAAGGAAACGCACCGCATCATTCACAGCAACTTCCTGTGGGCCTTGGCTGCTGCCCGGATGCCGGATGCCAGTGATGATTCCATCGCGACGGCGGCCGGCCTGTGCGATACGAGGAGCAAAAGAACCTGGAAGAAGCCTACCGGCACGATCGGTATCGACTATGATCTTGCGCCGCGCGTGCTCACCTACGCCAAGGTGGCCCGGGGTTACAAGGCGGGCGGCATGAACAATTCGGAATGCAACAACATCTACGACCCGGAAACCCTGACCGATTACGAGGGTGGGGTGAAGGCGGTGCTGGCCGATGGTCAGGTGCTGACGAACCTTTCCTTCTATTATTATGATTACAAGAACATCCAGTTCCTCACCTTTTCGAATGTGAGCACGCTGATCAAAAATGCCGGTTCGGCCAAGACCTTCGGCGTCGAGCTTGAATATGCATTCCGTCCGAAATTCGCGCCGGGCTGGCAACTGGACGGTGCAGCTTCGTTCCAGGAATCGAAATATGGCCAGGGTTGCTTCGGCGATCCCGCGAACACCAACAATGCAGGTTTCCTGTCTACGCCCAAGCAGGCCTGCCCGGCGACGGTGCTCAACCCCAATACGGGACAGATGGTGCCGATCGGCGCTTCCGCCAATATCAAGGGCAACGATATGATCCGTGCGCCCCGCTGGAAGTTCAATGCCGGCCTGCAATATTCCAGGGACGTCAACGACTTCGGCAATGTGATGGCACGTTTCGATGCCGCCTGGACGGATAAATTCTACAATACGATCTTCATGGACAAAGCTGTGGGTTATGCGGATACGGTGCAGCATAGCTACTGGAACCTGAGAGCTTTGGTGGCCTGGACCTCGCCCGACAAGCGTTTTGGGTTAGAGGTATATGGCGATAACCTCACCAACAAACTCTATGCGGTCGACCGGCAGCTCGTGAACCTGCCGCCCACCATGATCAACGTGGGTGGGTTGTTGGGTTCCCCACGCACCTACGGCGTCAGGTTCAGGGCGAAACTCGGACCGGCCTATTAAGGCGGATTGCGCACGGGCAGAGATATGAAGGCGCCAGCCATTCTGGGTGCGCCCAAGGCGCCTTCACATCCCGTCGCACATTGACGACCAACTGCCGACATAAAGCATCAGGAAAGGGGAGAGGCATCCATGTCTGGCACCATCCTTCGTCCACCGTTCGATCCGCAGCTTGATCCCATCCTCGTCGCGGTGGGCGAGCAGATGCCCTTGTCGATGACGGCCGAGATGATCCCGATGATGCGCCAGGGAACGCCGATCGACATTGATGATGAAACATTGGCGGCCGCGGGCGTCACGCGCCGGGATATCACTGTCAGAGGCTTTGAGAATGCCGAAATCGGCGTCTCTGTTCTGTCCCGAACGGATCATGCGGACCCAGGCCCCGGGATCTTTTACACACATGGGGGCGGCATGGTCGCCGGTGATCGCCTGGCGGGCGTGCAGGTGCTGTTGCCGTGGATTGTCGCTCATGATGCGGTGGTCGTCACGGTGGAATATCGGTTGGCGCCGGAGTTCCCCGATCCCTATCCGGTGGAGGACTGTTATGCGGCACTTGTCTGGATGGCAGAGAATGCCGCTGAAATCGGGATCGACGTCGCCAGGTTGATCATCGCCGGCATCAGCGCTGGCGGTGGACTCGCTGCCGGAACTGCCCTGCTGGCGCGCGACCGTGGCGGTCCCTTGCTGACGGGGCAAATGCTGATCTGCCCGATGCTGGACGATCGGGATCAGACAATGTCCTCGAAACAGTTCGATGGCGTCGGCCTGTGGGACCGGGCGAGCAATGTCATGGGCTGGACGGCGCTTCTGGGGGATCGCCGGGGGGGAGAGTGCGTGTCGATCTATGCCGCGCCGGCGCGCGCTACCGATCTGTCGGATCTGCCACCGGCCTTCATCGACTGCGGATCGGCGGAAGTGTTTCGCGATGAGGACGTCGCCTATGCGACCGCGCTGTGGGCGGCGGGCGTTCAGGCCGAATTGCACGTCTGGCCGGGCGGATTCCATGGCTTCGACATGATGGCGCCGACCTCGGCGATCGGGGCGGCCGCAATCGCCGCGCGCGATAGCTGGGTCGCGCGCCACTTCCATTCACTCCTGGGAGACTGCAAATGAAGGAACTGACGTTGGAAGAGATGGAGGCCATCCTCCACGAACATGAAATTCGCGAGCTGGCGCAGGATATCGAAGCGACAATGGATACGGTCGCGCCCAATCCCTATTATGAATTTCCGTCCGCCGGCTGGCGGGTCGATGGCGAAGAAGGTGTTCGCGAACATTATCGGCGTTCCCTCCCGCATGGCGGTACTGCAAATATCGCTTCGAAGAAGCGGGTGCATGGCGTCGGACCTAATACATTGTTTCGCGAGGCGTGGATTTCGTGGGATGCAAAGGATGGCACGCGGCTGACCGGCCAATATATGGCCGTACTCGAATTCGATCCCGTGACCCGCAAGATCAAGAGCGAGCGACAGTATAGCGATCGGTCCTTTGATCGGTTCCTGGATCCGCATCTGGGCGATGACTATGGTGAATGTCCCGGCGTCACCCGGCTCAACGAGAATGCGAAGCCCATTTCCCGCGAGGACATGCTCGCCGAGATCGAAGAGACTGCCAACATCCGGCAAGGGTGAACGCATGATATTGCCGTCCAGCCTCTGCTGGGCGGCGGATTCGTTCGTCGATTACATGCAGCCACTTTAATTGCGCCGGGATTCTGTCTCCTCGATTCAGGTTCGGACGCCCTTGGGCGATCGCAGATATCACGGATAGATAACGGAGCTAAGGGCAATGAAACTAAAGGAGAAGGTGGCGCTCGTCACGGGCGCTGCGCGTGGCATCGGCGCTGCGATCGCCGAGCGACTTGCGGCCGACGGCGCGGCGGTCGCGATCAACTATGCGCGTTCTGCAAATGCGGCGGAAAGCGTAGCCAAGCGCATCCGCGACGCGGGGGGAAAGGCGATCGTCGTTCAGGCTGACGTGGGTGACTGGTCTCAGGCGCAGGCGCTGGTAGAAAAGGCGGGACGGGCCTTCGGGCGGCTGGATATTCTTGTCAACAACGCGGCCGATATACGGTTTGAGCCATTGGCGACGATCGGCGTCGAGGAGATGCGCACGCAGTTTGCCGTCAACTTCGAGGCGGCGGTTGCGACCATGCAGGCGGCGCTGGCGTTTTTTCCGGAAGAGGGCGGACGGATCATTAACATCAGTTCGCTCGCGGTGGCCAATCCGATCGCGGGCCATATGACCTATAATGCATCAAAGTCCGCGCTTGAGGCGATGACGCAGGTGGCTGCCGTTGAATTGGGCGCGCGGGGGATCACCGCCAATGTGGTCAGGCCTGGGCTGACCGAAACCGACGCGGTCAAGGCCAGCCTGAACGATGAAGGAAAGGCCTTCCTGATTGGTCGCACGCCATTGCGCCGGGTCGGAACCCCGTTTGACATTGCGGATGTCGTGGCGTTCCTGGCGTCCTCTGACGCGCGATGGATTACCGGACAGACATTGATGGCGACCGGCGGACTCACGCCCTAGGGCCGATGGACATTCAGCCCTGAAGGTCTGCAAATGGCGTTGGAATGAGCCGCCTGTCTCATTCCAATCCGCGCTTCCGGTGCTCACCTACTTTTTGTACGTTGCGTTGAAGCGAGGCGCGTGACTCGCTTCAAGGGTCGCGAAAAATCATCATTTTAGCTGCGCTGGCCTTCGGCTCGGCTCTTCATCGTCTGAATGTCGATCGGCCCTAAGGTTCGTTGCTGCGGCGGCGATCAGCGCGGTGACGCCGGATAGCCGACCGATGCCAGCGCCGCCTTCGTCATGGTGACGGCGACCGGCGCTTCAATGGTGGCAGGTATTTTCGGTTCGTGGCCATCGGCAAGATCGCGAATGACCGAGCGCAATATCTTTCCCGATCGTGTCTTGGGGAGTTGTTCGACCACAGCGACAGTGCGAAAGGCTGCAACCGGGCCCAGTTCTTGCCGCACGCGCGCGACCAGTTCGACGGTGAGGGTCGCATCGTCCGTGACGGCGTTCGCTTTCCGGACGACGAGCGCGACAGGGAGCATACCCTTCAGACTGTCTGCCGCCCCGACGACCGCACATTCGGCGACGGCGGGATGCGCGCCGATGATCTGTTCGATGCCGGCGGTGGACAGGCGGTGACCGGCGACATTGATGATGTCGTCGATACGGCTCATGATGTGGAGGCGCCCGTCCTCGTCAATGAGGCCCGCATCGCCGACTGCATAATAGCCGGGATGCCGGGACAGATAGGACTGAACAAATCCCGCCTGATTTTGCCACAATGTCGGAAGGCATCCGGGAGGCAGGGGTAGGCGGATCGCGAGTTCGCCGATCTCGCCGGCGGGTAGCTTGCGGCCGTCTGCATCGAGTATTTCGAATGCATATCCGGGAACCGGATGGCCCGCGCTTCCGAACAGGGTTTCGGTGCGGCCGAGGCCGAAGCAGGTCGCGATCGCGGGCCAGCCTGTTTCGGTTTGCCACCAATGGTCGATGACCGGCAGCGCCAGCCTGTCGCTCAGCCATTCCAGGGTCGCCGGATCGGCGCGCTCTCCTGCAAGGAATATCGCCTTCAGATATTCGGGCTTCTCGCCCAGGAGCGTAAGGTCGGGATCTTCCTTCCGGATCGCGCGAACGGCGGTCGGGGCGGTGAAGAAGATGTCTACATCATGTTCGCGCAGGACACGCCAGAAGGCGCCGGCATCGGGCGTGCCGACGGGCTTGCCTTCATAGAGGATGGTCGTGGCGCCTGCGAGGAGGGGAGCATAGACGATATAGCTGTGTCCAACGACCCAGCCGACGTCGGACGCGGTCCACATCGTGTCGCCGGCCTTGACCCCGAAGATGTTCCTGATCGACCAGGCGAGGGCGGTTGCATAGCCGCCGGTGTCGCGGACGACACCCTTGGGCGCTCCGGTAGTGCCCGAGGTGTAGAGGATGTAGAGGGGGTGGTCAGCGCTTACGGCAACGCATTCGACGGCTTTGGCTTGCGCCAGCGCTTCAGCCCAATCCTGATCGCGCCCGGCGATCAAGGTCGCATGATATTCGGGGCGCTGCAGAATGATGCAGCGCGGAACCTTGTGCCTGCTCTGTTCCAGGGCGTCATCGAGCAGCGGCTTATATTCGACGATCCGGCCCGGCTCGATCCCGCAGGATGCCGCCAGCACGAGAACTGGCTCTGCGTCATCGATGCGTTTGGCAAGTTCCTTGGCCGCGAAGCCTCCGAACACGACCGAATGGATGGCGCCAATGCGCGCACAGGCGAGCATCGCGAACATAGCTTCGGGGATCATCGGCATGTAGATGACGACCCGGTCGCCGGTTCGCACGCCGATGGCGCTGATCATGCCGGCAGCGCGCTCAACCTCACTCAGAAGCTCGGAATAGCTGTAGGTGCGTTTTGTGCCGGTGACGGGGCTGTCGTAGATCAGCGCCGTCTGATCGCCCCGGCCATCGTGAACATGGCGGTCGAGCGCATTATGGCAAATATTGAGGCGTCCGTCGCCGAACCAGGCCTTGCCATCAAATATGGCGCCAGGCGGTCTTTCCCACGCGATCAGCTTCGCGGCTTCGCGCCAGAAGCCATCCCGATCCTCGACACTCTGGCGATACAGATCGGCATATTTGTCGGCCACGGGAGATTTCCCCGATTCCGTCGGCGGGTTCAACGCGGCAGTCCCAGCCAGTTCACGATGTTGTTGCGCTGGACGGCCGATGATCCGCCGATGATCGGCAATGCCAGCACGTCGCGAACATAGCGTTCGACGTCGAAGCCCTTCACATAGCCATAAGCGCCGAAAATATCCTGCGCCGACAGCACGACCGCCTTCGCTGCTTCCGTGGCGAAGAGCTTGGTCATGGAGGTTTCGGTGCCACAGCGCACATGGTTGTTCGCCATGCCGGCGGCATGGTCGAGCATCAGGCGTGCGGCGTGGCACTGGGTACGCATGTCGGCAAGCTTGTGCCGGATCGACTGATAGCTTGCGACCGGTTTGCCGAACTGCCTGCGCTCCTGAACATAAGTCCAGGCATCGTCGGTTGCGGCGGTCGCGATTCCGACCGCCATCGCGGCGACCTCCAGCTTTTCGACGTCGAGACCAGCGCCGGAAACCATGTTCCAGCCATTGTTCCAGCCTGCTTCCTCACCCATCAGATTGCCAAGGGGCACGCGCACGTCGATGAGGCGAACGTCGGTGGTCGGGGCGCCCTTCAGTCCCAATCCTTCGATCGGCGTGATGTCCACGCCGGGCGCGTTTGCCGGGACCATGACCATCGAAAGGTTTCGGTAGCGGTCTTCTTTTGGGCCGCTGCGGCCAAGAACATAGATATAGTCGCAGATATTTGCGCCCGAACAGAAGCGTTTTTCGCCATTGATGACCAGTTCGTCACCGTCCCGGGAGATGGTCGTCTGCACGCTGGCGAGATCGGCGCCGACATCGGGTTCGGTCCAGCCATAGGCGAAGATCAGCTTTCCTGCTGCCACAAGCGGCAGAAGCGTCTGTTTCTGCGTCTCGGACCCGCACTCGACGAGGTTCATGCCAGCATAGCAGGCGGACATGATATAGGGGATGGCGACGGCCAGACTGCGCTTCGACAATTCCTCGATCACCATCATCGTTGCGGCAATATCCCGGCCCGCGCCGCCATATTCCTCGGGCACGGTCAGGCCCATCATCCCCAGCTCGCCCAGTTCGTTGAAGACCTCGCGGGGGAAGTGATTGTCCTTGTCCCACCGTGCGGCATCCTCGCGCGGCATACGCTTCTCGACGAAGCGACGGATCGTCTCGCGGAGCATCTCGATATGGTCTTGGTCTGCGGAGGTCACGTCTTAGCCCTTGTCGATGAATTTGGCTCTGGTAAGCAATAATTGCGGCTATTTCTGCGCGGATTTCGACGCGAAGCGCTCCATGAAGGCGGTGTCCATATACGCTCCCTTCTGGTGCAATCGGTAATGTGTGTGTGCCAGGTGATGTGCGTTGAACGCCGCGCGCTGGACATTCTCGAAGCCTTGCGCGTGGAACGCTGCGTTGATGGCGTCTTTCGCGAGCTTGAGTGCGAAGGACGGCTTGTCGGCGATGCTGCGCGCAAAGGCGAG
This sequence comes from Sphingobium sp. EM0848, assembly GCF_013375555.1. Lineage (NCBI taxonomy): Bacteria > Pseudomonadati > Pseudomonadota > Alphaproteobacteria > Sphingomonadales > Sphingobiaceae > Sphingobium > Sphingobium sp. EM0848. Next base: position 1,442,089 of record NZ_JABXWB010000005.1, read on the forward strand.
CGTTTCGGCTTCCAACGCATCGCGCGCCACGACCCGGTTCACCATGCCCGCCGCCTGCGCTTCAGCGGCGGTGATCGGTTGGCCCGTCATCAGAAACTCCTTGGCCTTGCGGATGCCGAGTTCCCATGTGTGGGCGAAATATTCGACGCCGGGAATGCCCATGAACATCGTATTGTCCTGGAAAGTCGCATCGTCGCTGGCGATGACAAAGTCGCACGGCCATATCAGCATCAGGCCGCCCGCAATCGCCTTGCCCTGGACCGAGGCGATCGTCGGTTTCGCCAGATCGCGCCAGCGACGGCAAAAGCCCTCGTAGATTTCCTTCTCGCGGCAATAATAGGCCTCGGCGCCGTCCCAATTGTCGGCGCTCCAACTGCCGACCCGCTTGTGGCTCGCGTCCTTGGGATTGGCTTCCCTGAGATCGTGCCCAGCAGAAAAGTGGCTTCCTTTGCCGGCCAGCACGACCACCTTCACCTCGTCATCGATCATCGCCGCGTCAAAAGCGTCGTTCAACTCGTAGAGAAGGTGCGTGTCCTGCGCATTGCGCATCTCGGGCCGGTTCAGCCAGATACGGGCGATATTGGCTTCGGGTTTCTCGTAGATGAGCGTGTCGAACATGGGCATTGGAGTCATCCTTTGACATCGGGACGGCGGGCGGCGCGAAGGAAAGTGATCTCGGACACCGCCTGCCGACGGGTGGCCGCTCGTTCTGGCGCAAGGATTCCAGACGCGTGAGCCGACCAACCGTAATTGCCGGATTTACCGTTTCAGCGCGCAGATCTTGTTGCCGGACGGGTCGCGCAGATAAGCCACATACATACCGTTCTGGCGCAGGCCCGGCGGATCCTCACACGCGGTTCCGCCATTGGCGACACCCGCTGCGTGCCATGCGTCTACCGCTTCGGGGCTGGTCGCTGCAAAACCGATCGTGCCACCATTGGCATGCGTCGCGGGCTGCCCGTCGATCGGCTTCGTGAGCGCAAGGATGCCCGCCTCGGTCACATAGAAATAGCGCCCCTTGGGGTCCTGAACGGCGGGGCCGTGGCCGAGCGCGCCGAGAGCTGCGTCGTAGAATTTCTTGGACGCCTCAATGTCATTCGCACCGATCATGATGTGACTGAACATGCGACTTCTCCTTCAAGTCTGAAAATGCATAAAAGCTGCGTCAAATGGATCGTCCGGCAGGCGTCCCGACCATATGGCCGGGTCGTTTCATGCCCGCCGGCCCAATCACATCTTGACGCGCGGGTTGTTGATGGTGAGCCCACGCGCCGCTGCTGCGGCAAAAGCGTCGTGAACGTTGACGACGGACAGGGACGCGGAAATTTCCGTGACGCCAGGCATCTGTGCAAGATCCTCGCCGATGATTTTCGTCATGAATTGCCCATAGGTAAGATCGCCGTACATCCGCTCGCCCTTGATCTTTTTCAGTTCCGGGTCGAACTCCACCACCACATTGTACAGGCCGGTAGCCCGCTGGCCCTCGTCATTGTCGAAGGAAATGAGCGCTTCGCGAACGATATGATTGTTGTCCACCATCACGATGCGCGCGTCGGCCTGCAGATTTCGTTCCTCGCCGCCACGGAAAAGCATACGCGAATACATTTCGCGAACCGCATCCCATCCGTCCACGGCAAGGCCCATGAAGCAAAGTTCAAAATGCGGATTTGGCACCAGCGTCGCCATGGTGGCGTCGATGTCATACTCCAGTTCCGCAATTTCATGTGCGAGGAGAAGCTCCTCCATTTCCTGCCTTGTAAGATTTGTCATGCTATCCAGGCTCCCAGTTAGACATTCCGTCTTTGTGATTATTGGCCGCGCAGTCGTCTCAGAGGGCTGCAATCGAGCTGCGCGGATCGATCAAAACCTTAGCGTGCCGCTCGGGCTGCCCGAGCGCATCAAAGGCCGCTTCCACTCCGGCGAATCCCACGGTTCCGGTCAGGAAGGGGGTCGGGTCGATCTTGCCCTCAGCCAGCATGTGTAGCGTATCGCGAAATTCGCCGGGGTTGTAACCGACCGAAAAGCGCAGGTCGACTTCCTTGATCAACGCTGTGATCGGATGAAATGTGTCGGGTTCCAGACATCCGCCGACCACGACGATCCGGCTCATGGCCGGTGCACCCGTGATCAGTCGGTCGAGAATTCCGGGAACGCCGACGCATTCGAACACGACAGGACCCGACGGTCCCTTGTCGAACGCGTGCATGGCCCGGAACAACTGCCACCAGGGCACAAGCGCGAACCGCCGGAGCTTCTCCATCGCGTCGAAGCCCAGATTGATATCGTCGGGATGGCCGGGAACCGACCAAGGCGTATTGGGAAGCGAGATGACGCCGGCAACCTTGGTGCTGCGGCTGGGCTTGGGATCGGCGGTAAACGGGTCCACCATCGTGGGATCGACCACCACGTCGGCGCCGCAGCGGGCCGCGAGCTCGCGGCGGCGCGGCGACAGGTCGGATGCGACAACGCAATGGATGCCGGTTGCCTTCAACAGCGCAATCACAGCCAGACCGATGGGGCCGCAGCCAATGACATAGGCTGTTTGCCGTTTCTCGATCTGGCTGCGCCGTACCGCGTGCCAGGCGACCGACATTGGCTCGGTCAGCGCGGCATGTTCGGCGGACAAACCGTTCGGCACTGCAAAAGCCATGGATTCCTGGACGACCATCTGTTCTGCAAATGCGCCCGGCGCTTCCGGCGACGATCCAATAATGTGTGGATGGCGGCCATGCCGGCACATGGGCATTGCGACCATCAACGTGCCGGGCTTCCAGCGGCGATGGGTGTCTGGGCCATAGTCCGTGACTTCGCCACTGAACTCGTGACCGAAAATGACCCCGTTTTTGCCTTCTGCAAATGCATCGCCACCGACGGCGGCCGCTGCATGGGCGAAATGGTCGAGATTCGTCCGTAGATGAACGTCCGAGCCGCAGATTCCGGCGCGCGATACATTCAGCAACACCTGTCCGGTGCCCGGTCGAAGGTCGGGAACATCGGCGATATCGAAGTCGCCACCGCAACAAAGGACTGCCTTCATGATCTGAAGATCCTATATCTTTACGATTGTGCGACCCCGCACGGTGCCGGTGAGGATAGTGCCCGTCGCTGCCTGAACCCCATCAAGGCCGATTTCGTGCGATATGCTTTCGGTCAGATATTTGGGTTTGAGGTCGGTCCCAAGTCGCCGCCAAAGATTGGCCCGGACGTCGGCCGGACAATTCACCGAGTCGATCCCCAGCAGGTTGACACCGCGCAGGATGAAGGGCGCGACGGTCGTATTCACAACCATGCCGCCGGTCATGCCACAATTGGATACCGAACCGCCATAGCGCGTCGAGCGCAGCATGTAGGCAAGGGTGTCGCCTCCCACCGGATCCACGCCACCAGCCCAGCGCTCTTCGTTCATATAGGCGTCCGGCTTTGCCGACACCTCGTCTCGGCCCAGAATTTCGGTCGCTCCGAGTTCGCGAAGGAAATCATGCTCTTCGACCTTGCCCGTGCTTGCCGAGACTTCGTAGCCGAGGCCGGCGAGCATGTTGACCGCAGTGCTGCCCACGCCGCCGGTAGCGCCGGTGACCAGAACGCGGCCATCGCCGGGCTTCAGCCCATTTTCTTCCAGCCGCTGGATCGCGAGCCCCGCTGTAAACCCAGCTGTTCCCAGCGCCATCGCTTCTTTCATGGTCAGGCCCTGTGGCAGCGGCTCGAGCCAATCGGCGGGCAGCCGGGCATATTCAGCATAGCCGCCGAAATGACCGGTTCCCAGGCCCCGGCCGATCGCGACCACTTCCTGGCCGACCTTGAAGCGCGGATCGCTCGATTCGGAAACGATACCAGCGAGATCGATGCCAGGCACCATGGGATAGGCTGTCACCACCGGGCTGCCTGGCACGCTGGCGAGGCCGTCCTTATAATTGACGCTCGAATAGTGGACGCGCACCGTCACGTCGCCTGCGGGAAGGTCGTCCAGCTCCATCTGCCGTATGCCTGCGCTAAACCCGCTGTCGTCCTTGTTGACGACAAATGCATTGAATGACTGGGTCAATTTCCTCTCCTATTTTTGCGCCCGCTGGTCGAGTCTCGTCCGGGACAAGCCGGGATTGACCGCCGGGTCCGTCGGTTTTCCAGGTTCCGGGTGGTCTTCTGGAATTAGACAGAACGATCTAGCGACGATGTACGCGCATGTTGCTCGCGCCGTCAACCGATTCCTGAAGACGGCGAGCGAAAAGCTCCGAAATTATCGAAATGAGGGGACGCAAGGGGCGGAATGAAGACGCGGCAGAACGCGCTCGCAAATGCTTTTCTGCAAATGCGGCTTGCCTTCCGATAGGGAGCGGTGATCGATAGCGAGCGGTCGCGCTGCTCAATCAGCTAGACCCATGGTGCGAGCCCTGTCTCAGAGGAGCGGCTCGCGTTGCTGGCGATAGTCCTTTTAGCGGCCTCGGCCCCGAGCCTGGCCCTTTCGCTTGACCTCAATGCCCTCGGCGGCGAGGCCGGCGGCAACGGCGTTTGCGGCCGTCCGTCCGGCGATATGCATCGGGTCCCGCGATTTCGTTGTTCTCGATAGCAGTGCGGCGCCCTCGATCAGGCAGAAGACATTGATCGCGACCTCGCGAGCGCGTTCGGGAGACATGCCGGCGGCAAGAAAGCGCTGTTCGAACACGACCAGCCAGGACTCGAAAGCCGCTGCTGCCGCGAGCCGCATCGCCTCATCGGTGTTTGCGACCTCGAGAGCGATCGTCGCGAGTGGACAGGAGTCGGCAAAATCGGTCCGCTCGAGTACGTCAGCGGCCTCGATAAAAGCCACCTCGGTCGCCTCCACCACATCGAGATCGGCAGGGTAGCGCGATTCGAACAGACCCCGATAAACGGCTCCGCCATGCTGCACTGCCGCCACGCCAAGCTCGCGCTTGCCGCCGGGAAACCAGTGATAAAGCGATCCATAAGGCGTCTTCGCATCGGCCAATATGGCTTTCACGCCGGTCGCCGCATAACCATTGCGGCTGAAAAGAGCCAAAGCGGATTCAACCAGACGAGTGCGGGTGGCCGATTGCTTTTCGACGGTGGCTTGGGTCTCAGACATGTCGTGCTGCTAACATAATAGATCGCTCTAGGCCAGAATGAATTGCGTCGGAACCGTCGTGAATCTCGCGATCCCGCAATCAATCAGCTTTTGCTTCCGTAAAGGATCGTGCGTTCAGCAGGAAGCGGTCTGCGACCTGATAGTCCCAATATGTGCGTTGCGAAGCGCGAAAACCTGTTTTGGTGAAAGTGCGGGCGGCTCAAATTAAATATTGCGATCTATTTAATTTGAGCCTAGGCTTCAGCACAGGACAGAAAAACGGGAGAGTCGCCCGCGACCTGCCTTGAACGAGAGGTTGTCAGTTCGGGTCGTCGGCCAAGATGCGGGCCGACCGGCGGATCAGCCCGATATCGCAGGCGGCTTTGACCGGTGTGCCTAAGAAATAGTTTTAGCGGAGCTTTCGCGATCGGCATCGGTCAGCGGAGCGAAGGCAGGTGGAGGTGAGTGATGGGTATTCAGCGCGTAGGGCACGCCGTCCTGAAGGTGCGCGACATGGAAGTGTCCAAGCAATTCTATGTCGGCGTTCTCGGCATGAAGATTTCGTCCGAATCTCCCCACGCGACTTTCTTCCGCTTCAACGATTATCACCATGATATCGGCGTATTCAAAGTCAGTGAAAACGCCCAGCCGGCGCTGGCGGACCAGGTAGGCCTGCTGCATATTGCGCTGGTAGTCGACAGCGAGAAGTCGCTCGTCGAGATGTATGAACATCTGAAGGCGAAGGGCGTGAAGGTTGAGTCGACGCTCGACCACGGCATGACGCACAGCCTCTATATCTACGATCCCGACGGCAATGCGATCGAGATCTATTGCGAGGTGCCCAGTTATGATTGGCGCACAAACGATGATTTTGTCGGCTATCTCAAGCCGCTCGATCTCGAATCGCTGTAAACAGGAAGACTTCCGGCGGCGGTCTCGGTTTTCGCCGGACATGAAAAAACCGACGGCCCTGCGCTGCGGTATAATTGGGAGAGAGCCATGAATATTCTCGTGCACGATGTCGATGCCCATGAAATGATCCCCAGTCATCTCTTGGGTGAGGCGTTCGGCGAGCCGGGCCGGATGATGGGCGCGCTCTTCGCGGCTGCTCACGAGTTTCGCCCGGACCCGACCGCCACCAACATGCATCAGCCCGATATCAGGGACACGATGGCGATCGACGTTGACAACATCTGGAAGGTCAAGGGTCCCGGCGCACCAAGCGCGGTGGATATGGGGCGTCGCATCGAGGTGATGGACGTGATGGGGATCGACCGTCAGCTTATCTTCCCTACCACGGCGATTGCGGCGCAGATCGTTGGCGGCATGAATGATTTCGCTTTCAAGCAGCGCTTCGGCGGCGATACGTCGGTGTTCGGCGGGCTGTCGCGTCCGGAGTTCGCGGAGCGGTTCGTTGAAGCCTATAATCAGTGGGCCATTGCCAACTCGGCTATCGACGGCCGGATTCGGGTCGTTGGCATCATCCGGACCCGTGACACCGTGGCGGAGATGATCAATGACGCCAGGAAACTGGTCGATGGCGGCATCCGTGCGGTCTACCTGAATGCCGATGTGCCGCCGGGTGGCGTCTCACCTGCGCATTCCTCGCTCGACCCGATGTGGAAGCTGTTCGAGGAGAAAAATATAGCTGTCACGCTCCACATCGGCACTGAATTCTTCTTCCTCGATCCAGGTTGGGCCGTTGCTGAGACCTTCCAGGATCTCTTCCAGTCGCCGGAAATTCCCAACACCAACATCCAGATGTTCTCGACAGCCCATATGGCGATCGAAAATTATCTCTCGGCGATGGTGCTGGGCGGTGTGTTCGAACGCTTTCCGCGGTTGCGCGTCGGCCTGATGGAAGTCGGCGCCTATTGGGTCGGTCCCGCTGCGCGCAGGATGGACATGTATGTCAAGGTTTTCCCTGGCGCATCGGCCGCCAAATTCCCGATGAAGCCCTCGGAATATATCGCGCGCAATGTTCGTGTTTCGCCATTCAACTTTGAGCCGGTCGACCGCTATTTCAACGAAGATCCTGATCTGGCTGATGTATTCTGCTTCTCGACTGACTATCCGCATGTCGAAGGCACGAAGGATTCGATGAAGAATATGCTCGCGAAGGTCGAGCCTCTTGGCGAAGATATCACGCTCAAATTCTTCCGGAGCAATGCTGAATGGCTGTTGCCCTGAAAGCAGCCTCACGCATTACAAATACGGAAGAAAGGAGAGCAGAATGAAAATTGCTGCCGTGAAAGCGGGCGGCGGGCTCGACAATATCGTCGTCGAGACCCGTCCGGACCCGACCCCTCGCGCTGGCGAAGTGCTGGTGCGGGTCCATGCAAGTTCGCTCAATTTCCACGATTTTGCGGTTGTTACAGGTCGCATTGCGGTCGCGGACGGCCGTATTCCGATGTCGGACGGGGCGGGAGAGGTCGTTGCCGTCGGACCGGGAGTGACCACGTTGAAGCCCGGCGATCAGGTTCTGTCACTCTTCTTCCCCAACTGGGTCGCTGGCGAACCATGCCGCGAGCGGATGGGCAGCGTGCCGGGCGATCATGCCGACGGTTTCGCGGCCGAGCTGGTGGCGGCGCCTGCCAGCGCGTTCACCCGCCTGCCCGCCGGCTGGAGTTATAGGGAGGCCGCGACATTGCCTTGTGCGGCGCTGACAGCCTGGCGCGCGCTGATGGTGGAAGCCCGGATCAAGCCCGGCGATGTGGTGTTGACCCAGGGCACCGGCGGGGTCTCGATTTTCGCTCTGCAGTTTGCCAAGGCGGCTGGCGCGACCGTCATCTCGACCTCCTCGTCGGCGGAAAAGCTCGATCGGCTGAAAGGGTTGGGGGCTGATCATCTCATCAACTACAGGGAACAGGCCGAGTGGGGACCGGCGGCCGCGGCTTTGACCGGCGGGCGAGGCGTCGACGTGGTGGTCGAAGTTGGCGGTGCGGGCACCATGGCGCAGTCGCTTCAGGCGATCCGCGTCAGCGGCCATATCTCGCTCATCGGCGTTCTCACAGGTTGGGCGGGTGAGGTGCCGACCGCCATCGCGATGAACAAGAATGTCGCCATCAAGGGTGTCACGGTCGGCTCGCGCGAACATCAGGAAGACATGATCAAGGCACTGGAAACAAGCGGAATTCGTCCCGTCATTGATTCCAGTTTCACGCTCGATCGCATAGCCGACGCCTTTGCGCATCAGGCATCGAACAAGCATTTCGGCAAGATCTGCCTGGAATTCTGATCACCCGTACTGGCGCTTTAAGGAACATGGCGGATGATTAAGCTTGTATGTGCGGTGTCACGGAAGGAAACGCTGACCCCTGATGGGTTTCGTGACTATTGGTTGAACCGCCACGGCCCGATTGTTGCCGGAGCCGCCAGGGCGCTCAAGATCCGCAAATATGTCCAGAGCCATCGCGTCGATCATCCGGCGAACGAAGCGCTGCGTGCCGTTCGCGGGATGCGTGCGCCGCTCGACGGGATCGCGGAACTCTGGTGGGATTCGCTGTCCGACATGCTAGCGGCAGCCGCGACGCCCGAGGGCGCTGAGGCCGGCCGCTCTGTAAGAGAGGATGAGGAGAATTTCGTCGACTTTGGGCGTTCATCCGCTTTCCTGACGGAGGAACATCCTGTCTTTGATCGGACAGGAGGCGCCGGGCTGGGGCCGGAAGCGGTGAAGGTCACATATCTTCTCGCCCGCAAGGATGGGATGTCGCCCGCCGAGTGCCACGCCACCTGGCTGGACGACCACGGACAGATGGCGGCGGGTTTTGCCGAAATTTCCCATCTCGCGCGCTATGTTCAGAGCCATACGATTGCATCGGAAGCCAATGAAATGCTCCGGGCGTCGCGGGGCTTTGCGCCCCCGCTCGACGGTATGACCGTGATCTGGCTCAACTCGGCTTCCGACCTCAAGCGCGGTGTTGAGACTGCAAACGGGCGGGCAGCGGCCGCGGCTCTGGCGGAGGACGAGCGTCGTTTCGTCCAGTTGGACAGATCATATTGTTTCATCACACGCGAACATCTTATTTTCGACGACGCTTGTTGAGGGAAGTCCCATGCCTGAAACCATTATGCGCCCGCCCTATGACCGCGCCTGTGAAGGCGCTCTCGCGGACATGCCGCCGACAATGACCGCCGACATGATCCCCGCGATGCGTGAGGGGACGTCGATCGACCTTACCGATGAAGCCATGTCAGCGATGGGCGTCGCCCGGCACGATTTCACGATCCAGGGCTTCGGGGGCGGCGATATCGGCATTTCGGTCATGAAGCGGAAGGATCATTCGGGGTTCGGTCCGGGGATATTTCATACGCATGGCGGGGGAATGGTCGCGGGCAACCGGATGACCGGTATGCACGTCGTTCTGCCTTGGATCGTGGCGCATGACGCTGTGGCTGTCACGGTCGAATATCGGCTCGCGCCTGAGTTTCCCGACCCCTATCCGGTCGAAGATTGCTATGCTGCTCTCCTCTGGATGGCCGAACAGGCCGAAGAACTCGGTTTTGACCTGGACAGACTGATGATCGTCGGCGCCAGCGCGGGAGGCGGGCTTGCGGCTGGATGCGCTTTGCTTGCGCGTGATCGGCACGGCCCGCGCCTAACCGGTCAGGTCCTGCTGTGTCCCATGCTCGATGATCGCGACCGAACGGTTTCGTCGGCGCAGTATGACGGGATCGGTGTGTGGGACCGGTCCAGCAACGTCATGGGCTGGACAGCATTGCTCGGGGGTCGTCGCGCGACCGACGACGTGTCGATTTATGCCGCACCCGCGCGGGCCGCTGATTTGTCGGGCTTGCCGCCCGCGTTCATCGATTGTGGTTCGGCCGAAGTCTTCCGCGACGAAGATGTGGCCTATGCGACCGCGCTGTGGGCGGCAGGAGTTCAGGCTGAGCTTCATGTGTGGCCGGGCGGATTTCATGGCTTTGACATGATTGCTCCGGACACCGGGCTTGCTCGGGCAGCGGTTGCCGCGCGCGATAGCTGGGTGGCGCGCCATCTCATGCGTTGAAGGCGCGATAGCTGATCGGCCCGTCTGGTTGGTGGAGGAAACGCTCGGTGGAAGCGCCCGGACGTGAAGAGAAATGGTTTCTCCATCACACGAAGGGCCGGGCGCCTCGATACAATGGCAAAGTCGCAGAAATAATGAGACCGCCAAGCATCAACGACATTGACATTAATTATCTGTCCGGATAGCAAATATAATTGTTACGCGGAGGTGTGCAGGGGCTCCCGCCTTCCGACGAGATATTTCGACATTCGAGGGAAGAGGGCGTTCCATGATACTGGACGAGAAGATTGCGGCCGTGGTGACCGGCGGTGCGTCAGGATTGGGCGCAGCAACCGCGCGCGCATTGGCGGAGCGCGGCGTGAGGGTAGCGTTGTTCGATCTCGATTCCGAAAAGGGAGAGGCGCTCGCACAGGAAGTTGGCGGCCTGTTCTGTCAGGTCAATGTCACGGACGAGGCTTCGGTCGATGCCGGCTTTGCGAAAGCGCGCGCCGCGCACGGCGTTGAGCGCATTCTGATCAATTGCGCCGGAACGGGCAACGCGATCAAGACCGCGACGCGCGACAAGGCGACGGGCGAGATCAAGGCATATCCCAGCGCCGCATTTGAGAAGATCATCCAGATCAATCTGATCGGGACTTTCCGCTGCATCGCCAAGTCGGCGGCGGGCATGTTGGGCCTTGATTCCCTCGTCGATGGCGATCGCGGGGTTATCATCAATACGGCCAGCGTTGCCGCGGAGGACGGCCAGATGGGCCAGGTGGCCTATTCAGCCTCGAAAGCCGGGGTGGTCGGCATGACCCTGCCGATCGCGCGCGACTTGATGGGCGAGGCGATCAGGGTCAACACGATCCTGCCGGGCCTGTTCAATACGCCTCTGCTTCAATCAGCGCCGGATCATGTCAAGGCTGCATTGGCGGCTTCCGTGCCGTATCCCAAGCGGCTCGGCGATCCGGCGGAATATGCGGCGCTCGCCCTCTGCATGATCGAGAATGCCTATTTCAACGGTGAGGATGTCCGGCTGGATGGCGCCATCCGTATGGCTCCGCGCTGACGAGGGCAGCTGGCTGCGCTGAAGGCCAGGCCCATTTGAAGACAAGTTTTGGAGATGGATATGAGCGTCGTCAGCATTGACCTGGCTAACGATATTGGGGTGATCACGATCGACAGCCCTCCCGTCAATGCGCTTGGCATAGCCGTGCGCAAGGGAATCCAGTCGGGGATGGCGTCATGCCTTTCCGACGATCGGGTGAAGGCGATTGTGCTGCTCTGCGCGGGGCGGACATTCTTTGCAGGCGCCGACATTTCCGAGTTCGGCAAGCCGCTTGAGCAACCCGACCTCAACGAGGTTCTGGACCTGATCGAGAACAGCCCGAAGCCTGTCATTGCGGCTATCCATGGAACGGCCTTGGGCGGGGGGTATGAAACGGCCCTGGTGTGCCACTATCGGATCGCCGTTCCCTCCGCCAAGGTGGGCCTTCCTGAAGTCAATCTTGGTCTGTTGCCGGGCGCGGGCGGGACGCAGCGTCTTCCCCGGATCGTCGGCGTCGAAGCAGCGCTGGATATCATCACCGGCGGCCAACCCATAGGCGCCCCACGCGCGCTCCAGCTTGGCATGATCGATGCGCTGGCCACCGAGGGCAGGCTCAAGGATGACGCGGTGGCCTTCGCCCGGCAGCTGGTCGTCGAGCAGCGCCCGCTCCAGCGCGTTCGCGATCGGGACGACAAGGTCGCGGCCGCGCGCGGCAAGCCCGAAATCTATGCCGCCTATCTGGCCAGAAATGCCCATGCGTTCCGGGGGTTCAAGGCTCCGTATAACATCGTCAAAGCTATCGAAGCTTCCGCAGAGCTTCCATTCGAGGAGGGCATGAAGCGGGAGGCGGACCTGTTCCACGAACTGCTCGACAGCGTCGAAAGCGCGGCACAGCGCTATTATTTCTTTGCCGAGCGGGAGACGACACGCATTCCGGATATTGGCAAGGATGTCGCCATGCTTCCGGTCAGTTCGGTCGGCGTTATCGGTGCAGGCACAATGGGCGGCGGCATCGCGATGAATTTTCTGAACGCGAGTATGCCGGTCACGATCGTGGAGGCCGATCAGGACCGATTGGATCGCGGGCTGAAAGTGATCCGGGGCAATTATGAGAATAGCGCGAAGAAGGGGCGTTTGACGACCGCGCAGGTTGAAGAGCGCATGGCCTTGATCACACCGGCGCTTTCGCTTGAAGTGTTGAGCGAAGTCGATCTGGTGATCGAGGCGGTGTTTGAGGAAATGGCGGTGAAGAAGGATATCTTCGCCAGGCTCGATCGCGTGGCGCGACCTGGCGCGATCCTCGCTTCCAACACCTCGTTTCTCGATCTGGACGAGATTGCCGCCGCGACGTCTCGCCCTGGGGATGTGGTCGGCCTGCATTTCTTCTCGCCCGCCAATGTGATGCGGCTGCTTGAGGTCGTTCGGGGCAAGGAAACCCGGAAGGAGATTGTGGCGACGGTGATGGCGATCGCCCGCAAAATCGGTAAGGTGCCGGTTCTTTCCGGCGTCGGTTATGGCTTCATCGCCAATCGCGTGATGGCAGCCCGGATGAACGAGGCGACCGCCCTTGTTCTGGAGGGGCCGACGCCGGCGGACATCGACAGGGCCATTTATGATTATGGCTTTGCGATGGGGCCGTTCCAGATGTTCGATCTGGTCGGGCTGGATGTGGTCGGGCGCGACAGCGCCGAGCGATCCCTCGCATCGGATCTCGTCAAGCTTGGGCGGCTCGGCCAGAAGCAGAATGGCGGCTTTTACGACTATGACGAGAGGAGAAAGCCGACGCCTAGTGGTGCGGCGGCGCAAGTGGTTGCGGATTTTGCCGCTTTCAAGGGCGCCAAGCCGAGCGGGCCGCTTGCCGATGAGGCGATCGTGGCAAGGCTGCTCTATCCGGTCGTGAACGAAGCGGCCAAGGTTCTTGAAGAAGGCATCGCCCTGCGCGCGAGTGACATCGATGTCGCCTGCATCCTTGGTTATGGCTGGCCCGTCCATACCGGTGGGCCGATGTTCTGGGCCGATACCGTCGGTCTCTCGAAGATCGTCGCCGGCCTCCAGGCCCAGAATATCGAGCCAGCTCAATCGCTCGTCGAGAAAGCCGCCAGCGGCGGATCCTTCACCCGCTGACGCAAGGAGTATCGCACATGGCAGACGCCTATATCATTGACGCCGTTCGGACCCCGCGCGGCATCGGCAAAATCGGCAAGGGCTCCCTCGCGCATCTGCATCCGCAGCATCTGTCGGCGACGGTGATCAGGGCTGTTGTGGAGCGAAACAGCATCGACAGCGCCACGATCGAGGATGTGATCTGGTCCACTTCGACGCAAAAGGGGAAGCAGGGCGGTGATATAGGCCGCATGTCGGCCCTGGCTGCGGGACTGGACCCGCGCGTGAGCGGCATGTCGCTCGACCGCTTCTGCGGCGGCGGGATCAGTGCGGTGAACATCGCGGCCGCGGCGGTCATGTCCGGCATGGAGGATTGCGTCATCGCTGGCGGTTGCGAGATGATGAGCTTCACCGCGCAGATCGGCAACGAGGAAGCCGCCGCAGGCTTCCCCCCCTTCATGTATGGCGCCTATCATGAGGCGCTGGACGAACTGCATCCACAGAGCCATCAGGGTGTGTGCGCTGATGCGATCGCCGCCATGGAAGGCATTTCGCGCGCGGATGTCGATGCGCTCGCACTCGAAAGCCAGCGCCGCGCCAGGATCGCCATGGACGAAGGGCGCTTCGACAAGGGCGTGGTTCCGGTCATGGCTGTTGATGGCCGGAGCGTGGCGCTGGACAGGGATGAATTCCCCCGGCCGCAAACGACGATGAAGGGCCTCACCGAATTGAAGGCGAGCTTCGACGCATTTGCCGATGCGGACCTTGGTAATGGGCAGACCTACCGCAAGCAGATCCAACGACGCTATCCCGATCTGGAATGGCAGGGCGTCCATCATGCCGGCAACAGCTCCGGCGTTGTCGACGGCGCGGCGGCTGTGCTGCTGGCATCTCAGGCCTATATCGAAAAACATGGCCTCAAGGCACGGGCGCGCATCGTCGCCTATGTCAATATGGGCGACGATCCGACGCTGATGCTCAACGCGCCGGTTCCCGCTGCCCGCAAGGCGCTGGAACGTGCCGGGCTCACGAAGGACGATATCGATATCTGGGAAATCAACGAGGCCTTCGCCGTGGTGGCCGAGAAGTTCGTGCGCGATCTCGAACTGGACAGGGCGAAGGTCAATCCGAACGGCGGTGCCATCGCGCTGGGGCATCCCATTGGCGCCACTGGCTCCATGCTGATCGGAACGGCGCTGGATGAACTGGAGCGCACCGGCGGACGCTATGCGCTGATCACGATGTGCGCCGCCGGCGGCATGGCGCCGGCCATCATCATCGAACGTATCTGAACAGAACGAGACGAGGGAGCGACCAATGGGAGAGGCTTATATCGTCGCCGCGACGCGCACCGCTGGCGGACGGCGCAACGGGCGGCTGCGCAACTGGCACCCCGCCGACCTGGCCGGCAAGGTGCTGGATGAACTGGTGCGCCGTTCGGGGATCGACCCGGCCGCGATCGAGGACGTCATCATGGGCTGCGTCAGTCAGGTCGGCGAACAGGCAAACCAGATCGGGCGATCCGCGATCTTCGCGTCGAGCCTTCCGCAAAGCGTTCCGGCCGTGACGATAGACCGGCAATGCGGCTCTTCGCAGCAGGCGATCCATTTCGCGGCGCAGGCCGTGATGAGCGGCGCGCAGGATGTCGTTATCGCTGCGGGGGTCGAGAGCATGACGCGCGTTCCGCTGGGGCTATCGGTTCAGGGGGCGGCTGCGGCGGGCGCGAGCGCTGATCCATGGTCTGGGAAAGGGCTGGCGCGCTTTGGCGTCAAAGGCTTCAGTCAATTTGGCGGCGCACAGATGATTGCCGACAAATATGGCTTTACCCGCGCGGATCTTGATGCGTTTGGCCTTGAATCGCATCGCCGCGCGGCGGCCGCGACTGGGCAAGGGGCCTTTGCCGACGAAATTCTCGTCGTGGAAGGGCATGATGCCGAGGGATCTACGGTCGTCCATGATCGCGATGAGGGCATCCGATACGACGTCACGCCGGAATCGATGGCGGGCGTTAAATTGCTGGTCGAAGGCGGCGCCATCACGGCGGCAACGGCCAGCCAGATTTGCGACGGCGCCTCGGGCGTACTGATCGTGAACGAACGTGCGCTAAAGGTTCATGGTCTCACACCGTTGGCGCGGATCGACACTATGACCGTAACGGCCGGCGATCCGGTCATCATGTTGGAAGAGCCCATTCCGGCAACGCGACGGGCGCTCGAACGTGGCGGCCGAACGCTGGATGAGATCGATCTCTACGAAGTCAATGAAGCCTTCGCGCCGATCCCGCTGGCATGGCTGAAAGCGCTGGGCGGTGATCCAGCCAGGCTGAATGTCAATGGTGGCGCGATTTCGCTCGGCCATCCGCTCGGAGCATCCGGCACCAAGCTGATGACGACGCTGATCCATGCGCTGAAGATACGCGGCGGCCGCTATGGCCTGCAAACCATGTGCGAAGGCGGCGGCATTGCCAACGTCACCATCATCGAAGCTCTGTAACTCTGCCTGAGAACGGAAAAATCACTATGTTGGAAACTGCAGACAGGACCGTCTTCACCGAAGACCATGAGATGTTCCGCAACGAGGTGCGCAAATTCTTCGCGCGCGAACTGCTTCCCCATCTCGACAAGCATGAACAGGAAGGCATTGTCGGGCGCGAGTTCTGGCTCGCCGCTGGAAAGGCAGGCTTGCTTTGTCCGACCGTGAAGCCGGAATTTGGCGGCTTGGGTCTGGACTTTCGTTATAATGCTGTGATCGGTGAGGAATTGACCTATGCCGGGTCGGCTGCGGGTATTTTGCTTCAGAGCGACATCGTGGCCGAATATATCGAACTCTATGGATCAGAAGAGCAGAAGCACAAATATTTGCCCGGGATGATCACCGGTGAAGTCATTACCGCCATTGCCATGACGGAACCGGGCACGGGGTCGGATCTGCAATCGATCCAGACGACCGCGAAGATCGATGGCGGCGAATATGTTATCAATGGCTCCAAGACCTACATCACCAACGGACAGAATGCCGATCTTATTCTGGTCGTGGCGAGGACCGACGCTTCCGCCGGCGCCAAGGGCATATCGATCCTATTGGTGGACGCCGATACGCCTGGATTTGAACGAGGACGCAATCTCGACAAGGTTGGTCAGCACTCGGCGGACACGTCGGAACTGTTCTTCAACGATGTGCGGGTTCCGCGCTCCAACTGTCTGGGCGAGGAAGGGAAAGGCTTCATCTATTTGATGAGCCAGTTGCCGCAGGAGCGCCTGTCGATCGCAATCAGCGCGCAGGCTGCCGCGCAGCGCGCGTTCGATGAAGCAGTCGGCTATACGAAGGAGCGTAAGGCATTTGGGCAGCCTGTCTTCGAATTTCAGAATACCAAGTTCACGCTCGCTGGCATGAAGGCTGAACTGCAAATTGGCTGGGCGCATATCGACTGGGCGCTCGAGCGCCACATTCGAGGCGCACTGACAACCGCCGAGGCGTCAGCAGCGAAGCTGTGGCATACCGAATTGCAGGGACGCATATGTGATGCGGCGTTGCAGTTGCATGGTGGCGCCGGCTACATGAATGAATATCCTATAGCCCGTTTTTGGCGGGATGCGCGCGTTACAAGGATATTCGGTGGAACGAGTGAGATCATGAAAGAGGTCATCAGCCGGTCCATTTGAGTCTCTTCAAGGGAATAGGCTGCGGATTGCTGATGGATGCCGCTATTCGTCGGCGGGTCGTCCGCCGATTGCGATAGCCGATCTGTCATTGCGCGGCCGTTCTTGCAGCGTTGCACCATTGATCATAGTTGATGTCTGGCCAGCAACTTTTGAGGAAGATCGATGCAACAGCGGAAAGCCGAACGCCTGACACAGGCCGAACGAAGGGCGATTTCCGAACAGAGTTTGCTCAATGCCGTCACGGAAATCCTGATTGAGGAAGGCTTTACCGCAGCCACCTTCGATCGGATCAGTGAGCGGTCGGGCTATAGCCGGGGGATGGTGAGGGAGCGGTTCGGCTCGAAGGAAGCATTTGTCGAGGCGGCCATACGGTCGACATCGGAGGAATTGGCCTCCCACTATGACGAACTGACCGAAAGCGGCAGGACACCTTT
This sequence comes from Sphingobium sp. EM0848, assembly GCF_013375555.1. Lineage (NCBI taxonomy): Bacteria > Pseudomonadati > Pseudomonadota > Alphaproteobacteria > Sphingomonadales > Sphingobiaceae > Sphingobium > Sphingobium sp. EM0848. The sequence continues at coordinate 1,459,386 of NZ_JABXWB010000005.1, forward strand.
TGGGGCAATCAGGGCGAAAATCGACACGGCTCTTTGGGCGATCAAGAATCCCAACATGCAGGCATATTTCGTCCTATTATGTGCAAGTGTCGCCAATCGCCTCCCCCAGACGGATAACTTCAAGGAATATCATCGTAGAGAGAACAGAATATATACGGAACTCATCTCAAAGGCTCAAATGGATGGATATATTCCATCAGATATTAACTCGAAGAACCTCGCATCTTTGATTGGATGCCTCGCGATCGGGATAGCGGTTCAAGCCCAAATAGATCCGGAAATGAATCTCGATGCCCTTCAGGAAGCGCTCGATAGTGTCTTCGTCTTGCTTGGAGAACGTTGAGCAATTTGTGGATAATATGATGCGCTTCGAGACGCCGCCGGGTCATCAGTTGCAGATTGATTTCGGCGAGAAGCGCGTCTGCATCGGCGGTGATATAGTCCGCATATATGTGTTTGTCGCGACCCTGGGTTATTCGCGCCGCCCCTTCACGACGGCATTCCGCCATGAGCGCCAGTCGGTCTGGTCCGATGGCATGGAGGCAGCTTTTCGCCATTTGGCGGCGTGACCGAAGAGGTGCTGCTGGAGAATGCGGCGGCGCTGGTCACCCGCCATGACGCGGTGACGCGGGAAGTTGTGTTCAATGATCGGCTACATGCCTTCTCACGTTACAGGGGCTTCCAGCCGTGAGCGTGCGCGCCTTATCGAGCGTGTACGAAAGGCAAGGATGAGCGCGGCGTCGACTATGTGAAGAACAACGCGCTGGCGGGTCACAGCTTTACCAGCATGGAAGCGTTGGAGCAGCATCTCGCCTGGTGGATGCGCGAGATTGCGGATCTGCATTGCCATGGCTCGACGGGTGAACCTCCGCTCCAGCGCTTTGTCCGTGACGAGGCGAGCAAGCTCAAGCCCCTGGATGGCTGGCTGAGCCGGCTCAAGCTCAGCGCGATCCGCGACCAACTCGACACCTTGCTCGACGAAAAGGCGAGACCATCTCACGATGCCTCTTGAAGGGTCAGCTCAAACATCCGCCGCCTACCTCTCAGCATTTGCGTTCGGAAACCAGCCCGGTCGCTCGGAATATATCCAAAATTTCTGTTATTTTACAAAGTTATAATGAAAATTCACGATAAACATTTATAGGTACGAAATCCTAATCTGCACATTCTATTCACTCAATATTTACCATCTATTCTTACGCCCGATCTCCAGATTGGGACGAGTGAACAGGGGCAATTATGGTGACTGCTACACGGCAGGACCTCCGGCTAGTTCGGGGCAGAGGATATTCATGGGTTGTAGAATTTGCCGTAGCGATCGGCTTTGCCGTCCCCACAGTCGCCATTGCTCAGTCCGCCCCCTTGACGCCGCCGGCACGAAGCGATCTGGAGCCGGTGCCCCAGGCCAAGATTGCGCCACGTCCCCGGCTGACGGTAGATGACCGTATTGAGCGCGCGCCGTGCGCACTGGAAGATCCGGCCTATTCCTCGATCAAGATCAGGATCACCACGGCCACATTTCATAACCTGGGTCCGGTGGATGCCAGCGAGTTGGACAGCACCTACACTGATTTCGTCGGTACCGAACAGCCGATCAGCGTGGTGTGCCGCATTCGCGACGCTGCCGCGACCAAGCTTCGCAAACTGGGCTATATAGCCGCGGTTCAGGTCCCCGCCCAGCGCATCGAAAATGGCGCGGTCAATTTCGAAATACTCTATGCCAGGGTCACGTCGATCCGCGTGGTGGGCAAGGTTGGCCGTAACGAGAGGCTGATCGAGAGTTACCTTTCCAATCTGGCCGACGGGCAGCTGTTCAACCGCTTCCAGGCCGAGCGCTATCTGCTACTCGCCCGCGACATTCCGGGCTATCAGGTGCGCCTTTCGCTCAAGCCCGCAGGCACCGGCGCGGGTGAAATGATCGGGGAAGTGCGGATCGACTACACACCGGTCATGGTCGATTTCAACGCGCAAAATTATGCTGGACCGAGCACTGGCCGCTATGGCGGGCAATTGCGGGCCGTGTTCAATGGCCTTACCGGCATGGGCGATCGCACGACGCTGTCCTTCTATACGACGGCGCAGGTCCACGAACAGAATATCCTGCAGGTGGGTCATGAAATGGCGCTGGGCGGCGATGGCCTGCGGCTCGGCGGACACCTGACCTATGCCTGGACACGGCCTGATCTGGGCCCCGCGGTCCCCGATGTCTCGGCGCGCACGCTGTTCGCGAATTTCGAGACCATCTACCCCTTGGTCCGCAAGCAGGCGATCACCATCCGCGCCGCCGCCGGCTTGGACTTCGTCAACCAGACAGTCGATTTCGGGGGGCTCCCGCTCAGCGAAGATCGTTTGCGGGTGGGATATTTGCGGCTCGATCTGGACGCGATCGATCTCAAGGGCATGGGGCCGGGCGGATCGATTCTCTGGAAGGTCAACGGATCGCTGGAGGCGCGCAAGGGGCTCTCGATCTTCAGCGCCAGTCCCAATTGCATCACCCGGCAGGCGACCTGTCTGGCGGCGGGGTTCGTCCCACCCAGCCTGCCCGGCGGTGATCCCAATGCGTCGGTTTTCCGCTTCAATGCCAATGTTGAGCTATACCCGTTACGTCGTTTTGCCGTGACATTCTCGCCGCGCACGCAGGTCAGCACTGCCGGGCTGTTCTCCTTCGAGCGCTTTTCCCTGGGCAATTATACGGTCGGGCGCGGCTTTGATCCGGGCACGGTGACCGGCGACGATGGCATCGGCATTCAGACCGAGCTGCGATATGAAGGCTTCCGACTCAATCCGCGCAGCAAGTTGGAATTCCAGCCCTATCTGTTTGTCGACAATGGCTGGACATGGGACCGGTCGTCGGCAACGGGCAATGCGCAGCGGCTCCATTCGCTGGGCGGCGGAATGCGAAGCAACATCGGCGGCCGGGCGCGTCTCGACCTTGGCGTCGCCTTTCCGCTTAATACCCTGCCCGGCGAGGCGGGGCGTCGCGATCCGCGCTTTCTTGCCACATTGTCGATGAATCTTCTGCCCTGGAGCAACCGCTGATGCGCGCCCGTTCATCTCTCGCCCTGCTGCGCAACGCCTCACTCGTCGCGCTGCTCGCAGCCATGCCGCAGGTGGTGCGGGCACAGGCCTTTCAGGGTGTCGGCACCGTCGATTTCGGTAGCGCGACGATCGATTCCACGACCCCGGGCGTCGACAACATTACAGTCAATAGCGCGCATGCGACTATCACCTGGACGCCCAATGACACGGCGACGGGCGGTGGCGCGATCAATTTCCTTACCACCGGCGCTACGGTCAATTTCGTGGCGAACGGCAGCCTGGGCAGCAATTATGTCGTGCTCAACCGCATCGTGCCAACCGACCAGACGCGCGCGGTGCGGCTGGACGGCAACATCAACAGCGATGCGGCAGGCAGCGTCTGGTTCTACAGCCCGGGTGGCCTGCTGGTCGGCAGCACAGCACGGATCAATGTCGGCAGCCTGCTGCTGAGCACGGGAGATCCGGTGGTCGACGGGTCGGGCGATTTCATGCCCACTCCGGGCCAGTTCAGCATCGCTGGACAAACGGGGAGCACATCGGCCGTGGTGGTCGAGGCCGGGGCCGAAGTGCGTGCCGAAACCGTGGGGCAGAATAATTATATCGTCGCCATCGCGCCGCGCATCCAGCAGGACGGCCTGCTCAGTGCGCGCGGCTCGGTGGCGCTGGTCGCGGCGGAAAGCGCAGATTTTGCGATCGACAATCTGGGCCTGTTCAACATCAGCGTTACGGCCGGAAGCGAGGTTTCGAGCAACACCTTCACCCACACCGGCTCGACCGGCGGCCCCGACGCCGCCGCGGCTGGCGAGAAGCGCCGGGTCTATATGGTGGCGGTTCCCAAGAACAACGCGATCACGATGGCGATTGAATCGAGCGGCTCGATCGGCTTCGACATTGCGGGCGCGGCCAGCCTTGACGGTAACACCATCGTCCTGTCGGCCGGGCACAATATCGCCGACAGCGGCACGGGCAATCCGATTGCCGTTGGTGCCGCGGGCGCGGGCCCGGCGGACATTAGCATCGCTCGGGGCAGCTACACATCGAACAGCTATGTCAGCGCGGTCGGGAACGTCACCGTTACCGACACGAATACGGGCGGTTCGCCTGACATAGTTTTTGCCTCCAGTCTCTCGATCCACGCCGACTCCACTGCAAGGCTGCGCGCCGAACAGGGCACCATTTCGGTTGGCGGCGACCTGATGCTGGAGGCGGATGCCGGCAGTACGTCAGCGGGGATGGCTTCGCTCGAAACGGGACTGGCCGGAACCGCCGTCAATATCGGCGGCAATCTTCTTGTTTCCGCCAGCGAGGTCGGCACGACAAGCCAATTTGCCTCGGGTGGCACGGCTCAACTGTTGAGCGACGGCGGCCTCATCACGGTTGGCGGATCGGCTGTCATTGCCGCCAACGCCATCGGTTACGACACCAGCTTCGGCAGCGGCGGCACCGCCTTTGGCGGCAACGCTTCGGTGACGATTTCCGGTGGTGGCGGACTTTTCGTTTCGGGTGGTTCGCTGACGGTCGATGCATCCGCCAAGGGTGGGACCGGCGGCGATTCTTCCGGCTTTTACGGCGGTGACGCCTATGGCGGGCTGGCGCGGGTCGAAACCGCAGGCGGCGCGATAACCGTAGCCGGCGCCCTTGCCATCAACAGCAGCGCCACTGCTGGCGATGCTGGGCCAACGAACGGTGTGGGCGGCGAAGCCAGAGCCAGTTATGAAGCAGATCATAGTGCGGCACTACTGGTTCAGGGCGCGATCGCGACCGGGGGCATTTTGCTGGACGTCAGCGCGAAAGGCGGGAGCGGCAGCATCGGCGGCAATGCGATTGCCAGCTCCTTCAGCATAGCACCAAATCCCGGCAGCGTTTTGACGGCGACGGGCGCCTCCCTGTTCGACACATCGGCGCGCGGCGGGAGCGGCGCCGTCGGGTCCGGCGGTTATGCGATTGCGGGCACGGTTTCCGCCGATGTCGGCGACAGCGCGACGACCATGGATCTGCACTCCAGCGTCGGGTTCAATGCCTCGGCCATTGGCGGGAACGGTGCCAGCGGCCCCGGCGGCGACGCGACGAGCGGAAAGATACTGGTCGCTGCTAATGCCGGCACGCTCAAACTGGCCAGCGCAGGGGGATCGCTTGCCTTCGATACCAGTGTTCAGGCCGGAGCCGGTTCCACCAACGGCGTTGCCCTGAACGGTTTTGCACTGGTCAGCGCCGCTACGGCGGCCACGACCATCCTCGGCACGTCGGCAGGCGGATCGCCGGGCGATATCGCCATCAGCGCGCCGATTGCGATCGGCGGCAACAGCCAGCTCAAATTCCTGGCCGCAGGCTCGATCAATGTGGCGGGTACGGTCACCGGCAGCGGCGCGAGCACCTTGCTCACGTTGCAGGCGGATTCAGACGGCAACGCGGTCGGAACGGTCACGGCCCAGTCCGGCCTGTTCAATCTCACCGGCACGGGCAGCCAGATCGACATCTACTATAATCCGGCCAGCTTCGGCACGCCCAAGGATTTCTCCAGCAGCGTCGTCGCCGGTAACTGGACCGGCTATCAACTGGTCAACAGCCTTGCCGATCTTCAGGCGATCAACAATTTCCTTGGCCAGAGCTTTGCGCTTAACCGCGACATCGATGCGACGCAGACAGCCGGATGGAACGGCGGAGCGGGCTTCGTGCCGCTCGGCACGGGTTCGACATATTCGGGCAATTTCGATGGCCTGGGACATGTCATCACCAACCTGACCGTTAACAGCCCGGGCGTGGGGCCAGTCGGTCTCTTTGCCACAGTTGGCGGCCCGGCGAACCAGCCAGCCATTGCGATCCGCAATATCGGCCTGATCAACGCCAACATCATTGGCGGGGACAATGCCGGCGGCCTGATCGGCGCAACTGCCAATTGCGGCTTCTGCGGCGCCGTCAAGATATCGAACAGTTTCGTGACCGGAACCGTGGCGGGCCAGAACAATGTCGGCGGCCTGATCGGCGGCAGCGCCATGAACACGTTCGTTGACGGCTCACATTCGACCGCATCGGTGACCGGCAGCGGCAACCGCATCGGCGGCCTGATCGGCAGCGCCTATCATGCCATCGTCACCCGTTCCTTCGCGACGGGCAATGTCACCGCTGCGAACAACAGCAGCGAAGTTGGTGGCCTTATCGGCTGGCACGACTATGGCAGCATCGATCAATCCTATGCCAGCGGCAACGTCGTGGCCGGAAGCGGGGCGCAATTCGTCGGCGGGTTGACAGGCACCAACTGGGTTTCGGTGACCCGCTCCTATGCGCTGGGGGATGTGATCGCCGGTTCCGGCAGCGACAGCGTGGGCGGTTTCGTCGGGCAGAATATCGGGCCGGGCTATGGCACCATCAGCGCAAGCTATTCGAGCGGAGCAGTCATCGCGCCGGGCAGCACCAATGTTGGTGGTTTCGTCGGCAACAATGCGGGCGGCGTCATCACCAATAGCTATTGGGACGATTTCACGAGCGGCCTGTCGGCTGGTTTTGGCGCCGATACCGGCACGATCACGAACCTGCTGTCCGTCACCAGCGATCCCAGCCAATCGGGGGCAAGCAACTATGCCTTCGGCCCGATGGCCTATGCCAACCTAAATTCCAATGACTGGATCTGGATCGAAGATATGACCGGGTCCAGAGCTGGCACCCGCCCTATCGGCATCTGGGAGCAGCCCCAGTTCCAGTCCGGCACCGCCTCGATCGGCAGCATTCATCAAATGCAGTTGATCAGCCTGGTGCTCGACGGCAATTATCGTCTGTCCCACGATATCGACGCGACCGAAACCGCACGCCTGAGCGGTGTGTGGGGCATGGATGGCTTCATCCCACTGGGCACGGAGCCTTCCTTTACAGGGGTTTTCGACGGCGCGGGCCATGTCATTTCCGGCCTGAGTTTCAACCAGCCCTCCACAAGCGAGATCGGCCTGTTCCGTTACAATGACGGCACGATCCGCAACCTTGGCCTTGCCAATGTCAACATCCTTGGCGGTCAAGGCTGGGTCGGCGCACTGGCGGCGAGCAATGCGGGGTTGATCACAGGCTCCTTCGTAACCGGCTCCATCAACTCGGGTGGGTCGGATACGGGCGGTCTGGTCGGCATGAATCAGAGCGCAGGCATCATCGACAACAGCTGGTCCGGCGTGACCGTCAGCGGCTCCAATTATGTCGGCGGGATTGCCGGTTTCAATGACGGAACGATTGCCTTCACCTTCGCCAATGGAGCCGTTACGGGCCTCGGCGCAGGCGGCCTCGTCGGTGCCAATTCTCCAACAGGATCAATCCTTAACAGCTATTGGGACGGTGAAGCGTCAGGCGTTTCGGTTGCTTGCTCCATCGACGGCGGAGCCAGCTGCACCAACGCCGTCATGTTGACCACGGCCCAATCCAGGCTGGCCTCCAGCTATGCGGGCTGGTCACTCGACGCGACCGGCAGCGATGCTGCGATCTGGCGTATCTATGAGGGGCTGTCGACGCCATTGCTCAAATCTTTCCTTCGTCCGCTTATGGTCGGGCCCACGGACGCAACATTTGCTTATGATGGCACCGTGCCGGTGCTCAACGCTATTCCGGTAGGCACGGACCTGACCCATATATTCGGCACTGCGGGCATCAGCGGGATCAGCCGCAACGCGGGCAGCCATTCCGTCAGCTATTCGGGCGGCCTTTCGTCCGATCAGCTTGGCTATAATATCATTGCCGCGCCTGCGGCGACGCTGACGATCACGCCTGCCTCGCTGATCCTTAGTGCCGCAGCCGATGCGCGCAGCTATGATGGCTCGGCGCTATCGAGCGGATCGGTCGGCGTTGCGGGGTTACAAGCGGGCGACACGGTGGGCGGCCTCACTCAGTCGTTCGACAGCGCCAATGCAGGCGCACGCACGCTTGTCGTCGATACCGGCTACACGATCAACGACGGTAATGGCGGCAACAACTATACGATCTCCTTCAACACGGCATCAGGCACTATCGCGCCAGTCGCGCTGTCCATCGCCGCGAACAACGATGCGCGGACCTACAATGCTGTCGCCTATTCCGGTGGCAATGGCGTAACCTACAGCGGGTTCGTCAACGGAGAAACCTCGACAGTCCTGGGTGGTGCGCTCAGCTACACTGGAAGTTCGCAGGGTGCCGTCAACGCGGGAAGTTACGTCATCACGCCGGGCGGACTGACCTCTGGTAACTATTCGATCACCTATGTCGATGGGGCGCTCACAATCTCTCCGGCAGCGCTCCTCCTGAGCGCGTCACCCGATGCGCGCTCCTACGATGCCACGACGGGTTCGACCGGAACCGTTGGCATTATCGGTCTGCAGGGCACCGATAGCATCACTGGCCTTGCCCAGTCCTTCGATAGCGCCAATGCCGGTGCGCGCACGCTTTCCGTCAATTCCAGCTATATGATCAACGATGGCAATGGTGGAGCGAATTATGTCGTGACGCTCGCCAGTGCCAGCGGCAGCATTACGCCCGCCGCCGCGACAATCACCTATACCGCAAACCCGGCAAGCATCACCTACGGCAACGCGCCGGGCGTCCTGACCGGCACGGAAAGCGCCAGCGGGCTGTTCGGTTCCGACAGCCTGGCCACGGTAACGACCGGCACCGCAGTCTATTCGACCTCCGCCAATGCGTTGAGCGGTGTCGGCAGTTATGCCGTCACCGGCTCGGGCCTTGCCGGCAATTCGGCGAATTACAGCTTCTCTTTTGTCCAGGCCCCGACCAACGCCACCGCCTATTCGATTATCGCGCGCGCGGTTACCGTAACCGGCGATTTTCTCAGCCGGCTCTATGGCGATGCGAACCCGGCCCTGACCTACACCATCGGCGGTGCGGGGCTGGTCAATGGCGACATGCTGACCGGATCGCTGACGACCACCGCCAATGGCCTGTCCAGCATCGGTTCCTATGCGGTGATGCAGGGCACGCTGGCCGTTTCACCCAATTACGCTCTGACCTACGTCAATGGTTCACTGGGCGTCACGCCCCGACCCCTGATCATTACGGCCGATCCCGCAAGCCGCCTGCAATCGGACCCCAATCCGTCGCTGACCTACACGGTGGGCGGCAATGGTCTGGTCAATAGCGACAGCCTGTCCGGCGTACTGGCCACCACCGCGACGATCGCTTCGCTCGCTGGCGTCTACCCCATCACACAGGGGACGCTGGCCGCTTCTGCCAACTACGCCGTGACCTTCACGGGCAATGACCTGACGGTCCTTCCCTGCGGCGCCGCCAATGGCTGTGCGGGATCGACCGTGCCCATGATCGCAAATCAGGTGAGCAGTTCGGTGCAGCAACAGGAGCAGAGCGCGACATCGCAAACCGAAGAGGAACAAAAGGAACAGGCCGCGGCCGAAAGCACTGGCAATCCCAAAGTGGTGGTCAACAGCGTCATCGACACCAGGAACGTCAGCCAGCCGCCACCCGTGAACGAACCGGTTTCCGGCACCGGCAATTCCTCTCTCTGGATTCCGGGAGATCAATGATGAAGCGCATTGCCCAATTTCTGGCCGCGACGGCATTCGCCCTTGTCCATGCGCCCATTCTTGCATCGCCGGCCGCTGTTTCAGCCTCCGACAGCTTTCGCGTCGGCGACCGTGGCGTCTTATGCACCGCGCAGAGGCGAAGCGAGGACGATCGGTTCACCTCCATGTTCGACCGGGCCTATGATGTGGTCTGCCGCGACGCTGCAACGCCGGTCGCGCGGCTCTATGCGCTCAAGGCCCGCGTGGGCGGTACGGACAAGGACCTGTCCTGCGCCGGTCCGACAGAAACGACAATAGCCGACCTCGGTAGCGTCGAAAAAGCCGAGTGCCGTAATCGCACTGACCTCAACTACACCATTTACAGTCTGCGGCGTGGCGGCAAAACGCTCATCGCGCAAGGCCTGACTGCCTATGACAGTGCCCTCCAGATCGGGTTGCAAGCGCTTGCGGCTGATCGCCCCGTCAGTGGCGAAATCTCGGTGGCGACCACCAATGCCGGTGATCCCGCCGCCTTTGCTCGGGTTCAGGCGGCCAGCCTGGACCCCGCTCAGGCGCTCGCCGCCGGTTATGGCCGCAATATCGAAGGCAGCTATGCCGAAGCGTCGGAATTTTTCGAGGCGCTGGTCGGTCGGGTCCGCATCAATGACAGCGACACCGGCAAGGCCGCCGAATATTACGCCAACGCCGCCATGCAGCAGTCGAACCTCGGCAACAGAGCCGAGGCCGACCGCCTGTTTGCTGATGCGGCCAAGGTCGCTGACGGATCGGACGCCTTGTTCGGCCGCCTGTTCCGTAACCTGAAGGCCATGCACAGGCTCAATCAGCGCGATGCCGACGGTGCCCTTGCCGCGCTCAACACGGCGGTCGCGGCCATCGCCGAGGCGGCGGGATCGAGCGAACGGCTGACCGGCGGTTTCATCGACAAGCAGCTTTCGCAGCGGCTTCAGGTCGATGACGACGCCATGATCAAGCTGGGCGGCGGAGCGACGCACCTGTCCGAAGCCGAACGCGGCACATTGCTGGACGCTCAATCGCATTATCTGCGTGGTGTCGCCCTGCGCATGAAAAACGAAACCGATGCGGCCAGGTCCGAATTCGCCACGGCAATGTCCGACTATGCCTCTGTGCGTGGCGGCGCGGTGCGATCGATGCACTGGATGATCGCCAGCATCTTCACGGAGCAGGCCCGGCTGGCTGAGGCTGAAAGCAAGGGTAGCGTGGCCCAAAGCCATCTGCGCGATGCGCTTGCTATCTATGAGGCCGACTATCCGGAATCAGCTACGGTGCTGGCCGCCAGAGGCAGACTGGCCGCGTTGCAGGCAAGGCATGGTGCTATGAGCGACGCTATCCCTGCCTACCGCCAGCTTGTGCGCGATGCTGCGCGCATTCCGGGCGGCAGTGAAGCTTTGCGGCCACTCATCAAGCCCTATTTCGATGCGCTCGCTGCGAAAGGCGATATCCAGTCCGCCAAGGACTTTTTCGTGGCCAGCCAGGCGCTGGTGCGTCCCGGCGTCGCCCAGACGCAGGCGGTATTCGCGCGGGAGCTGTCTGGCGGCAGCGATGAGGCATCGAGCCTGTTTCGCCAGTCGATCAGCCTGACCCGCGATATCGTCGTCACCGACGCTGAAATCTCTCGCCTCGGTGCGATTGAAGCGCGCACACCGCAGGAAAATGCGGCGCTTGCCGCAGCGCAGGCGCATCGCCAGCAGGTCGGCGCCGATCAGACCGCGCTGCTTGCCCAACTGGGCGCATTTCCCAAATTTCGCGTTATGGCCAATTCGACCCTCGAACTGGAAGGGATGCAGGCCGCGCTCAAATCCGACGAGGGCTATTACAAGCTGCTGATCGTGGATGAGACGGCCTATGGCATCCTCGTGCGTCCGGGAAGCGCGCGGATTTTCAAGATCCCGGCGACGCGCACCGAGCTGGAAAAACTGACCGACACGATCCGCGATTCCATCGTGATCGAGGAATCGAACCAGCTCACCACCAATCCGTTCAATCTTGTCGCCTCGCACAGAATGTATGAGCTTCTCTTCGGTGCGGTAGCCGGGGAGATTCCGTCGATCAGGCATCTGGTGTTCGAACCTGACGGGCCGCTGCTCAAGCTGCCCGCTAATGTGCTGGTCATGGATCAGGCAAGCGTCGATGCCTATGCCGCCCGCCAGAAGGTGAAGAATCCGGACGAATTCGACTTCACCGGAACCGCCTGGCTGGGTCGCGACCGCATGATCTCCACCGCTGTTTCCGTGCAATCGTTCCTTGATGTCCGTCGCCTGCCAGCCTCGCGCGCCGCGCGGCACTATCTGGGCATGGGCCAGAACACACCCACGGCCCGGTTGGAATGGGCACCGCATAGCGAGGAAGGCCGCGACCCTTGCGACTGGGCGCTTTCGCTCTGGAACAAGCCGATCTCCTCGGCTGAACTCAAGCTCGCTGCGCGACGTCTGGGCGGGGCCGGCAATGAGGTGGTGACGGAAGAGGGCTTCTCTGACACCGCCCTGCGCGAGCGCGGCAATCTAAAGGATTTCCGCATCATCCAGTTCGCGACCCATGGCCTGGTCACCGCGCCGCATCCAGGTTGTCCGGCGCGTCCGGCACTGGTGACGTCCTTTGGCAAGCAGGAGTCGGACGGCCTCCTGAGCTTCAAGGAAATCTTCGACCTCAGGCTCGACGCCGATACGGTGATCCTTTCGGCCTGCGACACGGCTGGCGCAGCGACGGCAGCGGCGACGCGCGAAGCGGGGATCGGCACCGGCGGCAATTTCGCGCTGGACGGGCTGGTGCGTGCCTTTGTCGGCGCGGGCGCGCGATCGGTCATCGCCAGTCACTGGCCGGTGCCCGATGACTATGGCGCCACCCAAAAGCTGATGTCGCTGATCTACGAGGACAGCAGCACCCGCCCGGTCGGCGAATCCATGCGGCTTTCGCAAAAGCGGCTGATGGACGATCCGCTGACTTCCCACCCTTATTATTGGGCTGCCTTCGCTATTGTCGGCGATGCTGCCAAGCCGCTGTCCAGCGGACCCACGGATCAGTTTGCCGACGCGAAAAAGGCCGCATACCAGAAGGAAGCAGCACAATGAGCGACAGTCAGGGAAAAGCGGCCAACGGCTATGCCAGGAGGCTGGGCAAGCTGGCGACGCAGATCGGCCGGGGCCGGATCGCACTCTCGCTGATCGGGCTGATCCTGGCGGTGCTTGTCGCTCGCTTCAGCTGGCACCTGCCGTTCGCCGTCGATGCAGAACATGCCCTGTTCGATACGCGCATCATCGCCACCGCGCCCACTGTCGAGCAGGACAATCGCGTTGTCATGGTCCCCTACACCGACGAGACGCTGATCAGGACGGGCAAGCGATCGCCGCTGGACCGCACGACGCTGGCCAAGGCGCTGGCGCGGATCGACACCATGGGGGCCAGGGGAATCGGCATCGATATCCTGATCGACCAGCCGCAAAGTGACGACGCGTTCCTCATCAAGACCTTCCAGTCGATGAAGACCCCGACCTTCCTCGCCCATGCCTCGATCGACACGGCGAGCGACAAGATTCTCTACGAACAGCAGCAGTTCCTGGAGACCTTCCAGAAGGAAATCGCCAAGGGCGGTCATGTTCACCCGACCAGCATCGTCATTCAGACCGATTCCGACAATGTCATGCGCAAATGGGCCGACATCATCCCCGGCGCCCCGCCGCGCATGCCCAATGCGCTGAATCCGGGCGACAAGGTTTTCGCCCATTACACCGGCAGTCTGGCCTATCGCCGGCCGGCGCTGAAGGACCAGCCGATCTTCGCGGCCATTCCGATCGACACCTTCGCCAACGACGATCTGTTCCACTCTCCCGAGGCGGCAGCGATGTTCGCGCAGCAGATCAAGGGCAAATATGTCCTCATCGGTGGTAATATCCAGGATATCGATATCTTCCAGACGCCGCTGACCCGCGGTGCTGGAAAGGATGAAGCGAAGAATATCTGGGGAATGGAGCTGTTCGCGCACATGCTGGCCCAGATGATGGACGGCCGGTTGCTGAAGCCGATACCCGGCGCAGCGCTCTGGATGGCCGCTATCGCCGCTGTGCTCGCCGGGGCCTTTACCGCCTCCTTCAATCGCAAGCCGCTGCTTTCCGGCTCGCTTCTGGCGGTTCAGATCGCCGCGCTGGGCGGCATCCCGTTCCTGCTCGCCGCCAAGGACATCGAGACCTATGATTTGCCCGCTTTCGGCTGGATTGTCGGCTGGCTGGCGGCGTTCATCATTGCCGGCTCCGCAGCGCGGGCGCTGAGCGCCGAGCAGCGCAGGTTCGCACAGGGAGCACTCGGCAAATATCTGCCCGCCGACATTGCCGCAGAGATCATGAAGGACCCGGATTCCCTTCAGCTCGGCGGACAGAAGCGCGAGATATTCGTGATCTTTTCCGACCTTGAGGGTTTCACCAAGCTCAGCCACGCGATCGAGCCGGAAATGGTGGCCAGGTTGCTCAACCGCTATCTCGACATGTTGAGCGACGTCGTGCTTGCCCATGGCGGGACCATCGACAAGTTCGTCGGTGATGCCGTGGTCGCCTTCTGGGGGGCGCCGATCAGCCGCCCGGACGATGGCGAGCGCGCGGTCAAGGCGGCGCTCGCGATGCACGCAGCGGGTGAGCTATTCCGCAGGACCGTGCCCGAAGGCGTGCCACCGATCGGCATGACGCGCGTCGGCCTGCATCATGGCGAAGCGATCGTCGGCAATTTCGGCGGCGAAGGACGCATCCAATATACGGCGCTGGGTGACAGCATGAATACCGCTGCGCGCCTTGAATCCGCCAACAAGCAGACCAAGTCCGCCGTCCTTGTCAGCGAGAGCGCGAAGGACCGTTCCGGCCTCGATATCTTCCGGCCGATGGGCAATGTCGTGCTGCGCGGCCGGGCTTCGTCGATCGGCATCTTCGAGCCGGTACCCGACATGCCCGAGGCGGAGCGCAAGCGGTTTTGCGAGGTCGCGGACAAGGCCATTGGCGGCTGCGCCAATGCCCTGAGCGAGCTTGAAAAGAAATCGGAAACCATAGCGGATGACAGGGCCTTAACGCAGCTCGTCTACAGGCTGAAACATCAGGAAACGGGAGGGTATTTTGTTCTCGACTAGGAAGTTGACGGCACTTGCGGGCGCTATGATCGCCCTGGCCACCGCCGATGTGGCCCTCGCCGGAACCATGGTGGTCCGCTCGACCGGCCCTTCGGCGGCCTCCTATCCGGTGGGCAAGTCGCTCGCGGCGGATGCCAGGCTGACGTTGAAGCCTGGTGACATGATCACCGTGCTCGACGCCAGTGGCACGCATGTCCTCAAGGGACCGGGTCAGGTTGCGGTTGCCGGTTCGGGCGCGGCGACGGGTTCGGGCTTCACCGCCTTGCTCGCCAATGCCGGCGCGCGCCAGTCGCGCACCGGGGCCACCCGCAGCGCCATTGGCGGTGGTCCTGCGCGCAGCCCGAATGTCTGGTATGTCGATGCCTCGCGCGGCGGCGCGCAATGCCTCGCCGATGCCAGTCTGACGGCGATCTGGCGTCCAGACAACGCCACGGAAGGTTCGGCGACACTGACCCGTGAGGGCGACGGCAAGAGCGCGGTCGTGGACTTCCGCGCGGGCCAGTCGGTTCGCGCCTGGCCGGTCGATGAGCTGCCCGTTGCCGAAGGTGCGCGGTTCAAGATCGCGCTGGCCGGCATGACGGAGCCCGTCACGGTCCAGTTCAGTATGGTGAGCCCGGCCAACGCCGATCTGGATGGTGTCGCTGCGGCATTGCTGGCCAAGGGCTGCAGCAACCAGATGGACGTTCTGGTCGAAGGTTCAAAGCAGGAATCCGGATCGGCGCTGGGCACGAATTGACGCGCATTGGCCGGGTTGGGGACCCGGCCAATGCAACCGCACTTGGGTAGGGGCAACTGGTGCTGATAGCGCAAATCACCGACATTCATCTCGGCTTCGATCCGGGCAATCCCGGCGAACTGAACAGGCAGCGGCTCGACATGGTGCTCGATCGTTTGACGACGGGGCCAAACCGGCCGGACCTGCTGCTCGTCACTGGCGATCTCACCGACAGGGGGGATAGCGAGAGCTATGCTCGCCTGGCAGAGGCGCTGGCGCCATGCCCGTTTCCGGTGCATCTATGTGTCGGCAATCATGACCTGCGCGATGCATTCCGGGCGCAGTTCCCTCATGTTCCCGACGCCTTGGGCTTCATCCAATATGCGATCGAGCTGGATGTGCTACGCATTCTGGTCTTGGATACGCTTGAGGAAGGGCGTCATGGTGGGGCGTTCTGCGAAACCCGCGCGACATGGCTCCGCGCCAGGCTGGCCGAAAAGCCGAACGTGCCCACCGTCATCGCCATGCACCACCCGCCGACCGAGATGGGGATCGACTGGATGGACACCGTGTCCCAGGAACCCTGGGTCGCCCGCTTTGCCCAAGCAGTTTGGGGCGCCGATCAGGTGAAGGCTATAGTCTGCGGTCATGTCCATCGGCCGATCATGACGCTCTGGCAGGGGCGGCAGTTGACCGTCTGTGCCTCATCTTCTCCCGAAGTCGCGCTGGATTTCCGTCCAATCGATCCCGATGCGACCGACGGGCGCGCGATGATCGTTGCCGAGGCGCCGGGACTGGCGTTTCACCGCTGGGATGGCGAACGGCTGATCACGCATTTCGACGTTGGCGGCCAGCGCCAGATCCTGGCGCAATATGATGCGAACATGCAGGCACTGGTTCGGCATTTGCTTGAAGAACGTCCCGCTGAAGCAGGCGATCCGGCCTCGTCCCTTCATTGGACGTATCCCGCGCAATCGCACACTGCATAGTTTTCAATATCATTATTATTCCGGCAGCGGCCCTGAACTGCAAGCTACCCTCTGCCGACCCTCGCCCACTCGACAGTCGGATATGGTTGGAGCTGGTCCGCAGTCATAGCAACCAACAAGGTCCATATTTGGACATTGCAGACTATTTGCGTCCATGATGCGGCGGAGCAGGGCGGAGGTAAGATCGTTGTGCTGATCCATGGCGTGTCGCAATATGCAACAGGTGCCGCGATGGCTGTCAATCTGATCGGACAGATCTCGCCAGGATGAGGGAACAGATGACAGGGGTGACGAAGAGCAGGACGGAAGAGGGCATTGTCCAGCTTACGGCGGGGCGGGCGGCTTATCTGGAGCGGCGGAGGGCGACTACGCGCGCCGCCATCCTGTTCGCAGCACGACGGGTTTTCGCAGATGCGACTTACAACGATGCCAAAATCGACAATATCATCCGTGCGGCGGGAGTCAGTCGGGCGACCTTCTATGCTCATTTCGAATCCAAGTTCGAACTGGCCTGCGCGATTTATGATGAGATCGCGCCACAAACGGCCGCTCTTTTCGCCCGGCTCCCGACCTTAGCGCGAAATGATCGGGCGGGAATCGGGCAATGGCTGGAGGATTTTGTCGGCATCCATCTGGAGCATCGCAACGTGACCTCGTTGATCGCGCAACTTCAATTGTTCGAGCGGAGCTTTCGTATCCGTATCCTGAGCGATTCCGAAGCGCTGATCGATCTGGTCGCCGCGGCGGAAGGAACGGGCTTTGCCAGTGCGAAGGGGGCGGGAGATGCGGCCCGGCGAGAGCGGGCGAGGGTTCGCCTGCTGTTCAACCGGGTGGCGATGTTGTGTGCCGAAGTGGCGAGGGGCGAGCTGTCGCCGGAGGATGCCGGGATCAGCCTGGAACTGGTGGGGGAGGAGATCGCGCTGTTTCTCCATGAATGATCCGGTCAATTAATTGCTCCTCCTCTAACGCTGGACTCCAAACTAGACTCAGAGTATGGTTTAAAAAAATGAGCGGTTGAGGAGAGGCGTTGATGGTGATCCGCGTGGCTATGGTGGGAGCGAATCCGGACTATGGCTGGGGATCGGGCGTGCATCGCCGGGTGATCCAGCAACTGCCCGACTTCACTTTGCAGGGTGTCTGCACGACCCGTGAGGACAGCGCCCGCCGCGCCGCGGAGCAGTTCGGCGCGCCGCTCTGGTTCACCGATCATCGCGCACTGGCGGCGCATGCCGACATCGATCTTGTCGCCATTTGCGTGAAGGCGCCCCATCATCATGCCATCGCCCATGCAGCGCTGTCGGCGGGCAAGCATGTCTATTGCGAATGGCCGCTGGCGACCAGCGTGGCGCAGGCGGAGGAACTGGCAACGCTTGCAGAGCGTCAGGGGGTGAAGGCGATGATCGGCCTGCACCTGCACGGATCGCCTGCGCTGCGGCAGGCTGCGCGGCTGATGGAGGAAGGCTATGTCGGGCGGCTCTATGGCGTGAGCGTCCATGCCCGGATGTTCGGACCGATCATGCGCGCCATGGCGACGCGGGCCGGGGGAACGACGCTGCTGTCCATCTATGGCGGTCACCTGATCGACGCGATCGACCATGTTGGCGGCGGGATTGCCGAATGTGGGATGCGCAGCGCCATCCATCTGCCCGCGGTCGATGAAACTGGTGCTGCGGTCGAGCGCGATGCGTTCGATCATCTGCAAGTCCATGGGACGTTGCGGGGCGGGGCGCTGTTCAACCTGGATCTTGCGGGCGTGTCGCTGAGCGGCATGGGCTGCACATGGCGGATCGAGGGCAGCGAGGGCGCGCTGCAGTTGTCGACACGCGATGCGACGTTGCCCGCAATCGAGTCACTGGTCCTGCACGGTGCGCGCCATGGCGGGCCGTTCGAGCCGATCGCTATCGCGCCCGAATTTGACTGCGCGGTCATCCCTGCCGAGCCGGATCGTTACAGCGCCTATCCGGGCAGCTTCGCCTCGCGCGAGGCACTTTCGTCCATCGGCAATCTCTATGCCGAACTGGGCATGGCAATCCGCGCCGATACGCCCGTCACGCCCGATTTCCATCGCGCCGTCGCCATCCAGAGGATGCTGGCGCGGCTGGACGCCCCGTCCCCCCTCGTTACCGGAGTTGCCGCATGAGTGCCGATGCAGACCCGCAAATCGATGATGTCACTGCCGGGAGTCCCGTCTTCTACCTGAATGGCCGTAGCAGGATCCGAACGGAAAGCAGCGTGCCGATCAGTTCCTCCCGCTGGCTGAACGACGCCCGCGTGCGCGAATGGATGGCGACCGAAAGCCTGCGCCGCAACGGCCATGACTATCCGCTGCTCTACGGCCTGCCGATGTTGATGGAGGCGGTCGATCAGGTGCGCGACATCGATCATGCCGAACGGCTGGTGGAGCAGGAGCGCGTGCGCAATCCCGCCTTCGATCGCTGGTTGAGCGAAGCTTTCGTGTCGACCTATTCGAAGGAGGATCTGCGCACCTGTCCCGAAGGATCAGTCGGGCGGCAACTGTTCGACTATATGGACGAATTTGACCTTTCGCCCGAACTCAATTCGCGCATCCTGGCTGATCCTGACTGGAAGCCCGCCAACACACTCGACTATTGGAACCTGCGCATGGGGCAGACCCATGACTGCTATCATATATTGGGCGAAGTCGGTTTCGGGTCGGTCGCGGAATATTTCATCACTGGCGTGGTGACGGGCAATGCCTTCCGCCATTTGGGACCTGAGCTGGCCGGGGCGTTGATGACGGTCAACACGCTCATCATGTTCCCCTGGATGACACGGACCATGCTGCATTATCCTGGCGCCTGGCCGACGCTATGGCGAAACCTGAGCTATGGCTATGAGGTTGGGCAGCAATCCGATATGCTATTTTCTGCCCGTTTCGAGGACATATTGCACCTGCCGCCAGCGCAGGCGCGCGAGGCACTGGGCTGGCGTGGGCATCGGGAGGATGTCGACAGCCGGGAGGCGTCGCTGATATTCGGTGAGGGGCGCGAAATCATTCCCTGAGGGTTATGATGAGACCTATCACCCGCAAAACCGAGTTACTCTTTCGCATCGAAAAAGGTAAAGAGGCTGGCCATTGAATGCGGGCGGGCGGAACGATCCGGAACGTCCAGGCCGATCGCGGCCGGACAGATCCGCGTGCCCTTTGCCGTTAAGGGCGCATGAGCGGAGACGGCGGGATCAGCGGATGCGTCGTTTAAATATCGTCCGCCCTGACATACCGAATGCACCGATGAACGGCCACGCCAGGACAAAATGCCCTGCCATGAAGGGCCGGCCGTAGCCGCTTAATCCGGCAATGTTCTGCCGATCAAATGCCCGGTGCCCTGCATTTCGAGGGGCGGTGATAGATTTTAAATGACTCTATTTAATTCTGGTGTTATGTGTTTCTCCCGAGCGAGAGGGAGAGGAGCATGGCCGCGATGCACGGCGCGATGAGGCTGCGATACATTTTGGCGCTGCTGGCAGGCTGTTCGCTCTTGTCGTCGTCGCCCAGCCATGCAGGATCGGCCAATCCTCACGGGCGGGTTCTCTTCCCCAACAGCGCCGAATTCCCCGTCGGTTGGCCCTCTCAACCCCGCCCTGCGCCCGATGCGCCCAATGTCCTGCTGATCATGACCGATGATGAGGGCTTCGGCGCGAGCAGTACCTTTGGCGGTCTGATCCCCACGCCGAATTTCGACCGGCTGGCGCGCCAGGGGCTGCGCTACAATAATTTCAACACCACCGGCATGTGCTCGCCGTCGCGCGCATCGCTGCTGACCGGCCGCTATCCGCATAACGCCGCTATGGGGGCGCTGAGTGACATTGCGGCGGGATATGATGGCTATAGCAGCGTCATCCCCGCCTCAACGGCCACCGTTGCGGAAATCCTGAAAGAAGGCGGCTATGGCACGGCCATGTTCGGTAAGGCGCATATCACGCCGCCCTGGGAACTGACCGCAGCAGGGCCATTCGATCGATGGCCGACCGGGCTTGGTTTCCAATATTTCTATGGCTTCCTGCAAGGGGACACCAATCAGTTCGCGCCCAATCTGGTCGAGAACACACGCTATATTTCACCGCCCACCGATCCGGCCTATTTTTTCGAGAAAGATCTGGCCGATCGCACCATCCACTGGCTGCGCGAACAGGATCAGGCCGATCCGCAGCGCCCCTTCTTCATCTATTATGCTCCTGGCGCTACGCATGCGCCGCATCACGCGTCGGCGGACTGGATTGCCCGCTTCAAGGGGCAGTTCGACGCAGGCTGGGATGTCCTGCGCCAACGAATCTTCGACCGGCAGAAGGCCTCGGGCACCATTCCCCGCGACACCAGGCTGACGCCGCGTCCTGCCGAGCTACCGGCCTGGGACAGCCTGTCCGCCGATCAGAAGCGTATCGCCGCCCGCTTCATGGAAGCCTATGCCGCTCAGCTTGCCTATGTCGATGCCCAGATCGGCCGGGTACTTGATGAACTGGACGCTTCCGGCAAGGCGGACAAGACCATGGTCATCCTGATCCAGGGCGACAATGGCGCCAGCGGTGAAGGCGGGGTTCAGGGCAGCTTTTTTGAGCAGAGCCTTAATTTCAACCTGCCTGAAAGCGACGCCTTCAAACGCGCCCATATCGACCAGATTGGCGGGCCATTATCCGACAATATGTATCCGGCCGGCTGGGCCTGGGCGATGAACACGCCCTTCCGCTGGTTCAAACAGAATGCGTCCCATTTCGGCGGCGTTCGCAATGGTCTTATCATCCGCTGGCCGGGTCATCTCAAGGACAGTGCTATCGTGCGCGGCCAGTTCAGCCATATCGCCGACATTGTCCCGACCATTCTTGACGCGACCGGTATCCAGACTCCGACCATGGTCAACGGCGTCGCGCAAAAGCCGATGGATGGGATCAGCCTCAACTACAGCTTCACCGATGCCAAGGCCGCGTCCCGGCGGCGGACCCAATATTTCGAGATATTGGAGAATGTGTCGATCTATAAGGATGGGTGGATCGCCGCGACGCGCCCTGCCTATATGCCCTGGCAGCTTTTCTCGCCCGACCGTCCACGCATTGCCTTCAACGAGAGGCAATGGGAACTCTATCATGTCGACAAGGACTTCAGTGAGTTTCACGACCTCTCGACCGAGGAACCGGGCCGGCTCCATGCGCTGCAACAGCTTTTCCTGGAGGAAGGCAGCCGCAATAATGTCTTCCCCTTGCACGAACCGGGCGAAGGCGTCGCAGGCCGACCCGGTGGTTATATCCGGACCGACTATATTTTCGGGCCAGAAGCCAGCAATGTCCATGTTACGGCCGCACCTCCACTTGGCAATCGCTCCTATGAGATCACCATCGATGCCGTGGTCCGCGCGGATAGAGGCAATGGCGTTCTGGTAGCGCAGGGCGGACGCTTCAACGGCTTCAGCCTGTATCTGAAGGATGGCGTGCCCAGCTTCACCTATAATGCCGTCCCGCCGCGCGTCTTCACCTTGCGCGCAGACCGGCCCTTGGAACCGGGCCAGCATCGGCTCAGCGTGAGCTTCACCCTGGACGGTGGGCGGGACCGGAGCGGCGATCTGCGCTTCTCCATCGACGGTATGGAGGCTGGCGGAGGCCATATTCCGATAACGCTCCCGCGCTTCTGGTTCACGGAGGGGCTCGATGTCGGCAAGGACTTGCTTACACCCGTCAGCCCGGACTATGCCGTGCCCAACATCTTCCCCGGAGACATCCGTTCCGTCCATTTCCATTTGCGCTGAATATGAACACCGCCGCCAAAGCCTTCAAACCCAGCCAGATCAAACTGATCCTCGCTGCCGAACGGCTTTTCGCCGAGCATGGCATCGACAATGTGCCGCTGACAGAGATCGCTCTGGCCGCTGGCCAGGCGAATAATGCCGCCGTGCATTATCATTTTGGATCGCGCGAAGCACTGGTCGCAGCGATTTCTGCCTATCGCATCGCCGAACTGGATCGCATCCGGGCGCAGATGCTGGATGATCTCATGCATCAGGGCAGTGAACCGGGATTGCGGGCGCTGATCGAAATCCTGTTCCGTTCGCAATTGGCAATGGCCGATGAGCGGGGCTGCCATCCCTATGCCCAGTTCATGGTGCAATATCTCACCCGGCATCGGCCAGCCGGCACACCCCATGCCAGTGATGCGCGCAACGACCAGACAGAGGCGCTGCATCAATTGCTGGACCGGATCGAGGCGCAACTGCCCGATTTGCCTCCGGCGCTGGTGCGGCGGCGGCTGGAAATGCTCAACCTGTCCTATCTCGCCATGCTGACGCGCCACGATCAGGCACGTTTGAGCAATCAACCATGCTTGCTGCTCGCAATGCAAATTCAGGATGCGATAGCCATGACGGTGGCAGGAATTCAGGCGCCATTGCAACAGACCTGAGCCTTGAACTCCGTGAGATACGGAATGGCTGCTGTTCAGTTCATTCCAGGCAGGAAGTCCAGGCTTCAGTGCTGGTTGCGCAAAGCCGGCACGCGTGCCGTTATCCGCGCACCGATAGCCCGGCGCCCTTTTGAGCAACGATCCTCCCTCAATCGAGATGGCGGAAATCGAACTGGGATGTGGGAACGATATCGATGCGCGTGAAGTCGATAAAGCCCGCGCAACTCTCCATCATGGCCTTCAGATTGGCGCCAAGCTTCTCCTCATTGCCAACTGCGTCGAAGAAAGCGCTTTGGTCCGTCATCGCCTCCAGTGCGAAGCATTCTTCGACAAAGGCGTCATAGGCGGGAGCATCGTCCGTCAGCGGCTTGACGATGAGGTTCTGGACATATTCGAAATTGGCCTGTGTTTCGATGGCCACGCGCGTATGGTGAGAATGCCAGTGGCTGATCGCCGCCTCGCGCGTCATGTCGGGACGGAAGCTGATGAAGCTGGCTTGGCTTAGACTCTAAGTTTGATCATGGGGCCTCAAGAGGTCGCAGAAAGAACAAAAAAATGTTTTAATAACAGATGCTTATGCGATATAATTGTTGCCTGCGGTTTCAGGCAGGACCGGGTGGGTTCATTGGCATTTGTTGGCAGAAACGTTGGAAGGGGTCGGCGTGCCCAAGCCTGGTGCAAGCCCCAAAAAGGGTTGGGTCAATGTTAACAAATGAAACTATTCGCGCACTGGCACGGACAGATCGGGTGATAAAAAAGTCGGATGGGGGAGGGCTGTATATTTCGGTCGTCCCGAAAGGTGGTGCAAGATGGTACATCGCCTACCGGTATGGCGGGAAGCAAAAGACATTATCTGGCGGGAAATATCCCGAAATTAGCATTGATCGTGCCCGCGTGTGGCGTGAGGAAATCCGCAAGATGCTCGAAAATGGTGTCGACCCGGGAATATGCAAAACGCCATTCGAGAAAAGTGATTCCGAAAATGTTGTGACGTTTGAAGAGGTCGCTTGTGAGTGGATGCAAAATAAGAAATGCGACTGGACCGATCGCACTGCTCGGCAAATCGGGCGCTATTTCAAAAATGATGTCTTTCCGATTGTCGGGAAATTTGCCGTGAGATCGATCACACCCGCATTAATGCTGGAAGTTTTTCAACGAATAGAAAGCAGAGGTGCTACGGTTGTGTCGCACCTTGTTAGAACATGTTGCAGTGAGGTTTTTCGTTCGGGTATCCCGGACGGGCGCGTGGTCTTAAACCCATGCCGTGATTTAGACGTCGCTATGAAGCGACGCCCGCGAAGAAAGCATTTTGCAAGGCTCTTGCCCGGTGACTTCCCTCGGTTCTTCGCAGCGTTGAAAGCGGATCAAGGATCTCAGATAGTGCATCTGGCAATCAGATGGACCATCCTTACAATGGTTCGCTCTAAAGAAACACGCTTTGCACAATGGAAAGAATTTGAGGACCTTAACAGCGCTGAGCCAATCTGGCGGATACCGGCAGAACGGATGAAGAAGCGGAATGAACACATAATTCCGCTTCCACCACAAGCGGTCAAACTTCTACGTGAAATAAAAGCCTTGAATATTGCGGGGCAGGCAGGTGACAAACGGTATGGGAAATACCTCTTCCCTAGTCCGCTGAGCAATGATGGCGTCATTGCTGAAGGCTCGATGATCGGGACGCTCAAGAGATTGGATGTTGGTGACATAACGGTCCATGGCTTTCGTGCTGTCGCCAGTTCAATCTTGAATGAATCGGGACTGTTTAGCCCTGACTGGATCGAACTGCAGTTGGCGCACGAGCCGCCCGGCGTAAGGGGTGTTTACAATAAGGCGCGTTATCTTGAGCATAGGCGCAAGATGCTTATTTGGTGGGCAAGTTACCTTGATCGAGCAGAAACGACCGTCGGATCCGAAAGTTTGGCGGTTGTACGCCCCCAGAAAGCAGAAGTGCTAGAGCGGTGAGCGATTAGTTGGACGCATATCCGGCGGCCTTGAAATATTCCCAACATTCTTCGGCAGAATAGAGGTCGCAGATATGTCCGAGAGCCTTCCATAGCTCATCGATGGTCCGCGCCCCGATCCGTCGCAGGTGCGATTTCAATTTAGCGAAGGCCATTTCTATTGGGTTCAAATCGGGTGAATAAGCGGGGAGGAAAAGGATCCACGCACCTCGCTCTTTAAGGCAGGCTTTGACCTTTTCGCTTTTGTGGCTCGACAGATTGTCGGCGATCACAACATCGCCGGGGCTGAGCGTTGGCGCCAACTGGGTTTCGATATAGGTTTCGAACAGGCGCCGGTTCATCGGTTGGTCGATCACCCACGGGGCAACCAAGCAATCGCAGCGCAGCCCCGCGATGAAGGTTTGCGTTTTCCAATGACCGAACGGAGCGCGGGCCTTGAGACGCTCTCCTTTTGGCGCCCGGCCACGAAGCTTGGTCATCTTCGTGGTGGTCGCCGTCTCATCCAGAAAGACGAGGTGATGAGGCTTTGCGCGCATCTGCGGCTGCCGGTCGAGGCGCCATCGCAGTCGCGCATGAGCGACATCATCGCGTCCGCACTCGCTGGCCAGCAGCGTTTTTTTTTACCCGATAGCCAGCCTGGATCAGCACCCGCGAGAGGGATGCCGGATGGGCAACTACGCCCGTCTCCGCTGCAAGCTTGTTGGACAGCTCCGACATGCCGATGTCTGGTTCCCTATCCACCCAGCCCGTCAACCGGGCCATATACGGCGCCAACTTACCAGCGCCGCGTGGCCGCCCTATTCGTGAAGAAGCAGCCGAACCTGTTCGTTCCACTCGCTGCAACAACTTCACTGCGCAACTCGCGCTCACACCGAAATGGCGGGCCGCCGCCCGGCGCGAGTGTCCCGCCCTTACGTGCGCCGATATCCGTTCCCGCAAATCAGCCGAATATGCTCTGCCCATGGTTCACCTCCACAGGCACATGAATCACAAATCCGCGCAAAAAGGAATCGTCCGCGATTCCTACTTTGCGCTCACTGCTCTAAACTGGCTTCAGTCAGAGTGGTAATCGATAGGGGAGACCATCCATTCCGCTATTTGGGATTGGCGCCACGCAACAGCTCTGGCGCCAATTTTAATTGCGGCAGGAAATGCACCAACAAGCATTTCTCGGTAAATTGATGCCTTGGATTTGCCCGTTTTGGCAATCACGTCACCAATTCGAAGGAATCTTTCACTTTCTTCTATCATGCAAACCAATTCCCTGTTTGGTCTGCCCGCAAAGTTGATCATGCCTGCCATGTAAGAAGATTGCAAGCGTGATCAATCCGGCCCGATTGGGGGCGCTCGGTTATGTCGCAGCATTCACCGATTGTGGCCGTCCCATTTCATAGAGAAACTGCAGCGGAGATGTTAGATGTGATAGCCCGCGTTGGACTTCGACCTCATGGAGAGTGGCTTGGAACCCGGGCGCCAATTTCAACATTCTGTTGGTTTGACTTTTGTCAATATGAAAAAAATCATTTAATAGCAATATGTTAAATAACTTTGAAGTAGGCTGCCCCGCAACCAAAATTCGGTCCAGATGGACCAACAAAGTCTCAAATGGACGTGAAAAAATCCGCTTCTTTCAAGCGGTTACCTCATGTAATATGATCTCACACAGGATCATAACCGCCCAGGTGGTTACCATGAGATTTGTTGGTAAATTTGTTGGTTCGAAAGTCAGGATTTTAAGTCCCGCGCACGGTTTTCAGGAGTCCTGATCCGTGTTGACCGACACCCTTATCCAAGCGATTCTCCCTTCCGATCGTCCCATCAAGAAAGCCGATGGCAGAGGCCTCAATATCTGCGTCTTGCCCAATGGGCGACGTGAATGGCGACTCTCCTATCGCCTCGATCATAAACAGAAGAGCATCACCGGCGGCGACTATCCGCTGATGAGCATCGATCGCGCCCGCGTCTGGCGTGCAGAGATGAAAGCGGTTCTCGCGGCCGGCCATGATCCCGCTGACATCAGGCGGAAGCAAAAGCATGACGATCACGCGGAACGCACGACGTTCCGCCAACTGGCTCAGGAATGGATGGTTGTCAAGCGACCGGGATGGTCCGATCGCTATGCCGGCGTGATAGAAAGGCGGCTTGAGGCCGATATTTTTCCGACCATCGGCAAACTGTCTGTCCGCGCGATCCTGCCGCGCGACATGCTCAATGCGCTCAAGACCATCGAGGACCGGGGCGCCATCGAGATGGCGCATCGGGTCCGGGCCTATTGTAGCGAAATCTTTCGGTTCGGTATTCCCGATGGGAGAGTGCAATCCGATCCTTGCCGTGACCTGGCGACAGTGATGCGCAAGCGAGCGGCGGTGAACCATCGGTCGAAGATCCCGATCAAGGAATTGCCGCGCTTTTACGCAGCCCTGAACGCTGATACCGGCTCCAGGCTCAGCCATCTCGCTTTGCGTTGGACCATCCTCACGATGGTTCGGACAACGGAAACCCGGCATGCGCAATGGTCCGAGTTTGAAGGTCTCGGTGGACCTGAACCATTATGGCGGATTCCGGCTGAGCGTATGAAAATGCGGGTTGAGCATCTGGTGCCCTTGCCCCCTCAGGCCGTCGCTCTTCTTCGGGAGATCAAGGAACTCAACGTCTATGGCAAATATGGCAATGAGCGTTTCGGCCAATATCTCTTTCCGGTGATCGGCAATCAGGGCGACACGATCAGCGCTAACAGGATGCTGACGTTGCTTCAGCGCTTGGGCGTCGGGGACAAGGCGACCGTGCATGGGTTCCGCTCGATCGGCAGTACGGTGCTCAACGAGAGCGGCCTGTTCAAGGCCGACTGGATCGAGCTTCAACTGGCACATGTGCCTGGCGGTGTGCGCGCCGTTTACAATGCCGCGCACTATCTGCCCCATCGTCGCAAGATGCTCGAATGGTGGGCGGACTATCTTGACCAGGTCGAACAGGCGTCAGCGGCAATCGCTATCGAGAAGGCGATGCCGGCAAAGCCTGCTGTGGGTACACTGGAATGGTTTCAGTCGTCCTGGTAAGCGCTGGGCGCCTGCATCCAGCGTAATATCTGCGATAGGCGCCAGGCAACCGCCCTGGCGCCTATCTTCTCTGGTGCTGGAAATGTGCCCAGATGGATATCGCGATAGATCGATGCCTTGGGCTTGCCGGTCTTGTCCATCACGGCTCGCAACCGCAGAAACTGCTCGTCTTTTTCAGTCATGTGCAAACCTAGTACCTACGCCTGGTCTGCCCGCCTCACCATCATGCCGATCTGGCATCAGGATTTCAAGTGGGACCTGCAGGAACCAGCCCTGACCCAATCATCTGTGACCGGGAATGGGACATTCCCGACTGTCCGGTTACGGAACTAGGCCGCAAGAATTTGCCGTTCGCTTGTGCGCAGGCCGGTTATACAATTTTCCAACGTCGACCCTGCCTTCACGCCTGTTTGCTCTTCGAGAACAGCTATTGGTCTGAAGGTACGCGCGGAGAGAAGCACGACATGCTAGTCACCTGGAACTGAAGTAAGTTATATTGTAGATTGATCCTGTCGGAACGACGGGAGCGAGCGAGATGGCGCGAGGTCGGCCTCTTGAGGCCCTGATTTTGACGGCGGACGAGCGTGCCTATTTGGAACGGCAAGTGCGGCGTCATCGGGTGGCGCGCTCGCTGTCGGAGCGCTGCCGTATTGTCTTGCGCTGCGCCGATGGCATGCAAAGCAAGCAGGTGGCCGCCGATCTTGGCGTGAGCGAGCGCACGGTCGGCAAGTGGCGCGCGCGGTTTTTGCACGATCGCATTGACGGTTTACTCGACGAGCCACGGGACTGTCAGGAATTTCGTGTGCGGCGAGGCATAATGGGGAACAAGGAGACCCACTATGTCGCGACGCAAAGAACCTTCGATACCGAACGACATTCTCGACCAGTTGCTGGCCGGCACTGACGCGGCATCGGCGCTCAGCCAGGGCGGCCTGCTCGATACATTGAAGAAGGCATTTGCCGAACGGGCGCTCAATGCGGAGATGGATCACCATCTTGGCCAGGAGGAGCAAGGGACCAACAGCCGGAACGGCTATGGCCGCAAGACAGTGACGACCGATGGAGGACGGATCGAGATCGAGGTGCCGCGGGATCGGGCCGGCAGTTTCGACCCGCAGCTGATCGCCAAGTACCAGCGGCGCTTCCCCGGCCTCGACGACAAGATCATCTCGATGTATGCGCGGGGCATGAGTACGCGGGAGATTACCGGTCATCTGCGCGACCTGTATGGGATCGACGCCTCGCCCGATCTGATCAGCACGATCACCGACGCGGTGCTGGAGGAAGTCGCAGCCTGGCAGCAACGGCCGCTGGATCCAGCCTATCCGCTGGTTTTCTTCGATGCGATCCGGGTCAAGATTCGCGACGAAGGCATGGTCCGCAACAAGGCGATCCATATTGCCCTAGGGGTCATGGCCGACGGGACCAAGGTGGTCCTGGGGTTGTGGCTGGAGCAGAATGAAGGCGCCAAATTCTGGCTGCGCGTCATGAACGAACTGCGCAACCGCGGCGTTGAGGATATCATGCTGGCCGTCGTCGACGGCCTCAAGGGCTTCCCCGACGCCATCACCGCCGTCTTCCCCGAAGCGATGGTTCAAACATGCATCGTCCACCTGCTGCGCAACTCGATGGATTTCGTGGCGTGGAAAGATCGCAAGGCGCTTGGAACCGCCCTCAAAGCGATCTACCGTGCCGTCGATGCTAGAAGCCCTGACAGCGTTCGAAGCCAGCTTCTGGGGGCAGCGTTACCCGGCCATCGGCCAAAGTTGGCGCCGGGCATGGCCCGAGGTCATCCCGTTTTTCGCCTTTCCCGACGAGGTCAGGCGGATCGTCTATACGACAAATTCGATCGAGGCCCTCAATTCCAAGCTCCGCCGCGCTGTTCGTGCCCGGGGGCATTTCCCCAATGATGAGGCCGCCACCAAGCTCCTCTATCTGATCTTGAACCGATCGGAGAAAGAGTGGAAAATGCCACCGCGCGAATGGAACATGGCGAAGGCGCAATTTGCCCTGCTCTTCGGCGAACGTTTCATCAGGGCCATGACGGCCTGATGGTCAACCGCCTCGCCGCACACGAAATTCCTGACAGTCCCCGAACCACGCTCCGGTCGTCTGCGCTCGATCGACGACGATGCAGTGGCAGCGGTGATCGAACGAACGCTGCGAACGCTCCCTGCTGATGCGACCCACTGGTCGATCCGTTCGATGGCAGCGTCTGCCGGCCATTCGCACACGACGATCCGGCGGATGTGGAACGCGTTCGGGCTGCAGCCGCACCGGGCAGAGACCTTCAAGCTGTCGCGCGATCCGCTGTTTGTCGACAAGGTCAGGGATATTGTCGGCCTTTATCTATCGCCGCCAACCCATGCGCTGGTCCTGTGTGTCGACGAGAAGTCGCAGATCCAGGCGCTCGACCGCGAGCAGCCCATCTTGCCGATGATGCCCGGCATGCCCGAGCGGCGCACCCCGTCCTATATCCGGCACGGGACGACCTCGCTATTCGCCGCCCTCGATGTCGCCACTGGCGCCGTTATCGGTAAATGCTACAAGCGGCATCGCGCAACCGAGTTTCTCGATTTTATCAAACAGATCGACGGCAATGTTCCCGACGGCCTCGACGTCCATATCGTCATGGACAATTACGCCACGCATAAGACGCCGATGGTCAAGGCATGGCTGGCGCGCAGGCCGCACTATCACGTCCATTTCACACCGACGTCCGCATCGTGGATCAATCAGGTCGAGCGCTGGTTCGCCGAACTCACCCGGAAGCAGATCCAGCGCGGGGTCCATACCTCCACAGCCCAGCTCGAAGCCGACATCCGCAGCTTCATCGATCAGCACAATGCCGAGCCCAAGCCCTTCCGATGGACCAAATCCGCCGACGATATTCTCGCCTCAGTCAAACGCTTCTGCCAAAAGACCGAGCAAACATTATGCACCGAACTTTAGATTCAGGTGACTAGGGCGTGTTATGGTAACAAGAATGACCAATATCTGAGAACGACTGCTATGGCAGGTGGGATGAATTCAGAAACAAAGATTCTCGTAATCGCGCTCGTTGCGAACGGGGGGATCGCAATCGCCAAGTTCATTGCGGCGGCGATTACGGGATCGTCCGCGATGTTGACCGAGGGTGTGCATAGCCTCGTCGATTCGGGCAATGAGTTATTATTGATCTATGGCCAGAAGCGGGCGGCCAAGCCTCCGGACGCCGCTCATCCTGGAGGCTATGGCCGCGAATTTTATTTCTGGAGTTTTGTCGTGGCGCTCCTTGTCTTTGCGCTCGGCGCGGGCGTGGCGATCTATGAAGGAATCGTTCATCTACTGGCCCCCGAACCAGCTGTCTCACCGCTGATAGCTTACACCGTTTTGGCAATAGCCTTTTTTCTGGAAGGAGCCTCGACCGCAGCAGCGTTTCGCCGGTTCGACGCGGCTCGGGGCGACAAGCGTTGGTGGCAGGCTCTTACTTCTACCAAGGATGCGGCGACCGTCATCATTTTGTTGGAAAATGGTGCAGCAATGGTCGGTGTTGTTATCGCCGCGATTGGACTCGGCCTTTCCCAGGCGACCGGTGAACCACGGTTTGACGGTGCTGCGTCGATCCTGATCGGCCTCCTGCTTGGGGCCGTGGCTATCTTTTTGGCCAGGGAAGCGAAAGGTCTACTTATCGGTGAAGCGGCCGATCCTGAACTTATCGCCGGCATTCGTCGCGCCGCGACCCGGGAAGGCGTGATGGGCGTCGGCGAGATCATTGCGATTCACAATGGACCGACCGAAATCATTGCCACTGTAAATGTCGATTTCGATAATCGGATTTCAGCGGGAGATGTCGAGCGTATCATCGGTGAGATCGAGCAAATCTTACGAATAGACTTTCCCAGCATCTATCGTGTCTATATCCGGCCACACGAAGATGCCGGGGTCAAATTTGGTGTAACACGTGGATTGGCAAAGCCAAGTCAATCGTTCGACCAGATATCCCATCCAGACGTAGGATAGTATTCCTCACACTCTTGGAGTTGACGCCATCAACGGTGGTAGGCTATGCATAACTAAATCATCACCTACTCTTGCGGTAGAAATCTTATCTTCTCCTGCTTCAATCCAGATTCATGAGACAATTGAAGCACGCTCGATTAGCCGGTATTGGACAAGCAGTTCAAGCAATTCGCCCTGCCTCCTTAGCAGCATTTCCAATCGGTCGATCTGCAGAGCATCGAGCTTTTCATGCAAGGCCATGATCTCCAATTCAGCCTTGAGATTGATTTCATAATCGAGACCGGCCGAAATACGATCGCGTGCAGCCTGCCGGTTCTGCGACATCAGGATGATAGGTGCCTGCAACGCGGCGATCATCGAGAGAATCAGGTTCAGGAAAATGAAGGGATATGGGTCGAAAGCTGGACCGAAATATATCAGCGCCAGCG
This sequence comes from Sphingobium sp. EM0848, assembly GCF_013375555.1. Classification (NCBI taxonomy): domain Bacteria; kingdom Pseudomonadati; phylum Pseudomonadota; class Alphaproteobacteria; order Sphingomonadales; family Sphingobiaceae; genus Sphingobium; species Sphingobium sp. EM0848. The sequence goes on from NZ_JABXWB010000005.1 coordinate 1,491,607, forward strand.
TGTTGAGTCCTACCCACGCACCCAGCGCCACTACGAAAATGATGATGAAGGTCCAGGAACCCCCAAAGCGCGCGACCCGGTCCGCGATACGGTCGCCAATGGTCTGGTCATCGTCTACCGCGCGATTGACGCTGCGCGTGACATGATGCCGATCGGCGATTGTGGAGATGACGCGCTGTTCGCGCACCGAAAGCTCGGATAGCCCTCCTTCCAGCAGTCGCTGGGCAAGATCCGCAACCCGTGCGTCTGGTTTGGCTGCAACCGTCCTAGACGCTGGTTGAACCCGAATTTCGCTCATTCAGTCTACCCTAGCGCAACCAAATCTTGTTGCAATCCATTGGAAACCGTGCGCAATTTTGCACCTGAGACGGCAAGAACGGCCGCTTTTTCATCGCTTATTGCGAGGACCAGCCCGCGCTTCACGCACCCTGTGCCTCCGCTGTACCAGCGGGCTGGTTTCATGAATTCCTGTTGCGCGCTGTCACTTCGCATCCTGTGCGGTTTGCTCAACAGCTCTACCCGCCGATTGCGCATCTTTTCCGGCGCCTTCGACAGTGTTGCAACTCGCAACGGCCAGGCCGCCCAGCAAAATTGCAAATCGAATATAGCGTGAAATTCTCATAGTAGGTCTCCATATTCATTCATGAGGCGACATCCCATTTGACGGTGCGGATCGTTATTGCCGGTCATTGCGCATATTTTCGGCCTCGGCTTTTCTCCTGGCGCGCTCTTCGGCATCGCCATGCTTCGCGGCAGCGGAGTCATTCTTTCCTTGCGCATCGGGCGCGGCTTCCCAAGGCCGCTGATCACGATTCCGCATCGCACCGGGGCTGACATTGGGGCGGTCGGGCGTCGGCACCGCCTGAGGGGTAGCGTCGCGGCGGTAGGGATTTACCGGCTGATCCCTGTACTCAGACTCACGCCTGTCCGGCGCCATCTGCGGACGCTGCCGGTCGTTCCCCCGACGATACCGATCCGGGGTGGTGGGCCAGGGTCCCCATTCAGGCCTGTAATTGTCGTAATAGTGGCTCTCCCAACGAGAGCGATCGGAATAGAATGGACGGCTGCGATAATGATTGTCCCAATAGTCGTCGAACCGGAACGACAACACAAGGATGCTCATATAGGGCGCAATCGTGATAATCGACTGTCGCCGCCCCCGGTAATCGGCGCCCAGAAGGCGACCGGCAACCCAGCCGCGATCCGAACGGTAGCCCACATCGCACCAACTCCAGTTATTCAGGCAGCCGTAAATATCGACCCGGCGGTTACCGGGGATGAAGCGTATGACAGGATAATCCGTGTCTGGCCCGGCCCACATCCTGACCTGCCTCAAGGTATAGCCGGTCGATGTCCGGCCATGCCGCGACCATCCTGACTGGGCTTGGGCCGCAGGAGCAAGCGACACGAGCGGCACTGCCAGTGCGGCTACAGACGCCATGAGCATGAATGCGCGCATGAAAAATATCCTTTGATGCTGGTCTGTTATCATCAATGAAGCTGAAGGCCCTCACCCTTGCGGGCTCGCCGGGAACTGTATTCACAGCCGACCGGTCAGAAACAGCAGGGCAACGATGATCAGAATAACACCGATCACCCCTATTCCGCCGTGACCAAAGCCATAGCCATAGCCGCCGAAGCGGCCACTGAAACCGCCCAGCAACAGGATGACGAGGATGATGACGAGGATAAGCCCGATGGTCATAATCTATCTCCTGCCGATCCCTCCCCTCACTGCGGAGGAATCGTCAATGTTCGATCCCATGCGGTTGCTGCCTCAGCGGCAGCGGGTATCGCGATCGATCTCGCGGCCAGCAAGCGCGCCCGCACCGGCGCCAAGGATTGTACCGAGCGTTTCCGATCCACCTGGCGCGATCATATTGCCGAGTACGCCACCCGCGATGGCGCCGACGACCAGCCCTGTGCTGCCGTCCGAACGGCGGCAATAATAGCGTCCGTCCTGACCGCGATAGATGCGGTCATTCTGCGCCAGGCGGCGCTCGCCGTAGCGACGGTCCTCGCGATAATATCGATCGGCATAATATCCGCTATAATTTGGATCTGGCCGGTTATAGTCATATTGCCGCCATTCCGCGCGCGGACGACGATCATTGCCGTCGCTCATACAGCCCGTAAGCATAGCCGCAGCCATTGCCCCTGCTATGAAGATGCGCATATTTTCTCTCCAGCCTTTATTGTCTTAATCATTAGAGATGATCATATACGACTTAAGAATATATCGTGAGTATCGGAAACTACTCACTTTATAGAGTAACGGATCAGTCCGGTGACTGACTGGAAAGTTCGATGGCACAGATGAGATCATGGAGTTTGAATGGCTTGCGCAGGATGACCGCGCCTGGTGCCAACTCCTGCACCTGATAGGGATCGCCTGTCATGAATATATGTGGCACGAAGCCCGCAAGGAGGATTTGGGCAACAGCTGAGATGCCGCTGCCTTCATACAGGTTAGCATCGACGATCATCAGATCGGGCCTGCATCGAACGGCGGCGGCCACCGCTTCCGCCTCGGTCTCGGCAAACGCGCAGACTGCGTGCCCCATGCCGCTTAGCAGATCTGCAAGGGACATTGCGATGACCGCGTCGTCTTCAACGAGCATTATCTGGAGCGGCTTCACGATGCAGCCTCCTCCCATGCGCCGCCTTCGTTGACCCATCTGGCGATATCCGCCCGCAATGCCAAAGGGCCATTGTTCGTGTCGATGGACGTGGGACGCGCTTGCCCCGCCGGGGGTTCTGCCCGACCGCATTTCACGCCATTTGGCGGGGGCCGACGATCGGCTTCAGCGTGCGGCGGAACAATCGGGGGCATTGTTCGGTCCTCCAAGCGGGCGCCTCTGGACGATCTTTGGGTCTGCCAGATGTACTGCGCGCGCACTAGCGGTCCAATTCAGAGGCTTGCTACCGATCTTACAGAGATATCACCAGACCGATCAGGGTCGGAAATTACTCAAATCTCACATATGCCATATCAATTGGGCGTAAAGGGTTGCGCTGGCCCCCGTGCTATAATCCGATCCATGGCAGCATTTACTCCCGAGTCGGGTGTCGACCAACGACACCGCGGCATCTCGGTCGAAGGGCATGCGACTCCGTCAGTCACCGAACGGCCTTCGCCAGCGCGCGCGCTGCTGAGTAGCCCCTGTTTTCCCATCGTCGCCATAGGGGCCTCGGCCGGTGGGCTCGAAGCCGCCACCAAACTCGTCGCCGGATTGCCCGCCCATTCCGGCATGGCATTCATTCTGGTCCAGCACCTCGCCCCGACGCATGAGAGCATGATGGTAGAACTGCTCGCCGAACATAGCGCGATGAACGTCGTCCAGGCGAGCGACGGCGCGCTGCTTGAGCCCGATTGCCTCTATGTCATTCCGCCTGGGCGCTATCTTTCGGTACGCTCCGGTGCGCTTCATCTGTCTTTGCCCCAGACTCGGCACGGTGCGCGTCTTCCCTTCGATTTCCTGCTCAAATCGCTGGCGCAGGATTGCGGTCCACGCACCGCCTGTCTGATCCTTTCCGGCACGGGCGCGGACGGAAGCGTCGGCCTGCCTGTACTCAAGGAAAAGGGCGGCTTCATCATCGCGCAGGACCCGGACGAAGCGGACTATGACGGTATGCCGCGCAGTGCCATTCTCACGGGCAAGGTCGATGCGGTGCTTCCTGTGGGGCGGATGCCGGAGGCGCTTGCGAAATTCGGCCAACGGGTCGCCGCTTTGCCCGATCGGCTGGGATCGGCGGACCGGCAACCGGAATCGGCCAGCTTGCCCGATGTCATCGACTTTCTCCGGCAGACGACCGCGCATGATTTCCGGCTGTACAAGCGTGGCACGCTGGAACGGCGGATCGAGCGGCGGATCGGCATTGCCCCGATCGAGGCGAAGAATATGCACAGCTATTTGCAGCTGTTGCGGAATGACCCGCGGGAGCGGGACCAACTCGCCAAGGACCTGCTTATCAACGTCACCCGCTTCTTTCGTGATCCGCAGGTCTTCACGACCTTGGGCAGGACGATCATTCCAGACCTCATCCGGGGATTGAAAGAGCATCAGGCGCTGCGAATATGGGTGCCGGGTTGCAGCACGGGGGAGGAAGCCTATTCCATTGCAATGGTTTGCCGTGACACCATCACGGCTGCCAAGCGCGATATCAAGCTCCAGCTATTTGCCTCCGACGTTGAGCCGGATGCCATCGCTGCGGCCCGCGAAGCGCTTTATCCCGAAACCATCGCGGAGGACGTGCCGCCCGACCAGTTGGCCCGATTTTTCAAAAAGGAGGATGGCGGCGGCTATCGCGTCGTTCCCGATCTGCGGGGCGACGTCATATTCACGGTCCAGGATCTGCTGGCAGACCCGCCTTTTTCGCGGATCGACCTGATATCGTGCCGGAACCTGCTGATCTATTTGAACCCCGAAGCGCAGTCGAAGGCCGTCGCGCTGTTTCATTTCGCCCTGCGCGAACAGGGGATATTGTTCCTCGGGCCTTCGGATGCCGCCGGCAATATCGACGACCGCTTCGAACTGATCGCGAAGACCGAGAAAATCTATCGGCATATCGCGCGGAGCCGACCCGGCGATGCGGGCTTTCCGTTGAGTTTCGACGAGAGCATTCCCACATTTTCTGCGTCAATCGGTCCCCCACTGACGTCGCGGCAAACCACGCTTGCTGATCTATGTCGTCAGGCCGTGCTCAAAACGCATGCGCCGGCCGCCGTGCTGATCAATCGTCAACGCCAATGCCTTTATTCGCTTGGCCCCACGGACCGTTATCTGCGCGTGGCGCCTGGTTATCCCTCGCTTGACCTGCTGGCGATGGCGACGCCGGCCTTACGGACGAAGCTGAGGCTCGCGATTGAACAGACCGGGAATGATAGGCCGCGGGTCAGCGCCGGACGCAGCAGACAGAACCGCGATGGCGCGACGATCTGGTTTGACATCGATGTCCAGTTTTTGACGCATGAGGGTGAGGAGCTGTTGCTCGTCTGCTTCATCGAAGAGACCAGCCGGGACCGCATGCCGGGTTCGACCCTGGCGCGTGTCGATCGGTCCCGCGTCGCCGATCTGGAACGCGAACTGGAAGAAACCCAGGCCGAATTGCAGAATGCGCTTCAGAATCTGGAAATGTCGACCCAGGAACAGAAAGCCATCAATGAGGAGGCCTTGTCCGTCAACGAGGAGTTCCAGTCGACCAACGAAGAATTGCTGACATCCAAGGAGGAGTTGCAATCCCTTAACGAGGAGTTGACAGCGCTGAACTCCCAGCTCCAGGAAACGCTTGACCGTCAGCGGACGACCGCCGACGATTTGCAGAACGTGCTTTACAGTACGAATGTGGCGACACTGTTCCTTGATCGTGAACTCAGGATTCGCTTTTTCACGCCCGCAACCAGATCCATTTTCAATGTCATCCCCGGCGACGTTGGCCGCCCGCTTGCTGACCTCCATGCGCTCGCGACGGATGAAGATCTGCTCCCCGATGCCCAGGTGGTCCTAGCGGGCAAGGATGCCATTGAACGCGAAATCGGCGCGAAGAACGGTGTCTGGTTCGTGCGGCGCATTCTTCCCTATCTTGCCCATGACAATCGGGTCGAAGGCGTCGTCATTACCTTCGTCGATATCACCGAGCGCAAGCTGGCCGTATCGGCCGTGGACGCGGCGAGGCAGGAGGCTGAACGGGCGAACCTCGCAAAATCGAGCTTTCTGGCGGCGGCAAGCCACGACCTGCGGCAGCCGCTGCAATCGCTGACACTGCTACAGGCGCTTCTGGCGCAGATGGTTGAAGGAGAGGATGCCCAGAAACTGATCGCCCGGTTCGATCAGACCGTCGGCGCGATGTCGGGCATGCTCAACGCTTTGCTCGACATCAACCAGATCGAAGCTGGCGTCATCACGGTGAGGCCCGTCGCCTTCCCGATCATGGAATTGCTCGACCGGCTTCGGGACGAATTCACCTATCTGGCGGAGGCAAGGCACTTGTCTCTGCGTGTCCAGCCGAGTTCTGCAATAATCGAAAGCGACCCACGCCTGCTGGAACAGATGCTTCGAAATCTACTTGCCAACGCCATAAAATATACCAAGCGAGGTCGCATAGTGCTGGGCTGCCGGCGGAATGGCGGTGGGCTGCGAATCGAAGTCTGGGATAGCGGGATCGGTATACCGGGGGACCAGCTCCATGCGATCTTCGATGAATTTCATCAGGTCGACAATGCCGCGCGGGAGCGCAGTCATGGCCTCGGCCTCGGCCTGTCGATTGTCCAGCGCCTTTCGGCATTGTTGGGTCATGAGGTGCAAGTCCGGTCAATGCCGGGCAAAGGGTCCTTTTTTTCGATCGGTGTCAGACAAGGTACCGGCGGATCACACCCCGCGCTGGTCCCCGAAAGGGACCGGCATGATGCCGAACAAACGGCCCGATCGGGTTGCGCGATCATCCTTGTTGAAGACGATCCCGACGTCCTCGACCTGCTCGCACAACTGCTCAAGGCTGAAGGGCATATCGTCAGGATCGCATCGGACGGAAACGCCGCCGTGAAGTTGGTGTCTGGCGGAGCGATCCGGCCGGACATCATCCTGGCTGACTATAATCTTCCGAACGGCATGAACGGTCTGCAACTGCTGGCGAAGCTCCGCAATCTGCTTCATCATCCCGTGCCCGGCATCATCCTGACCGGTGACATCTCGACGAGTTCTCTTGCGGAGATCGCGCTTCAGGATTGTGTGCAACTGAGCAAGCCGGTGCAGGCGCGCGAACTTGCTGCGGTGATTGAGCGGCTCTTGCCGGACAGTGCGCCACATGGCGCCTCGATAGATGGGCCTCCTGGCGCCGATCCGGTTTCCACTGTGTTCGTCGTGGATGACGACCCGGAAATTTGTACGTCCCTTCGCGACGTACTGGAAGCCGACGGCCACCATGTCGAGGCTTTTGGAAGCCCGGAGGCGTTTCTCGCCGGATATCTGCCGGGAGGCGAGGGATGCCTGCTGATCGACGCCAACCTACCCGGTATGAGCGGTATCGCACTTTTGGAAAAGCTGCGGGACGGAGGCGATCGATTGCCTGCCATCATCATCACGGGCAGTGGCGAAATCGGGCTGGCGGTCCAGGCGATGAAAGCGGGTGCCTGCGATTTCATCGAAAAGCCGGTCGGACGCGCGGCACTGCTCGCCAGCATTGGCGGTGCGCTCGAACAGTCTCATGATGCCGGAAAATCATCCGGGGTCCAGGAAGCCACGTCACGCCGGATCGCTGCTCTGACCAAGCGGCAGCATCAAATAATGGACATGGTGCTTTTAGGGCATCCCAGCAAGAATATCGCGGCGGATTTGGGCATCAGCCAGCGTACCGTAGAAAATCACCGGGCATCGATCATGCGCAAAATGGGGGCAAGGTCGCTTCCTGAACTGGCCCGTCTGGCATTTGCGTTGCCATCGGTAGTTTCCTGATCTGACCGGGCGTGCGGCCAAGGAACTGCTTGATTTCCCTGATGGAATGAGACTGGTCATAAAAACTGTCGTAGCAAAGCCCGTTCCGGTCCTGACCATCGCGTGCGATCTGCGCGGCAAAGCGGAGTGCCCGATATTTGCGCGCCAGATATTGGGGCGGTGCACCATAGAGACGGTTGGTCAGCCGCGCTACTTGCCGTTCCGACAGACCGGTCGCGTCCCGAAGGTCCCGCACTTGCGGCGATGTCTCGCTGGCCAGCCAGTCGTCTACCGCAGCGACAAACGCCCTTATCGCGGGACGCACCGCGGCCATATTCGCTCGCAGATAATCCCAGAGCAAGGTCACCGCTTTTTCCGGCTCATTCATTGCCTTCAGCCGACCGAGAATCTCCTTATAGGCGGCGCCATCAGCACTCGCCGTCATGTCGTAAAGGCGGTCAATATGGTCCGATGCGTCACGCCCGGTCAGTGCAATCCAGCCCAACGGAAGCAGTGCGACCCCCAACATTTGCAGAGGCCCGTCCAACAGAAAGCGGGTCGCCCCCATGGTCGGGCCGAGCATGCAGACCATCGGCGTCGCATAGGTGAGGGTATTGGCAAAGATATAGTGGCCGCTGCCCGACAGCATGAAGCGCAATTGAGGAAAGTCTGCGCGCATCATGCCAGTGGCATGGTCAGTATCCGTCGTGACCAGATATATGCACCCGATGTGCAATCGCAGGTCGGCTGGCGGGGCGAAATATCGCAGACGGGTCGAATTGGGACTGCCGGATGAATGAAAATCCTGTCCGGTCAGGATGTCGGAAGGCGAGATCTTTCCCGGAACCGCTTCCTTTCGGTGCAGACCCACATTTGTCATGGCAATTCCCCGAGGTTTCCGCTTCGCTCGCCCCGTACTGCTGCAACCAGCCGCACTTCCGAGCGCGCTTCGCCGACAATGTCGGGTTCATTGTTCGCAAAGAAGCCTCGGAAACTACTCAGTCGGTTTTGGCGAACCGAATGCGGTGATCTCGCGGTTTTTCTCGGGGCTGCAGAAATATCGGTCATGAGGATGGAAACGATGCCGCCATCCGACCGGATATATGGTATAGTTCTTCATCACTCGATTTCGATCGCAAGCATCCTGTGACAGAGAGACATCCGCTCCCGCTTGCCTGACGGGAGTTCCTCCCATGATTACGATGCGTAAATACGAGACGAGAAATCCACAATGGAAAGATGATTTTGTCGGGGCGGTCGCGCGCGTAGCATATGCGGGGTCTATACACGGCTATGAGAAAATCGTCGCTGCCAGAATCTGGCTGAAAGGCCATATACGTAGAGCCAGTGACGATACATGGACTGCGGGTCGAAAGGCTGAACTCGAGGATGCACTAGACGAATGGGAGAATGAGGGTGGCGGCTTGGTTCAGCGGGAATGCTGATCCCGGTTGCACCGTTTCTGCTCAGCGATTTGTCCACTCTTATCTTGAAGGAGCGTTCCGATGGCCAAAAGTCAGAAAAGATCGAACCGCGAGGTTCGTAAACCCAAGGCCGCAAAGCCCCGGAAGCACAATGCCTCCAGCCCCTCGCAAAAGCCGGGTATATTGAGCATCGTGACGCTGAAAAGCTGATTACATTATCGGTGCTGAGCGGGTGCGTCTTTCAATCGTCTATTGGGCGTTGCAGACGACCGAAATCGGTCTTGTCTGCCGCGGGGGCGCGTTCATTTTCCTCTCCCTCCCGGTGCGATTCCAGAGCGATCGCTGCGTCTTGCGCGCTTAACCTACCCCGCTCTCCGCTTTCCTGAGACTCCGCCTCCATGGCCTGGACCTCCCAGGCGCTGGCGGCCGCGAGCGCGACCCTGCGCAACTTCTCAACGGTTGAGGCGGCCGCGACCTGCCGATGATGCGCTGCCTGCCGCCTGCACATGACTGTACTGTTTAGCACGGCTGGTCTACCGGCTGCCGTCGGAGGGTGTGTTTCGGACCCAGAGGGGAACCGAGGCCCGATTCGCGGGCGGGCCCCGGCCCGCTCGCGCTGCCCTTTGATCGCGTTCCCAGGCCGCATCCAGATGCTCAGGGTTGACCGGGTGACGCTCGATGGCCGCGCCATTTCTGATGCGCAGCGTTGTAGCTATCCGGCGTAAGGCCGCATGGACATTGCCCTCAAGCACCTCCTCTTCCGTTTCCACATCATAGGTGCCGGCGGGAAGAGGCGTTTCGAATTCCGGCAGTTGGAATGGCTCGGAAAATATCACCGATTTGTGGGTGGTCTGGCTGATCATGACGGCTACTCGTTAGAAGGGCAGGTAGGCAGCAAAGCGTCTGACATCGATTATCTCCCATTTGCAGGCGGGAGCACGATGGTCTCTCTGTCACGACATGCCTGGGGCAAAAATCCGGGTGATCGCGCATTGTAGCACAGATATGGCTCAGGGCTGCACCTAATCGAGGTGGACGGGAAAGAGCGGAAAGGAACGCCGCCGCTGGCCCTTCTTCACCACACGACCCGCCAGCGACGCTCATGTGGCTTGCAGGTCGTCGAGGGCGCCGTTGAGGCGTTGCATATCGGCCCGGGACAGCGCACCCCCGCGCGCAAGCTTGTCGCGAGCAGTCGTGAGCAGACATTCCAGCCGCTGTAATTTTATCAGTTCGCTTGCCGGCACAGACGGCAGGCGAGATTGTGCCTGTATCAGTGAAACCGCCAGGCCAACGCTGTTCTGGGACACATTCATGTTGCTTCTTTCCATTATCCAGATGCGGCACCGGTGGCGTTGACCTCAATTGTTCAGCCACAAAATGACCGCTCCTCCCGCAAACAGGACCAGTAGGCCGTTCAGAATGACGGCCCGGATCAACGTGTCGTCGCGAAACAGGTCGGCGGACAATTGGAGAGTGGTAAGTTTGCGCTGGAGATGGGGCCTTGACGGAGGAGGCATCCCGATTGCCGTGCCTCCTTCATTTTCCCAATCGTCTATCGCGCCCTCCAGTTGACGTTCACGGTCTTGTGAAATGGAAGCCGCGCGACGTGCGCGTTCTCGCTCCGCCCCGAGGGCAAGCCCCTGTCGCTCTACGTCAGCATGTCGTGCGCGCTGTCGCAGCGACAATGATGAATGTGAATCTTGCGATGTAGACATGTCGCTCTCCTCGCCAAACGGGAGCGCTCTTGGTCTCTCAGCCACGGCCTGTCTGGATGAGTTGAGCCGTAATGCGCCATGATAGCATGTAATGCTCAGGCCACCTAACGGCTTGTCTCGAAGAAGCCCCCTTGCAGCAACGCCAGAAAGTCGTCGAAGAAGCCCGCTTCCTCACATTGACGGTGGCCTTCCAGCATCGGTATTTGGCCGCGCCTGCCATTTATCGAGGAATTGCAAAGCCGGAGTGACGGTGACGCCATGCAGCAGGATCGAAACAAGCACCGTCAAGGCGGCGATGCTCCAAAGCTTCGCCGGGTCAGGGAAATCTGCCTGATTGAGGGCGAAGGCGAGATAATAGATCGTGCCCATTCCTCTAATTCCAAAGAAAGAGATCACGACCTTTTCCCATCTGGGTATCTGCGATCCGCTGAGGCTGATGAAGCCAGCGAGCGGACGCGCGACAAGAATGGTGAGGGAAGTGAACACAATGATCCGGGCGTCCAGCCTTGCCAGCAAGCCGGTATGCATGACCATGCCGCCGAACAGGACGAGCATCATCATCATGAGCAGGCGTTCGGTTTCCTCCGCGAACTCATGCAGCCGATGCTGGTAGCTGTGGTCACGGCTGGCATGACGAAGGCCGAGCGCCGCCACGAACACAGCAAGAAATCCGTAGCCGCCAGCCAATTGCGTCAGCCCGTAAGCAAACAGCGCGGCGCCCAGGGCGACGAAACCGTCGCCGGTTCGCGACAACTTGGCCACATTGGGAAGGTGGAAGGTCAGATAGCCGAGCGCCCTGCCAATGCCGTAGCCCATGCAGAGCCCCACCAGAAGTTTCCAGATCAGGTCGATCAGCAGCCAGCGTCCGAACGCCTCGATCCCAAACGACAGGCCTGTCAGGGCAATCGCCAGATTGACGAAGGGGAAGGCCAACCCGTCGTTCAGTCCCGCTTCGGATGTGAGCGCGAAGCGGGCTTCGCCTTCCTCTCCCTCGCCGGGGGCGCCAACCTGAACGTCGCTGGCCAGTACGGGGTCAGTCGGCGCGAGACTCGAACCGATCAGCAGGGCGGTCGCAAGCCCCACGCCCAGAAGGGACGAGGCGAGGGCGGCGACAAGCAGGATGGTGATCGGCATCGCAATCGCAAGAAGACGCCAGGTGAGCGCCCAGCTATGAAGCCCGATAAGCCTGTCGATCTTCAGGCCGGCGCCCATCAGTGAAACCACCACGACCAGTTCGCTCAGGCGTTCGACAGCGATCGGGTGTTGCAGCGGATGAACGGCAAAGGGACGCAACGCCGGCAGCGTGAACAAGGCTGCGCCGGCCACGACACAGACGATCGGTAGCGAAAGTGGCATTTTCCGCATGATCATCGGAACCCAGGCCGTCATGAGAATGATCGCACCGAGGCCCGCCAGTATCTGGATGTAAAGAGTGGCGTCAGGCATAAACCCTTTCTGCGCCCCGTCAGAGCGGCACGACGCTCACGCGAACGTCCATGCCGAGGAAATCGTCCGGCGCGCCAGTGAAGCCGCCGCGGATGGGCATGATCTGACTGTTGCACCGGCCAACGGCAATGGCAATCAGGTTAGACGATCCAACGCGGCGGTGTGTGGGATCAAACGCGATCCAACCTGCCGTCGGAAGATAGACTTCTGCCCAGGCATGTGTCGATCCAGGATCGCGCACACCAACATCGGGATCAAACAGATACCCCGAAACCGCTTCAGGGAAAAGAAGCGCAAATCCATGGCGATCAGCGACCTGCGACCAGCCCGACCCAATATCATATCCTGCCGCCGTCTGCGTGCAGCCATGCAGAACGACCACCAGCGCGGCCCCGTCATCGAGCTTTTCGGGAACATATGTTCGCGCCCGAAGAGCGCCGGGGTTGGATTCGAAATCCGTCAGTTCGCTCAGGCGTCCATGGTCGTCGGGCATTTGGCCGGGGTCGAGGCGAAGCGCCGCCAGACGGGCGATCGTGTCCGAGAGGTTCCGCATTGCAGTATCCTTTGATGGAGAGGGCCTGCACAGGCGTGGCTACGACCATCTTGCTGCACCGCACAATAAGTAGGCTTTGATTCTCCATTCATCGGAAAACGGTCGGTAAGGCCAGCCACAATCATATTGAGCGCAGTTAATGTTGCGCTTTGTTCGGGATCTTCGGTCAACGGTCGCGAGTTCCATAAGCTGAACAGACGCGCCCTCGCCTGATACGGATTGGCACGGAACTGTCGAACCAGATCAGGGGCTTGATGAAGACGTTTGGTCTCATTGTTCCGCCTGCCATGGGCAGCAAGTTCGAGCGTCATGTGGAAGCCCTGCTGGCCGACAACGCCGGCTTGGGCCGGATCATTCGCCCGCTGCTTGAGGCCTGGCACGCCGTTCGCCTTGCCAAGGACGTGAACCTGCAAGGAAGTCGCTATGGGTGGCATCACGAAGGAAGAATTCTATCGGCGGTTCAAGGCCAGGATGATCGCCATCAATGGGGAAAGATTTGCCGACGGCAGGGAGGTCGCGGACTACGCCGACGATGCGGTTTGGCGGTATTGGGACACCGATTGGCAACGGGATCAAGGTCCGGAGGCCTGTGCGGACGCCGAAAAGGAAGAGCGGGGCGAAGAAGACGAATGAGTAAGGTGGAATCCTGATATGCGCCAGGCGGCGTTAGGTAGCCCGGGTTAAGCGTGTTATACTGACTCATCCCGGCTCCGACTCTGTGCGGGCATGCCGTGACTGAGAGACAAGCGCGCTCCCGCTCGACGAGGAGAGTGACATGTCCACCTCACCAAACATACCGTTCCCATTACCACTTCGGCAGACTGTTCTGCATGAGAGGATCGAGCGGCAGGGGCTTGCACTAGGCGTTTCACGAGAACGAACGTTCCGCGCCCGTGTCTTATCGCAACAGAACGAACGCAATCTGCAAACCGCTATGAACTGTTGGGAGAACGAAGGCGGCACTGCCACCGGCGTTTCGCCAACACCAAAGCTCACCACTGGACAGAAAACCAGCATCCTTCAGTTTTCGGCTGATTTATTTCGCGATGACACGTTGGGACGTGCGGTCATTCTGAACGCAGTTCTGGTACTGATTGCTGCGACTATTTTCGTTGTTCTCTTCAATTGATGGAACGTTTCTGAAACGAATAAAAATAAGATGGAGAGAACAATGAACCCAACCCCTAGTCATTTGGATCTCGCCGCCGTAATGATCAGAGCTCAGTTAAATCTGCCACTGGTTCAAAACCAAACACAGATCAAATTGAAAAATCTTGAGATTTTGCTAACAACTGCACGAGATCAGGTAGCTTGCGGTGAACTTTTAACCCGCACTGACATACGTCATCTCAATAAAGCCTTTGATGAGCTGGCAGCGCGCTAACGGCGCCTGCCGCTCTCATCGATCATAATTGCCGCGAATTTCGACACGTGATTGTTTTTGCTTGAATAGCGAACTTCGCTCACGGGTTAATCGCGGCAGCTTCTTTATCAAGAGCTCTGGCCCGGTCACGCGCCGCATCGCGTAACTGAGCCGCCTTCGCTTCGAGGCCCTCGGCCTCAACATCGGCTTGCCGCTGGTAGTTTTCCCCCTCGGCCTTCAGCGCTGCTGCAGAAGCCTGCCTGGCTTTCCGAGCGGCATTATTTGCTCGATCCTGTACCTTCCCCGCTTTTTCTGTAGGGCCGGAGTCCTCATAAGCTACGCCCGATGCGTTAGCAGCAACCTCATCTCGCCTTTCTCCCGCCTGCTCAGCGGGGCCTTCGCATCCCGCCAACCAGAGCAAAGGAAAAAAAGCAGGAAACAAGCCCTTCAACGGATGGTAGCCTTCGCAGGGGGCAGGTCTAAATGCTTCCGGGTAAGGTCGCTATCTGATCATACTGATGCCGGACGCGCAGCGCAGGTGACGTTCGCCTAGCAACGACCGCCCTCATTTTCCCAATCGTCGAGCGCGCCGGTAAGTTCATTATTCCGTGCAGCGCTCCATCGTTGAGAAGCATTTTCTCCTTCTGTGAGCTTCGCCTCTCGCTGAATATGGGTGGCTAGCCAAATCCTGGCAGCGACGATTTTCTCAAAGCCGTGAATTGATCCGGCGTAAGCGATCCGTGCCACTGCGCCGACGATGTCGTCCACCCAATCAACAGTCCTTGCTTTGACTTTGTTCATAGTGATCATGGGCGTAACTCCCGTCAGGCAAGCGGGGGTGGCCAAGTCTCTCTGTCACAGGACGCTTGCGGTCAAAATCGAGTGATAGGTAACTATATCATAGACCTGAGCGCTTTCGTTCCGGCGATAAACGATTTGCTTGTGACCCCGAGTGGGCATTGTTACGTAGGGCAGTTCTCGCACGACTATCCTGCGCCAGAAGCGCCTCTGCTGACGATCGATCTGGAGCAGCGCGCTTCACCTGCCACGGAGCACAAGCTCGCCGTAGCAAACGGAATGGTATTCCGGCCCGGCAGCCGCACCCTTATCGTTGCTGAAAGTTGGGCCTGTCTTCTGTCGGCGTTCGACGTCGACGAAAAAGGCGGACTGTCCAACTACCGGATCTTCGCCAAGCTGCCGCCCGAACATTTTCCGGATGGGATCTGCGGGGATGATGCCGGGGGGATTTGGGTCGCGTGCGTGACGGGCAAGTTTGTCCGCGTGGTTGAAGGTGGCGAAATCACGCACCGGCTGACGCTCGATGAGGGACGCTTTGCTTACGCCTGCGCTATTGGCGGCGAGGATCGCCAGACGCTCTTTCTCTGCACGGGCGGCCCCTATGAGACTTCTGTCATCGTCCAGCATCCTGCGGCGAGGATCGAGACGATCCGCGGTCCCTTTCGTTCGACCTGAGGGTGGCCGTGAACTTGACCGCGATACGCGCAGTACACTGTCGCGAGGCTTCGCTCCTGCGGCTGGATTTAATGATGATATCACAAAACGAACTAGGCCGTAGTGACGATTTAATCATTTGATCCATAGCATGATGCTGGCGAGTTTGACGAAGCCGAGGAAGTTTGCGGCGAGCTTGTCATAGCGGGTTGCGATACGGCGCCACTGCTTGAGCTTGGCGAAGAAGCCCTCGATGCCCCATCGCTGCTTGTAGGCGATGCGATCGTAACGGTGCTGATATTTGCGATGGCGGCGAGGTGGGATGACCGGCTCGCCGCCTTGCTCGTAGATGAGATCGTGCAAACTGTCGGCGTCATAGGCCCGATCAGCCAGCACCTTGCCAGCCGGGATGCCGCGGATCAGATCGCAGGCGGGCGCCATGTCGTTTTGCTGTCCGGGGCCGAGGATGAAGCGGATCGGCAAGCCCAAGGCATCGACTACGGCATGGATCTTGGTGCCGAACCCGCCTCGCGAGCGCCCGAGAGCCTGGGCTTGAGCGCCCCCCTTTTTACCCGTGCCCCAGCCGCCTGGGCCTGGGCGCGGATCACGGTCGCATCGATCGCCAGCCATTCGATGTCGGGATCATCCGACACAGCCTCGAAGATCCGGTCGATCACGCCTTGCTCGACCCAGCGATAATAACGCCGCTTGGCGGTCTGATAGGGACCGAACTTCTCCGGTAGATCGCGCCAGCGCCCGCCCGATCGCGCCAGCCAGAGCAAGGCGTCAAGAAACAACCGCCCGTCACTGCGAGGACCGCGCTTGCCCTTGCGCCCTCCCGGAACGAACTCGCGCAGCCGCTCCCACTGATCATCCCGCAGCACTTCGCCTTCCACGCCAGCCTCCCAAAGCCAGCCTTGAATCACAAATCCAAACCGTCGTGAATCCCTAAAATGTCACTACGGCCTAGATTGGGGAGTATCCTGAGCGTGCAAATTGATCCGCACACTCCCGCTCTTTCGGGGCCTGGCGAACCGTTTGAAATCTGTGAGCAGGTGGTCAACGGACGGACCATGCGCGTCTTTGCGCGGGCCGTGGGCAGTTTGTCCTCCCTCTATGCCACCATGCCGGGGCGTGGTGATATGGACTTCATTGTCGATGGCGACCGGCGCATTACTTATGCCCAGTTCCATGCACTGACAGGTGCCGCGGCTGCGGGGCTGGCAGCGGAATTTGGCGTTACGCACGGTCAGCGCGTGGCGATCGCCATGCACAACACCCCGGAATGGATGGTTGCCTTCACCGCCAGTTCGGCGCTCGGCGCTATCCCAGCGCTGATCAATAGTCGCGGGTCGGGCGATGAGATGCGCTACTGTATCGAGGATGTCGGCGCATCGTTGGTGATCGCCGATGCGCGCCGTGCGGATGCATTGGTCCAGGCTCGCTATGAAGGGAAGATCCTTGTTCTCGACGAGGCGACGCTGGATGCGATGGCGAGGGACTACGCCAGCAGTCCGCTGCCGGAAAGCAAGATGGAAACGGACGATCCTTCTTGCATCCTGTTTACATCTGGTACGACCGGCCGACCCAAAGCGGCGATCATCACCAACCGGGCGATGTTGACCGGGATCATGATGACCCAGCACGCGGGGGCTCGTTTCGCTGCTCGCATGGCGGAAAAGCTCGGCGTCGACATGGCTACGCTGATGGCTGCTCGCCAGAGAACGGCGGCTTTCCTCGTTATGCCGCTGTTTCACATAGGTGGCTGTCAGGCAGTCTTTCTGACTGTGATGGCGAACGGTGGAAAAATCGTGTTTCACAGGCGCTGGAACCCGGCGGAAGCTGTGCGTCTGATTGAGAAGGAGCAGATCACCCAATTTACCGGCCCTCCGATGACGTTATGGGACCTGCTTGCCGAGCCGAGCCGCCACGAGCATGACCTATCCTCGCTCGGTTCGATTGCCTGCGGCGGCCAGTCCTTTACTCCCAGCCTGCTTGCAGCCATGCAGGAAGCCTTTCCTGGCCGGGTGTTCGGCGGCGGCTACGGCATGACCGAAACTGCCGGTTCGATCAGCCTGGCGATGGGGGAGCTCTACACTTCGCGTCCGGAGTGTTCGGGCGTTGCGCACGATGTTGTGGAAGTGCGTGTGATCGATGAGGATGGTGCCGTTCTTGCACTGGGCGAGGTTGGTGAAATCTGTATTCGCGGGCCGATGATCATGTCGGGCTATTGGGGCAGACCGGAAGAAACTGCGGCTGCGGTCGATGCCCAAGGATGGCTCAAGACCGGCGACATCGGCTCCATCGACGAGACCGGGTATGTTGCGATTGTTGATCGTAAGACCAACATGGTCATCTCCAAAGGCGAGAATATCTACTGCGCCGAGGTTGAGCGGGCAATCGCGGGACACCCCGATATTGCCGACGTCGCCGCCTTCGGCGTGCCCGACGCACGGATCGGGGAGCGGCTGGTCGTTGCCGTGACGCCGCATCCGGGCCGCGAAGTTACCGAGGAAACGGTACGCCAACAGGTGCGTAGCAAACTTGCGGATTACAAGATGCCTGCCGAGGTGTTCCTGCGCCACGAACCGATCCACCGCAATGCAACCGGCAAAGTGGACCGGCAGGTGCTCCGCCAAGAACTGGGGCTGATCTAACGGGGGCTAGCGCGAGTCCAGAGTAGCCGCTGAAAAATAGTCAAGGAGGAGAGAAAATTATGAGAAGGATCGATCGACTAGCCGCCTTGCTGAGCGGAGTGGCGCTGTTGGCGATGCCGGCAGTGGCAGCCGCCAGGCAGCAGCCTGAAGCCCCCGGTGCGTCGCCGCCGCCATCTGCCGAGCCAACGTTGCGGCAGGCCGCCCAAGCCACCTCTATCAGTACCGATATCGTCGTCACCGCCCAGCGCCGCGAAGAGCGCAGCCAGGACGTGCCGATCGCGATCAGCGCCTTTTCCCAAGAGCAACTGCAGAGGCAGGCCGTTGCCCAGCCGCAGGACCTCTACGGCAAGGTTCCGTCGCTGGTCGTCGGCAACCAGGGCGCGGCAAACCGCGACGTCCAATCCTATTCGATCCGTGGCCAATCGACCGGCTTCCTCTCCTCGCCGGCAGTCGCGGTCTATTTCGCCGAGGTTCCACTCCCGGCATCGCTTAGCCTCCCTATACAGGGAGCGCCGGGGGCATTCCTTGATCTGGAAAACGTTCAGGTGCTCAAGGGGCCGCAAGGCACGCTGTTTGGCCGCAACACGACCGGCGGTGCGGTGCTGCTCGTTCCGCACAAGCCGACCAACCAGTTCGAGGGCTATGTCGAGGGCAGTGTCGGTAACTACGACCTTCGCGGGATCGAGGGCGCGATCAATATCCCGATCATCCCTGACGTGCTGATGGTACGCGCGGCGGCCGCCTACCAGGACCGGCGCGGCTACACCAAGGACACCGTCTGGGACAAGTGGCGCGACGACATCCATTATTATACTGGCCGCATCGGGATCATGTTCAAGCCCAGCGATCGGGTCGAAAACTATTTGACGGCTTATTACAGCAAGTCGTCGAACAACGGCGCGGGCCATATCCTCGAAGGTTTCAATCTTGATCTCCTTCAAGGAGTTGGCTTCTGTTCCAACGGCGTTCCGGGTCCTATCGGCGTGTCGTGCGACGTGTACCGGCGGCAGGTGGAGCTTGCGGACGAGATCGGTCCACGGCGAACCCGTCCGTCGACCGACGGCTTCAGCGCCAGAACCTGGATTGCGGCTGCTATCGCCAAACCTAGCCATTCGAACGCGGTATTCCGCCATAAATCGCCCTGTGCGCATGCATGGGTTCTGTGACCATCCCGTCATCGCCCGGAACGGTGCGCAACGGTTCGGAGCCGCTGACGGTGAGCGGGTCCTTCACCAATCGCTGTTCCGCCGCCTGCGCGCCTTCTACAGTCAGAAGCACATCGTTCGTGTGCGGCATGATAGGCGATCCTTGCTTCTACCTGAAGGCGCCTTCGATATCCTGATCTGGCTGGCACAGCCTTCGCCCCGGCATCCAGACAACATCCGGAACTGGCTACTGTTCCGACAAACCGCAACGTTGCAGATTGGCCGAATAGCCCGGGTGATTAGCGGGGGCGAACGCCTGCGACCGCTTGCTTTCTTTCGCGGATCAGCACGTCTATGATCTTTGCGTAGGCGCGGGCTTGCTCCTCATGCAGGTTCCTTTGACGGGGGCAACTGGCTAAAAGCGCTTCTTTCAACGCCATCACTCTGCTCCGTTCCAACAAGCGGGATCTTTCCATCCCTTATCTCCGGGAACGGGAGGGCGGCAACTGGCGTGCAATATGGGAGGGCGATCGTCTTACCGCGCCAAGGATCAGCTTGTGCTTCATGAGGATGCGCAATGACTCGGCATCGCGGGGGTCCAGCAGCACGACTCTTGATCCGCCTGATAAAAGGGCTTCCACGGTAGAAACTCGGAACGAATGTTTTCTGCACAGATCCTCGACGGCCGTCGGGGTTTGATCGATATGTATAGCCCGGCTCATGCCCGATGTCCCAACGGTCCGAAAGGGAATAGCGTTGAAGCGCGCGCAGCGGCTTGCGAATGCAGCAGCTCTTCCTGCTTACGTTTCAAACGAGCGTTAAGGTGTTCCATGATCTGCACCTCGACTTGGCAAGCGGGAGCGCGATGGTCTCTCAGTCGCGGCGGATGCCTGCATCAGTTTCCGCGCAATATGGACCGTATAGCTGACTTCCGGTTGGGTGTCGCCTATAAATTTTCGACCGAATCGAATGGATTATGAGGGTCGAAAGTGATTTTCATTTATGACATTATAATTTCCAACCATCTTGTCTATATTATGCTTTAGATGAGATCGCCATAATTGAAGATCACAAGTCCGGGATTGTAGGACTTATGGAGCGCCGAGCCGGTGTCTAGCAGAGCAGTGTTGTTTGCTGAATGTTGGCCCCTCGGTGAACATAAGAAAAGCCCCGCGTCGTGTCGGCAACGCGGGACCCTCCGCGAGCAAGGGTGCTCAGGCTCTCATTATAGGGCTGTTACCAGCTAGGGCGATGGCGCATTGTGAGCAGGGTGGAAAAGTCGAAATACCATGATGGTTTTCGCTTCTGAGGTTGTTCAAGATTTCAGCTTTTCAAAGTGACCAGGTTCACTCCTCCAGGCTTTTGTGAAGGATTGGAGACATTTTGCTTTTTCGGCTTTTCTGCCTTGGGCTTGCGCACTTCGCGGTTAGATCTTTTCTGACTTTTAGCCATTTTGAATATTCCTTCAGATGAATGCGCTGTGATTTTGTGACCCTACATGAATCGTGTGCTATACGGCGTGTGCATCAATCCGGATTGGCCGAAGCCGCTGGGGCTGCGATCAGCTCCGTCCAAATCCAAACCAGAGAGATTCGGCGTCCTCCAATGCCTCGAACATATCTGCTTCCGCGTGCATCCGATTGAGATGACTGCGTACCGTGTCGGGGTCTCCTGAGCGAGGAAATGTCCGATCGGTCGCCGCTGCCCGCGCGAGATCTCCAATCCATCCCGGCCGGCTGTGCTGACATATCAACCAGCTACCAAATTGCTCGACCTGAACCTTCATGCTCTGATCCATCACAATTTTTGCTGGGGATCGAAATCAACCTCGCCCGACTTGTCGCTGATGAGCATCTGCTCCTCTTCCTCTCGCCTAAATTCCAGAGCGATCGCTGCGTCTTCAGCGCTGAGCATGCCTTGCTTTCCCGCTTCGCGGGCCTCAGCCTCCCTAGCCTGAATGTCCCATGCCTTGGCCGCCGCGAGCGCGATCCTCCGCACCTTCTCAAGGTCAGAGGCGGCAGCCACCTGCCGATGATAAGCTGCCTGTTGCCTGCACACAGCTGAACTGTTGAGCATGGCTGGTCTAGCGACGGCGGTGGGAGGGCGTGTTACGGACCCACAAAGGCACCCAACGCCAATCTGTTGGCGGGGGACCATCGGAGCGCCCGGACGGCTCAGCTGGCTGTTCAACTCGACCGGGCTCGTCTCGGGCCGCGTCCCGATCTCGCTGCAACGCGGCCTCAAGTTCCCCAGGATCGATCTGGTGATGCTCGATGGTCGCGCCTGTTCGGATACGTATGGTCGTCGCAATCCGACGGAAGCCTGTATGAGCTTGACCTTCCAGAGCTTCTTCGTCCGTTTCGACCACATAGGTGCCCGCAGACAGAAGCTCCTCGAAACCCGACAGGCGGAAAGGGGCCGAAAATGTCACAGGTTTCCGCGTCGAGCGAATGGTCATGACGGCTTCGCCCCGGCGGGGGGGATTCGGGTCAGATCGTCAGGCATAAGCTGCTCCCGGTTGCAGGCGGGAGCACGACGGTCTCTCTGTCACAACATGCCTGCGGCATGATCGGGGTGATGAGGGATTGTAACACGAAACGCCCGAACACACGCATTAATTCGTCAGGCATGGTGAACGGTGAACGATGGGCTTGAGAGGCCCCTCACCCCCCCCTGCCGGGTCTGCGGGACGTCGCTGTCGGCGACCCACTCTGCAACCGCCGCTTCGGTCGTGATCAGCAGTCCGGCGATGGAGGCCGCGTCCTGCAAGGCCGTACGGACAACCTTGGTAGGATCGATGACACCGGACTGGAAGAGGTTTTCATATTGCTCGCTCTGCGCGTTAAATCCCAGATTTTCGTCCCGCTCGTCCAACAAACGACCGGCGACCACGCCGCCATCATATCCCGCATTCTCCGCGATTTGGCGGAGTGGCGCCTGAAGCGCTCGGCGGATGATCTCGATGCCCCGCCGCTGGTCGGCCTTGACCGGATCAAGGCCGTCCAATGCCTTCGAAGCATAAAGAAGGGCGGTGCCGCCGCCGGGTAAAATGCCTTCCTCCACCGCCGCCCGGGTCGCATGCAGAGCGTCCTCCACCCGATCCTTGCGTTCCTTGACCTCAAGCTCCGAAGATCCGCCGACCTTGATAACGGCAACGCCGCCGGATAGCTTGGCAAGACGTTCCTGGAGCTTCTCGCGATCGTAGTCGCTGCTGCTGGTCTCAATCTGCGCCTGGAGCGCGGCGACGCGCGCCTTGATGGCTTCCGCGCTGCCGGCACCGTCGACAATCGTGCTAGTATCCTTCGTGATCGTCACGCGCTTGGCGGTGCCCAGCCTGTCCAGCGTAACATCCTCCAATTTGATGCCAAAATCCTCCGTCACAACGTCGCTTGCCGTCAATATGGCGATGTCCTCCAGCATCGCCTTGCGCCGATCGCCAAAGCCCGGCGCCTTGACCGCGGCGACCTTCAGTCCGCCGCGCAGCTTGTTGACGACCAGCGTCGACAGCGCATCCCCCTCGATATCCTCGGCAATGACGAGCAGCGACCGGTGCGCTTTGGCAACCGCTTCCAAAATAGGAAGCATCGCCTGCACATTTCCCATCTTCTTCTCATGGATCAGGATGACCGGGTCTTCCAGCTCGACCGCCATCTTCTCGCTGTTGGTGATGAAATAGGGCGAGAGATAGCCGCGATCGAACTGCATGCCCTCGACCACCTCCAGTTCGAACCCGACGCTCGCTCCCTCCTCGATGGTGATGACGCCTTCCTTGCCGACCTTCTCCATCGCCTCGGCGATCCGGTTGCCCACCACCTCGTCGCCATTGGCCGAAACGATGCCGACCTGGGCGATCTCCTGATTGTTCGATACCGACTTGGACCGCGCCTTGAGTTCGGCGACGACGGCGGCGACGGCCAGGTCGATGCCGCGTTTGAGGTCCATCGGATCGATGCCCGCCGATACCGACTTCATCCCTTCCCGAATGATCGCCTGCGCAAGGACGGTTGCTGTCGTGGTGCCGTCTCCTGCATGGTCATGCGCTCTGGACGCCACGGCACGGATCATCTGCGCGCCCATATTCTCGAACTTGTCCTTGAATTCCATTTCCTTTGCGACCGTGACCCCGTCCTTGGTGATACGGGGCGCCCCAAAGCTCCTGCCAATGAGGACGTTGCGTCCCTTGGGGCCCAGCGTCACGCGGACGGCATTGGCGAGGATATCGACACCGCGCGCGATCCCTTCGCGGGCCTCGTGCGCGAATTTCAGGTCCTTGGCAGTCATGATTTGGGTCCGACTTTCCTGGCGCTGGTCCGCGACGGAATGTCGCTTTCACAAGCGGAAGCCAGCGCTACCAAATTGCGAACTGGCAGGCCTGAATGCGGACCGCCGATGAACCTGATATGCGCCCTGCGGCAGCCAAAGACAAGCTGGACGCAATATGTCGGTGCCGATCAGCGATCCCTTGGAACGCGTGACTCTATTACAAGCCATGAGCAGAAATATCGTGTCGCAGGTGGAATACCGGGCACTTCCCAAGGATATTTCTCTCGAATTTTTGGTGACACGGCAATGTTGTATGATCGTCGATTAAGCCTATATGGAAGTCATCAAGTGCATAGCAACGTAGGCGCTCTTGACTGAGAGACCATCGCGCTCCCGCTTACCAAGGGAGTGACACATGGATCTCAATCAACTTTATTTTGAGCATCAGATTTTGCTCATGAACGCCGCCGACGCGATCAGTGAGCCGGCACGCCGCAAGCATTTGGCCGCAGCGGGCATTATCGGCGGTCAGATCTTCGACCTGCTTTCCTCGAAAAAGGCGGATGCGTCGGGGAGTTGGCTGCCCTGGACGGATCAGTCCGGCCTGGCCACAGACATGGTTGCGTCGGCATGACAGCGGACTCGACCACACCGGCCCGCCCGCGAAGGCGAGCGTTCGTTAGCCGCGAGCCACGGATCTCTCCTGACCAGGCGAGGCGGCAGGGGTTGATCACGCATCTTGCATTCGTCCTTCTGGGGCAGGAGGAAGCAATCCGCTTTCTGAACACCCACAATGCCTCGCTTGGCGCACGGCCCCTCGATTTGGCGATCGCCGATCCAGCGGGATATTCAAGGGTGGAAGGTGCGGTCCAGCTCCTTGCCCGACCCGCAGCCGGCGGTCGGCAGTAATCTTGCTCGTCAACCCATGCTCACCAGGATTGGACAGAAGATGGCAGGTGTCCCGGCAGAGGAAACGGAACTCATGGCTCGCTATGGCATCATCAAGGTGCCGGCATATCGCTACCATTATCGTGACTGGCGGTATTCGACCTTGAACGATGCGCTTGCTCAAGCCAGGCGCGATGAGGCGGCGCGCTCGAAATGAGCAGCGCGCCGCGGCATTTGGTCGTGCCACGGGTGCGATCGCAGTGCGAAATCGAAGGAAACTGAAGACGGAGTTCCGGGCAGATGGAAGAGTATTCGCTCGATTAGCCCGGATCGGTTTTTGCATTTCCGTCGATTTGTGCTATCAACGCCTTGCTGAACGTCGCGCTTCGACGGATATCGGGCCGCTTCGGCTCTCCCTTGTCCCACATTTGCCTCTTGAAGCCGGGATGCCCGCATTGTCGCGTGCGCCCATGAAACTTGGACAAGGAGCTCCAATATGTTCATCGGAACAGTCAAATTTTTCAATGCCGACAAAGGCTATGGCTTCATCGCGCCGGAAAGCGGCGGCGGCGACGCCTTCGTGCATATAACCGCGGTTGAACACGCGGGCATGCGCACGCTCGAGAAGGATCAGCGCGTGTCTTACACGCTGGAAACGGATCAGCGCGGCAAGGCATCGGCCACCAACCTTCAGCCTGCCTGACGGAGGGTCGGGCGGCTTCCGCCGCCGCCCCCCACGCGAATTTGAAACAGGACTTTCCTCTTAATGAAAAGATATAAGGAACCGCATTTCCAGGAGCGCATAGCCGCTGCGGCGAGCGCCCGGACAGAGGTTCTCGAGCGACTGCGGACGAAAGTGCCCGTAGTTCGGGGTGTTACGCCCGACCAAGCAGAACGCCGTCTGGCAAAGGAAGCTGCGGCGCGGCAAAGGCGCCAGGCGGCCCTGCTCGCGGCGAAAGAGCAAAAAGCCGCCAAACGTGCGCAGGCCAATGAAATTGCCGCGGCGAAGGCGGCCAAGCAAAAGCCCGAACTCAGTGAGGCTGAACGCAAATCAGCCCGCGATGCGCGATATCTCGCCCGCAAGAACCGGCTATCGTCTTGAGCGGGATGCTGCAAAGCCTTTCGGCTGGTGCGGCACCCTTGCAGATACAACCCCATGTCCGTCGCCGCCATCGTCGCAAGCGCCTGATCAAAGGCCGCGCCGTGCAGCGAGGGACAACTATACAAATGCGGCTCGCGCCGCGAGGACATTTATGAATATATTTTCCAAACCCGATAAACACGCAACCCGCTCCTCCTCCTTGCGCAGGCCGGAGTCGCGCCTTCCTGCTCTTGGCCGCCCGACGACGCTGTCGAGCAGTGAATTGAAGCGCGTCGTCATAGCGATGGTGGGCCGACTTCCCGGCAGATTATTCGCCGTGCGATCATCCAAGTTACAGTGAGGAATCTCCATGAGCCGAGAAGCAATCCGTCCCTATCTCATCTCCAAGGATGATGATGGGAATTTCCGGCTCACGGTACGCGAGACCCGCTACAATTCCCAAGGTTATCCGCTGGTCACATCGCATATGCAGGAGGAGACATTCAAATCCGCGGCCGCAGTCCGTACCTTCGCTCGCGACGTGTTCAAGGCCGAACCTGGCCAATATGACCAGACGAAGTCTCGGTCGTAAACCGGAATGACCGTACTGGCCCCACAGGATGACCGGGTGGCAATTCCGGTAGAGCTGGTTGACACCGCACAACTTCCCGACGGAGGTGAATTGCTCCTGTGGCGTCGAGGAGACGATTATTCGATCCGGTTCGGCGAAGATGAACTGATGGGCAATCAGGTTCGCCATTCGGAAGAAGCGCTGGCGACACTGGTATGCGAACGGCTGCCCCATCGGGATGCCCGCATCCTCATCGGCGGGCTGGGCATGGGCTTCACGCTGGGGGCGGCACTTTCATCGCTTGCATCGTCGGCTGAGGTCATCGTCGCCGAACTTGTGCCTGAGATCGTCAAATGGGCAAGGGGGCCGCTAGCCCATCTGTTTCAGGACCATCTCGTCGATCCCCGCCTGTCGCTTGAGATGGCCGATGTCCATGACGTGATCGTCAGGCAGGAGGCCGCATTCGACGCCATTCTTCTGGACGTCGATAATGGTCCCGACGGGATGATCCACCTTCCCAACGAACGGCTTTACTGCGACTGGGGATTGCGTTCGGCGCGTGACGCGCTGAGGGCCGGTGGCATTCTCGCCATATGGTCCGCCTATACGGATGATGACTTTGTCGATCGCCTGGAGAATGCCGGTTTCGATGTGGAAGAGGTGAGCATCCCTGCGCTGGCCGGCGAGGAACATGTAATTCACACGATCTGGCTTGCATCCAAGGGTGATTGAGGTCGGCGGCTAACGATGAGCCGGCGACATTCCGTGGCTAATCTGCTCGGCGCCAGAATCGGGTGTCAGAACAGGAATGCTGAGCTTTCGTAGAAGGTTGGGCCTTGATGCCGGGGTGGACTCCGGCGACTGCGCCACCTTCGTTTTCCCAATCATCGATCGCAGCCTCCAGTCGCCGTTCACGCTCCCGCGGAAGGGATGCCGCGCGACGTGTCCGTTCCCGTGCCGCGCCCAGGGCGAGCCCCTGTCGCTCGACGTTGGCGTGCAAACCACGCTCCCGCGATGATGAAGAGGGAGAATATATTGAGATGGACATGTCGCTCTCCTTGCCAAACGGGAGCATAAGTCTCTCTCAGTCACAGCATGTTTGGAAATCAGAACTGGGATACGTTAATATACCACATAATACATCAGGAACCTAACGGACTCATCCTCCGGAGATGCAGGAGAAATGGGCCATTAAATCGTTCGACCGCCTGACCGATCCGTAGAAGGGGGAACATGGCCGCTCTCCTCTTGTGCGGGAGCGCGATTGTCTCTCGCTCCCGGCGAGCAGTGAGATCGAAGCCGCGACGGCAGCGTGTACACGCATGGACTCGGTTGCCTAACGGTCACATCGATCCTTCTCGGCATATGAACGATGGACGCTGAGCGGCGTTATAGCCTTTATGGCTCCTCCTCCGATTGAACAAGCCGCCAATGCCCTCGTCGCAGAGGTTCAAAGGCAATCAGCAACCCGTCTGGCGTTCTATGACCCTGAAGGTGACTTTCATTTGAGCGCTACAGAGTTGGTCCGATCCGTCGTCACCTCCTTGCGAGAACCCTCCCAACAGATGATAGACGCGGCCATCTACGAGGAGAGTGCCGACCCCCGTGCGACGGCAAAACATGTTTGGCAGGCCATGATCGACGTCATGCTGGCGGAAGACTGAAAGTCTATTCCAAAATGGTCGAACAGGGCGTGGTAGGTTCCTCGCGATGGATTGGCAGGTTTGCCGAGTCACCCGTTGCCGACCCGCCATTCTGGAATCGGCCATTTGGGTGCGAAGTTCGAATAGCTGCCCTTCCGGACCTAGGTATCGAAAATTGGCCCCGGAACGGCAAAGAAGGTTTAGGGTTTCGGGCGCTTGCGTACGAAAGCCTCCCATGCAGGAACCCGCGATTCCAGCAGGTTGCCCTATGGGGATTTATGCTTTCGGCTGGTTCGGCTGGACCAGAGATGCACGCTGATGGACGCGCGAGGGCGGCGGAACGGCAGGTTCTGGGATGTGCCAGAGGCGTGTTCATCGCTCTGACCGTGATGATGCCAGGAGCTGACACCGGCCCTTTTGGAGACGGACGCAGGCCTTGCCTTTGGCCACCGCAGCAGATGTGGGGTCATGGTGGCTGTTCGATCATGCCGGGTCATGACGCAAGTTCCCGGATCGGCAGGGTCGGCTGGGGTGGCGCCCGTGGCTGACCCCAGCGCGCAAAGGTCTCAATGACGATCATGCGCCCGCCACAGCACGGGCATGGTGGGCAGGTGTCGAGCGGAGTTTCGGGCATTGGCACCTTTGGTTCCGACGGGACAGCCAGCAGCCTCCGGGCGAGCGCGAGATTGTCCCTACGCGCTGCGCTGGCGAGCAGGCCGTAATGGCGGATGCGGTGGAAGCCGCGCGGCAGGACGTGGAGCAGGAAGCGACAGATAAACTCGTCAGCGGTAAGGGTCATGAGACGGTGGCGTTCAGCGCCGTCGCGGCGATAGTCCTTGTAGCGGAAGGTGACGCCGTTTTCGTCGAACGCGACCAGGCGCCGGTTCGAGATGGCGACGCGGTGGGTGTAGCGCGAGAGATAGGCGAGCACCGCCTCGGGTCCAGTAAAAGTTGGCATCATCACGGTCAGAGCGCCGAACATGCCTCTGGCGCATCCCAATGCCCGCCGTTCCGCCGCTGTCGCGCGTCGACCATCGCGACTCTCTTATCCAGCCGAACCAACCGAAAGCATAAATCCCCATAGGGCAACCTGCTGGAATCGCGGGTTCCTGCATGGGAGGCTTTCGTACGCAAGCGCCCGAAACCCTTCACCTTGCCGGCCGTTCAACGCCGAATTTTGGGCACCCAGAACCTGACCGGCGGCTATTCCGTTCTGGATACCCCAATCCCGGCTAGAAGCTTTATACCCGGCCAGCCGGATCGGACGGAGTTGAGTCCCCGAGCTATCCGACATGGCGTCCGCCTCTCAGGTCGTGACGCAACTTTACGGTCACTCGAGCAGCAGCTTTTTCAACTGCGCCTGATCCGCCGTGCTCAGACCGACCACATCGCGCAGATAGCCTTCTGGCGAGCCGTTGCGTTTTGCCATTTCATCGAACGCTGCAGCGATATAAGCTTGGTCGGCGGCAAGCAGCACGTCGGTCACCGACTTGGACAGGGTCGTCAGTATCGGATCGGACGCGTTGTCGCGTGCCAGCGCCGCAGGTAGGTAACGATTGGTGAGTGCATAATCCGCAAACACCGTCTCTCGTGGTACGCCAACGGCCGTCAGCACCAGCGCCGCAGCGAGGCCTGCCCGGTCTTTGCCCGCACTGCAGTTGAAGGCGAGCGGCAAGCGGCCGGCGATAAGCTGCCGGAACATCTTGCGATAGGCTGGTGCTTGCTCATAGGGAAGTGTGCGGTAGGCTGCGACCATTAGACCGCGCGCTTCGGCCTCGGTCACCTTGCGATTGAACAGGCGGGCAAGATCGCCACCGCTCATCGCATAATTCCGCGTCCAATAGCCGATATGCGCGACCGCGACCCATTGATTCGGTTCGTCCCGGCGCTCGCGCCCCGTGCGGAAATCATAGACCGAACGAATGCCGAGCCGACCGAGATAATCGAAGTCATGCGCCGTCAGTCGCGCCATCGATCCCGATCGATAGACCCTGCCCCAGCGGACAGTTCTGCCATCGGCGGTGCGATAGCCCCCGATATCGCGAAAATTGCGTCCGCCCTCGAGCGGCAGCACACGCTCGGCAACCCAACGGCCCTCGCCTTTGGCGGGTTGGACGTAAAAATAGGGCCGACCGGCGTCGTTCAGCGTCACCTCGGCCATGCCGTCGCGGTCGTCATCGACAAGCTTGCGCCGCGCTGCGGCGGGCGCATCAGGACGATCAGCGACGAAGAGGTTAACGGACTCATCCGCCCATTCAGGCCAACTCACCCGATAGCCGCCGTCAGCGATGCGCTCAACCTTGCTGTCTGCCGCCGGAGGCACGGTCAGGCGGGCGTTGGCCGGAATGCCGGTGCTGGCGACAATCGTCGCCAGCACCATCTTCAGGATATTTCTCATGTCGACTCTCAGAACCGGAACCGGACGTCCACGCCATAGGTGCGCGGTTCGCTGAAATAGGTCTGGTTGGCATTGATCAGGCCAGGCGATGCCAGCTCGAAATCGAACAGCTGATATTCCTGGTCGGTCAGGTTCTTGCCCCAGATCGAAACATCGACCTTCCCCGACCCCACCTTCAGGTCGCCCAGCGTCAGCCGTGCGTTGAGGAGCAGCACCTTGTTGGAGAGCATTGGGTCGGTAGCGGACGAATAATATCCGCTCGACCAATTGCCATCGACATGCGCCGAAAGCGTGCCATCCGGCAGCGCAGGGAAGCGGTAGTCGAGTGCCATCGTCGCAGCATGACGCGGCGTCTGCGCAACCTTGATCCGTTCCGACCGGTTGGTGAACGGGTTGATCTGCGGTGGCACATCGGCGTCGGTGAAGACATAATTGCCGGTGAGCGTGAAGCCGCCACCCGGAGCGATCGTCAGATCAGCCTCTACCCCCTTGATCTTGGCGTCGCGATCGCCATTGATCGTCTCGGTCGCCGAGGGATTGGCAGGCGATGTGAAGTCGAGCTGCATGTCCTTCAGTCGGCTGGCATAAGCCGCCAGGTTGAGTCGGACGTGCCGGTCGAACAGGTCTGATTTCAGGCCCAATTCCCACGATTCCACCGTCTCCTCGGCAAAGGGCCGGAAGATCGTCGAGCGTGAATTGGCGCCGCCCGCACGATAGGCATTGCCCCAGCGCAGATAGCTGTTCACATTGTCGCTGATGTCGAAGGCGATCGTGGCGGCGGGGTCGACGCGTTTCGATCTGAACTCGAATCGCAGCGCCGGCGGCGCATCGGCTCCGCGCAGCTTGGTCATGCGCCCATGCTTGCTGTCGCCGGTGTAGCGAAGACCACCGGTCAGGTGCAGCCGATCATCCAGGACGGGTGGCGTCCATGTCGCCTGGCCGTAAAGGGCCTTGGATTTGGCATGCGCTTCACTCGCGCGATCGGGATAGGGCGTCGCGGAAACCGGAACGGGCAGCGTGTTGATCGCGGTTCCGTTGGCGTTGAACTGAGAGGTGAATGGCGCGAAGGCGACATCGGTCGCATTCTCGTCGAAATAGAAGGCCCCGAGCACATAGTTCAGTCGGTCGGTAGTGCCAACGAGTTGCAGTTCCTCACTGAACTGATCCTGGTCAACGCCCGCGAAGCTGGCCCGTCCCTCAAAACCGTTGGGCCGGAAGGCCAGGAAGGCACCGGATGAATTGTCATGCTGGGTCTGGTCGAGTTCGCGATAGGCGGTGATCGAGCGCAATGTCAGTGCGTCGCCAATGTCCCATTCGGCATGCAGCACATGGCCTTTGACCTTGCCGACGCTGGGCTCCAGCGCAAAGCCGCCGCGGGCATGGCGCGTGCGTCTGCCGTCGACCGAGAAGATCGGCGCGAGCGGGGGAGCGCCCGGCAGCATATATTCGATATGGGGATAACCTCCCGTGCTCTTGTCAGTCGATGTGTCGAAGGCATATTCGATGCTCAGATTGGCGGCCGGCTTCCACAGCGCCGCGGCACGGAAACCGTAGCGTTTTATCGCGTTCCAGTCTGATGCGCCGGCCAGCGGGTTTTCCACCCAACCGTCGCGCTTATTGTACACCCCGTCCAACTTGACGCTTATCCCCGCCACTTCGGGCAGGTTGACATGCGCTGCAATGCTGCGGCCATCCCAATTGCGAAGACCGCCTGTCATATCGACCCCGAATTTGCCGGTCGGCTTCTTGGTGATGATGCTGAGCGCACCGCCCACCGCATTTCGGCCGAACAGCGTGCCCTGCGGCCCGCGAAGCACCTCGATCCGCTCGACATCGACCAGTTCGGTGCCAAGCCCCTGGACACGGCCGAGATAGACGCCGTCAATATAGATGCCGACGGTGGGATCACGGCTGATCTGGGTAGCATCGGTCGGCACGAGGCCGCGCATGCCGATCGTCACCGCCGAGGCGCGACCGGCAAAGGGCGCGATACGCAACGACGGGGCTGCGCCACTGATGAAATCGGTGATGGTGGCGATGCCGCGCTGCTCGAGCGCGCGATCACTCAGCACATCGATAGAAATCGGCGTGCTCTGAAGTGACTCTTCGCGCTTCTGTGCGGTAACGACGATGTCCGCCAAACCATCCGAAGATAACATTTGTACTGTATCATTTGACGCAATCTCAGCGTGAGCGATGGAGGCGTCATCGACGATTATGCCGACAAATAGCGCTGATCCTGCCAGCAAAATGGTCCGCATATTTTGATTGGATTTCGGCATAATGGCTGAAATTCGTTCATTAATTGGCTTTGACATGAAATCCCCTCTCCCAAGTTTCATCGCGACTCTGTCGGCCTTAAACGATGAACATGACATATGTACTGTTCAGGACCGGGAGGTGTAAATAGCCTTTCCGTAGCGACACGGGTGAGGTCGGCAAAGCTGGTCGGGAAGGGAGCTTTAGTTGGCGAGCGCCAGGAGGTCGCCGAGCGTGGCGGAACTGTGGCCGGTATAGTCTATCCCGCGGGCGAGATTGATGAACAACTCGCCCCCCAGCACCATGGATGTGATTTGCGCTGCACAGCGATCGTACCGTTCTGGCGCAGCGAACAGTTGGTCGATCCACAGACCGGAAGATCGCCCGCGATCCTTGCGGCGCTGCGCGACCAATGGCGCGAAGGCCGGGTCGCGTGCGCCGGCGAGTGCGATCATGTGCGTCGCTCGCGACAGCCCCTTGGCGGCTCTCTGCGGATCAATCAACCCGCCACGGGCGGCGGGATCAGAGACCAGCCGGCTGCGGATGAGGTCGACGTCGAGAGTCGCACGAAACCCTTCGTAAAGCGCCTCATTGCCGGCCCGGACGAGGTCCATATGCGTGCGGAAATGATGGGCGACCGCCGAAGGCGATATGCCAAGCGCGGCGGCGACCGAGCGGTGTGTAACTGCCGAAGGTCCTCGGTCGCGCATCAGCGAAGCAGTCGCTTCCGCGACTGGCCAGGCGCTCGATTTAATCGGGGTTGCGATCGGCTCGGACGGAGCAAGACCGGCGATGAAATTTTCGAACAGATCGCTGTCCGCCGTTCCGACGTCCGCCAATACGCCATTGCAAAGTCGCCGGATGCCCATATCGCGCATCAACCGATAGGTGGGCTCATGACCGAGCACCACGCTGTAGAGCTGTTCGGCGACAACATATTTCACGATCAGGCGGGCGAGCGCGTTGGACTTCGGATGGCGACCGGACAGCAACTGCTGCCAGAAGCACTCGCGCTCGTCGAGCCATGGCGCTACGAACGCTCTCAGGCCGCCATCGATTCCCGCTTCGAGCAGCATTTCCTCCCAAAAGATCGCCGCCTCGCGCCGGTTGGTGGCATAATCATCGAGATATCCGGTCACCACCGCGGCCAATGTCGCAACATCGAAATGCCGTAGGGCCGCAAGCCGGTCGAGCCATTGCCGATCGAGAGCAAGGCTGGAAGCTCGCTCAGCCTCGACCAGGATGGCGATCAATTGCTCCTTATTGCCGACGCGATAGCCGATTTCGCCCATCGTCCAGCCACTGGCTCCAGCCACGGAGCGCAGACTGAGGCCACGAAGACCCCGCCCGGCCACTAGCGAACGAGCAGCCGAGACAAGCGCCGACCAATCCCCCAAGCCCACACCTTCGTTCACCATTACACCTAACGCATCATCCATAGCGGTCTTTGCCAGCTGTAGCGCCTCGGTTGCTGGTGAGCGAGTCTCCCGACACCATGACACGGCCCTCTACACATCATCGGCAAAATTCTACAAATGTGTGATGGGCGGCATTGCCGCAAAGCAGAAGATGGGAGCCACCGCGCCAACGGCAGCTTTGGCCATAGGCGCGCTCCGAAGCCGACTGGCGCGAAAGTCCCATGGTCAGCCGAAAACCTGCCAGACCACTTTCTCTCGCAGGTGCGATCAGGCAGTGACAGTCGCCTCCAACTCCCCGATCTTCTCACTGCAAAGGATATGCACGACGCGGCCCAACTCCTCCACCTGGGTGCCGAGCCAGGTCAGCTCTTCCTCGCTGATGGTATAATGTTTCGAGTAGCGCGCCTTCACATATCCATGAAGAAATAGCGCCCATGGGCAAGACCGTCATTCACTTCTTGCAAGGTGTGCATGATGAAATTCACTGGGGTCTTGAGGGTCTGGGTGATCGCCAGTTCGCGCGTCAGCCGCTCATCGGTCTTCTCCCAATATTGGACCCGGTCGGTGAGTTCCTTCTGATTGACGATGATGAGCAGATCATAGTCGGATTTGTAGCCTTTGGCGGTGTGCGGCTCGTCCACCCATCCGCCCCGCGCGTAGCTGCCGTAGAGGATTATCTTGTGGATCCGGCCCGTTTTGCGCTTGCCGGTCGCGAGATTGTTGGCATCCCCGAATTCCTCGAAGATGATCTGCACCACGCGCTCTAGTTCGCGCTGCTTCGAAGGTGGGAGGTGATCAAGGCTTGTTCGCATAATCGGTGCCGTCAACGCGAAATCCAGGGGTTGATTACGGCAACGCCAACCGCGTCGAAGGGAGCGGTATCGCGGGTCGCCACGGAGAAGCCGGTCGCCTTTGCAATCGCGGCAATGTAGCCGTCTGGAGTAGGAAAGCCTTTGCCGACCGTCCGGGCATGGGAGGCGAGGGCGGCGTAGGTTTGCGCGGCCTTGGTTTCGAACGGCAGGATTCGTTCGCCGAACAGTTCCAGGAGACCGTCCAATGTCGAGGCGAGAGCATGCTTGCGTTTGCCTTCCGGCAACGCTGAGATGCCGAACAACAGTTCAGCGAGGGTCACGCTGGTCAGAAAGAGCGTCTCGGCAGGCTGGCGATTGAGCCAGTCGATTACCGCAGGGTCCGCCGATGGCTTCATCGCCTCCGAAACGACGTTAGTGTCCAGCAGGACCATCAATCAAAGCTCATTGGGGCGGCCGGTTCACGCTTCTGGGTGAGCCAATCTTCGTCGGCGTCGGTCAAACCTGCGTCGCGGCCGATCTGGGCAAGGGCATCCCCCATGCGAAGGCGGTGGGACGGCTTTACGGCTTGCTCCAAGATGTCGCGGATTTCCGCTTCGGTGCTTCTCCCATGGGACGCCGCACGCGCCCGAATTGCCCGATGAACCTCATCTGGCAGATTCCTCACAGTCACCGATGGCACTTCGGCCTCCTCATCGCACAAACAGATTGATATCACTTTACCGATTATGCTATCACTTGCAAGGAAGATGCGCCATATCGGCGACATCTCATTGCGCGGAACAGGCGGAAATCTGTCAATGTTTGCGTGAGGCAGCGAAGCATGGATGAAACAGACAAAGCCCTGAATCTTGAGCCGATAGAACGGCCGAGAATTCGCGATTGGTTCTGGCGGCCTTGGTATGCTAAACTGTGGATCGCGCTCATTCTTCTGGTTCTGCTGCTCGGTTATCTTACTCCGCACGACCTTTTTCGCTCTCACGAGGGCGCCGCCACGCTAACGATGGTGCTTGTCCTGAACCCCTATCTCTTCATCGGCGGCCTCGGCTTTGGCTATTTCCGCGCCGCATGGAAGCACAGCTTTGGTCCAATGAGGCCTCTGACCAAGGATGAATGGGAGTGGCATCACCTGCAGGGAGGCAATGATCCAACCGATCCTTCCGACCCCGACTGGTTTTGGCATCCGTCGAACCCAATGAGTGATGCTTTCCGGCGTCGACTGTATGATGAACCTAGCGCTTTTTGAAGGTCGGGTCGCCATCTCCAGGTCCGATGCTTAGGTCGCCTGAGAAGCGGCCATTGTCCAACACCTTCGATTGCTCGAAACTTGTCACGGGCGCAGTAGGGTCAAACGTACTCCGACCGGCATCAGCCTGCCCGAGATATCGATTACGCATGCCGTTCGTCCCCAAGATTTGTTCGCTCAGTTCGTGTGTAAACGCTTGATGGGGATCATTTGATCGAGCTGCCCTCTGCTCTGCCTTGGCAATTGCTGCTCGCACATCATAATTCACAATGTCGATAGTCGCGGAAGCTCGTGTCGAACCAGTTCCTGTGTCCGAACTCCTCCCAGACAGCTGAAAGCCGCTTTGGCCGCTTGCTTGCGCACCGGATTTTGCGCCTTTTGGACTGTCCGATCGTCCAAATTCGACGCTGCGGCCTGAGATATTTGCCCCGAAAGTGATCGAGTCCGAAATTTGGTGGTCGGCGGATCGAGCAAGGGAGCGGGTCCATCCTGTTTGGGACATAACTGCCTGTACGTCGCGCTGAAGTGTGTCCGCCACCTGTGGCTTCAAACGCCATTGGCCATGGCGGTCCATCTCGAACCCGCCTTTCAGCCATCTCGCCATCATATCGTGGCCTTCCTGGCCGCCGCCCAGGAAATGCTCGATCGTGTCCGGCCCAGCCTGCTTGCCGGCCTCGAACCGGGTGCTGGTGTCGCTGCGTGCGCTCTGCTGAAATCCCGCGCTCGACGAGACCAACAGGTCGTTCCCTGCAAAGCTGAAGCGGGCATGGCCGCCATTGGCGACCGCGCCAAGCTGGCTCTCATTGATGAGGCCGGCCCGCCACATCTGGGCGGCGGTCTGTGGCGTCAGGTTGAGGCTGAGGTCGCCATTCTGATCCATTGCGAGCTGCCGTTTGGACATGGCGATGCCGTTCGCGCGGAGCAGACCCTGCATGCGCGTGAGGCGTTCGGCATCCACGATCCGGGTGAGGCGGTCATTCCGCGCCCGGTCGGCAATGCTCTCGGTGCCGCCCTCAGCCATGTCGATCTGATTCCCGGCGGTTTGGCTCAAGGTCTTGATGAAGGCGTCGAGATTAGCAGCTCCCCGGACTGAGGTGCCGGCGGCCTGTGCCCCTTCGGCAAAGCCGAAATTGTCGGACTGACGCCGCTGCTCGCCGATGCGCGCGGCGGCGCGCGTGCCGTCATGGCCGACCTCCCGCTGGGCGTCGAGCTTGGGCTGGAGAGCTGTGAAGGTCACGGCAGACACCAACATTCTGGTTCGCGCGGCCACCCAGGATGATGCGAAACAGGGACCAATTGCTCGTAAGCTCGTGTCGAGCGCGGAACTGATCGCTGTGCCGCTGTCCGCGCTTTGCGAGTTCTGCTGGGTTCTTAAGGTCGGCTACAAATTGACCTCTGCGGAGATCGCGAACTCTGTCCGACTGCTGCTGAACGCCGGCAATGTCGTCATGGATCGCGGAGCGGCAGAAGCTGGCCTGGCCCTGCTCGATGCTGGCGGCGACTTTGCCGATGGCGTCATCGCGCATGATGGCCAGTGGCTGGGCGCCGATGTCTTCATGAGCTTTGACAAAAAGGCCGTGAAGCTTCTGCAGGCCACAGGGCATAACGCCGCCCACCCCGATTGAGAGGGATATGCGCACAGCCCATTGAGTGGAGTTCAAAGGAAAGGGCGCGCTCATCATCGGTCGGCCCGCTGCTGTTTGGTGCCTGACGCATCATCGGTCGAGCTGGCGGAAACCGGACCATTGGCGAGGCCTTCTCTTCCCCAGTGATCCCTGCCAGAAGCCGCGACTTTTGCCATGGAGTCGCATGTCCACCGTTGCCTTCTACGCTCGTTACTCGTCTGACCTGCAAAGCGCCCGTTCCCTGGACGACCAGTTCGTGGTCTGCCATCAGATGGCGCAACGCGAAGGCTGGGATGTTGTGTGCCGCTATCAGGACGAGGCCGTATCAGGGGCAAGTATTCACGGGCGGGCTGGTATGCAAAGTCTTTTGCGTGATGCCAAAAGCGGGCGATTTGACATTATATGCGCCGAAGCCCTGGACCGCATTTCACGCGATCAGGAAGACATGGCGCATATCCACAAGCTATTGCGCTTTCTTGGAATTGCCTTGCACACTGTCGCGGAAGGTCCGATCGATGACCTTCACATAGGTTTTAAAGGGACCATGAATGCCCTATTCCTTCGAGATCTGGCCGCTAAAACACGGCGTGGACAACAGGGCCGTGTCGAGAAAGGGCGATCAGGTGGTGGTCTTGCCTATGGATATGATGTTGCAAGAGATGCAACCGGGGAGGCTGGAAGCACAAGCTACAGTCATTCGGCGGATATTTCGCGCGTTTGCCGCGATCGTGTCCCATTGCGTGGTGTAGGATCGCGGGCGTAGCCACGTCGATCTCCGGCTAGGCCGGGTTGATCACGCTGCCATGTTGGGCAACGTGATGAGGCTATTATCGCTCAATCCCGCGACGCTCTCAAGCGTCATATAGCGGGACCGCTGGACCGACCATTCATCGTTCTGTTCCAGCAAGATAGCGCCGACGAGTCGGGTAATGGCTTCTTCGTTGGGGAAGATCCCGACTACCTCGGTGCGGCGCTTGATCTCGCCATTGAGGCGCTCGATGGGGTTGTTGCTGTGAAGCTTGGTGCGATGCTGAGCCGGGAAGGTCATATACGCCAGGACGTCCTCCTCGGCACTG
Organism: Sphingobium sp. EM0848; assembly: GCF_013375555.1. Taxonomy (NCBI): domain Bacteria; kingdom Pseudomonadati; phylum Pseudomonadota; class Alphaproteobacteria; order Sphingomonadales; family Sphingobiaceae; genus Sphingobium; species Sphingobium sp. EM0848. Next base: position 1,530,069 of record NZ_JABXWB010000005.1, read on the forward strand.
TCCATCAAGGCGGACAGCTTCGGGACGGAAGAGCGCAACTGGTCTGCGACCGCACGCCACTGGGTTTTTGCCGTTTCGGGTGTGTCCTGGGCGAAGGCGGTTGCGATGAACGCTGAGACGACGCGGCGGCCGCTCTTTCCGGCGTGCGCCAAGGCGTTGCGCATGAAGTGCACACGGCACCGCTGCCAAGTGGCGCTCAACACCTTGGCGACAGAAGCCTTGATACCCTCATGGGCATCGGAGATCACAAGCTTCACGCCCCGCAAGCCGCGGCGCGCCAGGCTGCGCAGGAACTCGGTCCAGAAAACCTCCGCCTCGGAATGACCGATCGTCATGCCGAGCACTTCGCGGCGGCCGTCACTGTTCACGCCGACTGCGATGATCACGGCAACCGATACGATCCGGCCTTCCCGGCGAACCTTGATGTACGTCGCATCGAGCCACACGTACGGCCAGTCGCCCTCGATCGGCCGCTCGAGGAAAGCTTTCACGCGTACGTCGATTTCTTCGCACAGGCGGCTCACCTGGCTTTTTGAGATCCCGCTCATGCCCATCGCTTTGACCAGATCGTCGACTGACCGCGTCGAGACGCCCTGAATGTACGCCTCCTGGATGACAGCGGTCAGTGCCTTCTCCGCCATCCGGCGCGGCTCCAGAAACCCGGGGAAGTAGGTTCCCTTACGCAGCTTGGGAATCCGCAGCTCCACCGTGCCGGCCCGCGTCTCCCAGTCCCGCTCGCGATAGCCGTTGCGCTGGGCGAGACGTTCAGGAGCCTTCTCCCCGTACGCCGCGCCCGTCAGGCCGCCAACCTCCATCTCCATCAGCCGCTGCGCCGCAAAACCAATCATCTCACGCAGGAAATTGCCATCGGCGCTCTTCCCAATCAACGACTGCACGTCCATCATGTCCTTGGTCATCGGTGTCTCCGTAAGTTGAGTTTCGCAACCCAAGCTTATCCGAAGTTCGCCGATGGCCACCCGCAAAACTGACCGGCCGCTACAGCGCTTTATCGATGAGCGCGCGTCCGGTCAGTTTCGCTACCCTCAGAACCTACACCACTCGGCGGGGCACGATCTTTGCCGCAGGGGAAGTTCCCAATATCATCGCCGCAAGCCTGAATGCAGAAGCCATTCCGGGACCGGGTGGACGCCGATGGATCGCGAGTACGATCAGAGGTCATAGAGCCAGGGGAACTGGTATCATTAATAATGAACTCTACCGTGGCAAGCTCCTTTGGAACCGGCAGCGATATGTGAAGGATCCCCACACAGGGAAGCGCCTGGCGCGCCAGAATCCGGAATCTGAATGGATTTGGAAAGACGTTCCAGACCTGATGATTGTGAATGAGGCGCTGTGGTTACAGGTGAAGCAACGCCAGGTTTTGTTGGAACGGCGCCATGCGCCTCTGATTGATGGCGTGCGAACGTCGAGAGAGGCTCGATCTCTTGGTCTTGCGCCGCCTCCGTCCCACCATTTTCGCCTGCTGATCTGCGGGAATTGCGGCAGCGATTTTTGCTACCTCAGCAAGGAGCGCTATGGTTGCGTTGGTCACTATCGTGACAAGAATTGTGAAAATGAAAGATTGGTCTCTCGTCGAATGGTGGAACAGACAATATCCGAAATATTGTCCAGAGCCGTTCGGGTAGCAGAGCATCATGCCACGGGGATTATCTACGAAGATCAGCCTGTCTTGAAGGCCTTATACGGTCAGATGCGACTGGACAGGCTCACACGGTATCGATGCTGCCCCTGGACGACGGAAGGTTGCCAGGGAGAAGGACGGTCGTGCGCAGCAGGTTATGCAATAATTCAAAGTGCCGGTATGAACCGCCCCGGCATTGCCGGAGCCCATTTGATTTGAGTTACGCTGCCAGGGGTGTGTCGTCCAGCATGGCGTAATATTGCGCTTCGGCTTCCGCCGGAGGGATATTGCCGATCGGCTCCAGCAGTCGCCTGTGGTTGAACCAGTCCACCCATTCGAGCGTGGCATATTCCACCGCCTCGAATGAACGCCATGGCCCGCGCCGGTGGATCACCTCGGCCTTGAAAAGGCCATTGATGGTTTCGGCCAAGGCGTTGTCATAACTATCGCCAACGCTGCCGACGGAGGGCTCGATGCCAGCTTCAGCAAGGCGCTCGGTGTATCGAATGGACACATATTGGGATCCGCGGTCGCTGTGATGAATGAGGCCGCCACGATGGACCGGCCTGCGGTCGTGAATGGCCTGTTCCAAGGCATCCAGAACAAAGCCGGCATGCGCTGTCCTGCTGGCGCGCCAGCCCACGATATAGCGGGCGAAAACGTCGATCACGAACGCCACATAGACGAACCCCGCCCAGGTCGCGACGTAGGTAAAGTCCGAGACCCACAGCATGTTGGGCGCCGGGGCGTAGAACTGCCGGTTGACCTGATCGAGCGGGCAAGGAGCCCCCTTGTCACTGATCGTCGTGCGTACCGGCTTGCCTCGGATCACACCTTGCAGACCCAGATCGCGCATCAGCCGTTCCACCGTGCATCGCGCGATGTCGAAGCCTTCGCGGTTCATCTGCCGCCAAACCTTGCGCACGCCGTAGACGCCGAAGTTCTCGGCAAACACGCGCAATAGCTCAGGCTTCAACGCCTGATCGCGCTGGGCACGCGCCGACAATCGCGAAGGATCGCGTCGCTGCGCGACACGCTCATGGTAAGTGGAAGGGGCGATCGGCAGAACCCGGCAGATCGGCTCGACCCCATATTCCGCGCGATGTGCGTCAATAAACGCGGTCATCGCTTGAACGGGCGGTCGAGCTCCGCCTGGGCAAAATACGCCGATGCCTTTCGCAGGATCTCGTTGGCCTGGCGCAACTCGCGGTTCTCGCGCTCCAGCGCCTTCAGGCGATCAGCCATCTCGGTAGGCACGCCAGCGCGCTTGCCGCTGTCCACCTCCGCCTTCTTTACCCACTCGTTCAGCGTGTGCGCCGAGCACCCGATCTTCTCGGCGATAGAAATCATCGCCGCCCAGCGAGACGGATGTTCCTTCTCGTGATCGAAAACCATCCTCACGGCCCGCTCTCGAACCTCGGGCGCAAATTTGTTCGTCGTCTTGCTCATTGACCCTTCCTCTCAGGAGTTGGGGTCTCCGGCAATGCCGGGGCGGTTCAGTACGATGGCATGAATTCCTCGTTATCGGTATCGTTGCCGTCGACTCTTTGCCATTGTTCAGGCGATGAATGCCTGCCCCCAGGCGCGGACAGACTGTTTTTCATCTTGGACACCCAAAGCTGGCGATTTGCGACCTGGCAGGTTCTGGAAGTATCACCAAGTCGAGCTGACATTCTCAACATCGCTCAAGAGATTTTATCATCCCGCCGAGCTTGCGCAACGGCATCATCAAGATTTGAATATCGGAATCGGCCATATTCATACTGATCAACAATAACATGTTTGATTTCATATCTTTTCATTAAATCATTATGCTCAATGTTATCTTTCTTTGGAAAATTATTTCTATGTGTTTCATCGAGATCGATGGGAGATATTTCAGCGGAAGACATTGGATCTGTCTGCAAATCGATTTTCCTATTTTCTAGCGTTAATTGCTGGGCAATATTCTTCCTTCTGTACCTGAATATGAGACCGAGCAGGAGCACAACGCCCACGATGACTGGTGCGAAGTCTCGAAACCAAGACCACAGGTCATTCATGACAGTCACCGACAGGATGCGCGGTCCCCCAATCCCACGCTTGTCCCCACGCCTTCATGGAGCTTTCCAGGATGCGCTTGTCCGCCCTGGTAAGACGACGCCCTTCGACAAGTTTCCTTTGAACGCCTCCCAAGGCAAGGAACACGCGGTCCTGCAATTCAATAAGCGGCAGACTCGTGGGAGAAAATCGACCTTCGGCAACAACCCACGCTTGAATGAGGCTTAACCCGGCACCAGTGATATGCATGACGCTCCTCCTTTCATAGGCGGGAGCGCAATGTCTCTCAGTCACTCTACGCCTTCGGGGATGAAGCAGTGATAGAAGTATCTACCATAACCGAACGTCCCTGTCGCATGTCGATATTTGCCAAATTGGCGATTTGATCGTCGAGGATGGAAGCCGTGGCGCGGCCAGCGTGATCAATAGCGCACCGGAACGATCCGAATGCGGTCGATTGCACTGGGGGTGGCGCGTAACAGTGCAACCGCCGCCGTTCGTACCTCTTCCATCAGGATCGCGTCATAATCCTCAGCTTCCGGTCGCATCTCGACATCGGTTTCAATCACCAGGATGAGACGCCGTTCGCGCCCGTCGATCTCCCACTCGTGCCAACTGCGTACAATGTTTCGATGGGAAAGAGGTTCGGCCATTTTCATTATCCCGTCAGCAAGCGGGAGCACAATCCGGTCTCTCAGCCGGTCGAAGCCTGCGGGAACGCGCTACCGATCCATGGACAGTATAGGAACGGTAGGCATGAAGCCAGCCTTTGATCCGCACGCATCGCGAATCGATGCGCGGTTCATGGCAGGATGTGCTATGGAACGGGATCACGCGATTTTCCGCCGCAAGCTTCCTGTGACAGAGAGACTTATGCGCTCCCGCTTGCATAGCTGGAGGATGACAATGTCCGGTTCTCTGGACCATCCGTTTTTTGAAGCTTTTGGGATTCTCGCCGGGAAGCCTGTCGAACGGGATATGGCCAACCGACAATCGCAGCCGGACTATGCCTCATCGGCCCGGAATGACGCTGGTCTGTTGGGATCGGTTCCCTGGCGTTCCATACCCTTATGGGTTTCCAACGATCGCGCTGAACCCTATTTCGAAATTTATCGGGTCATGCCCGCCCATATGCTGGCCAGCCGTGCCGGGCCTGAGGATTGGCGGTGGCGTTTCTGCACGGCCGATGGCCATGTCCAAGCCGCCAGCGGCAGCTACACCAATGCAAGTGACTGCCGGAATGCCATCGATGCCCTGCGCCGCACTGCCGGGGGTGCACGGGTCAGGCAAATAGGCGAGGGTTGAAACGATAGCCGATATAGAAGTGCCATCGCCGCCATGTTAGGATCAAGGCATCGCTGTATATTGCAAGCGACTGAGAGACATATGCGCTCCCTCATCAAGTGGGAGTGTATGATGGGTCCTACTGGAAAAGGCCTCGACCCCGCCCATATGTTGATCGGGGCGACCCGGCAGTTGGAGTCGGATGATGCTGGCTCCCTCATGAAACTCGAACGCCTTGCCTATCTTTTGCACATGGCAAAGGAAAAACTGGAAAGCGGCTTTGATCTTTCAGCAGAGGAAGTTCTCCAGCTTAACGAAGCGTTGGATGGTCTGACACAATAACTAGGCTGACGATCAATTCACTGAGCCTGTTTCTGTGCCGTCCATTGATCGGGATGGACTTCATTCATATTGTCTCGCGTTAATTTTGTTATGGCTTAGCCCGAGAATTAAAGGCTTTCGAACGCATCAGGTGAGGGCGGATTGACTTTTGCCCTGTCAACTGCCATATGAGGCGCGCTAAACGTCGCCTGCGACGGAATTTGCCCCTTTGGGTGCTCCTTCCCTTCTCGCGCTATCGGCTCCGCTCGTGCTTTTGCGGGCGGGTATCCTGTTTTCGTGAAAGGAAACATCCCCATGCCCATCGGCATCGTAAAATTCTTCAACGCCGACAAAGGCTATGGCTTCATTGCGCCGGAAGACGGCGGCGGCGACAGTTTCGTGCACATTTCCGCCGTCGAACGCGCGGGCATGGCGACGCTGCAGAAGGATCAGCGGCTGAGCTACGAGGTCGAGACCGATCGTCGCGGCAAACAGTCAGCCATCAATCTCGCAAGCGTCTGACAGGACGGCCAGGCGGATCGTCCGCGTGGAACCAGCGTTTCCTGGCATGGTCTATGTCGATGCCGGGGTGGCATTCCCCGCTTTCCTGTCGATACGGCTGGCAAGAGTGCGGGGAATGTTCAAGGGTTTGAGGGGGCTATGCTGTGCCTCCTGCCTTCGAGCCGGATTCTGTCCGGCATTTTCGTGCGCTGGATGAGTGAAGCCGTCCACACACACCAGGCCCGCCCCTGTCGCGGCGGGCATAGGCAGCGCCGAATATGCGCGCCACCTTTAATCATTGTGCGCCCATACGCGCTCATCAGGATCATCATGAATTTCAAATTTCCGAATATCTCCGGCCTTTCCAATGGCCCTTCCGCTTTTCGCAAGATGCGCCGTCCGGAACATCGGCCTGTGCCCGCAGGCGTTCTTTCGGTTCCGGATTTGCGCCGCATCGTGGCCGAAATGGTCGGCTGAAACGCCGCGGTTCGATTACATCCGGGAGACTGCCCATGTCCGTCACCAGCGATTTCTACCTGGCGCGTGTCGCCCAATGCGACCGCGAGGCGGGGGAGACCGATCTGGCCAATGTGCGCGACCGTTGCTTGCGCGCAAAGGCGGCATGGCAGGCTATGGCCGACCGGGTCCTGAAGGGCGAGGCCGACCGAAAACAACAGGCAACCGACAAAATGGCCTATCAGGAGCGGCGCATTGGCTAGACAATCAGGCAGACATTTCAATGGGCCCCGCCTTTCTCCGGAACAGGCGGCGCGGCAAGGCCGTATTTCCCAATTGGCCATCGCCCGGCTAGGTGCACAGGACGCCATCGCGTTTCTCAACGGGAATGACGAGAAATTGGGCGGAAGGCCGCTAGACCTGGCCATAGAGAGCTTCGAAGGCCTGCGCACTGTGGAGCAGCGCCTGGAAGAGCGGACCGACGCCTGACATCTTCCACCGCAGGCCTTTTTAGAGGATGGTGCGGAAAAGTGGGAGCCTAAACGATGCAACAACCAAAACTTAGAGCGCGTAACCCACGTCGGATTTAACGCAGCGCGCTCTAGAGTTCGGGTGGCAGTAAATCCTGATCGGTGTCGAGGCGCCGGTCTATCTCTTCACCCAGTCGATCAAGCTGGTCGAAGGATGCGCCTATGTCGAGGATTGTACTGTCGCCCAGGACCAGTCTCAGGCGATAGTTTTCGTCCTCGGCTTCAATGGAGAAATGGGCAAGGCGGGCGGTCATGGCGGTCTCCCAGCAAATATGCGGTCCCATGGCGATAAGGGCTATGATGCCCCTGTCTTTCACTTTTAGATGCGGCGCTCCGTTTCCGCGAGGGCGAGCCTTCTGCCTGTGACCAGCGTCTGGCCGATGAAGAGGACGATCAGGATCGATCCGACCGTCCCCACGAATATATCGAAGCCCGACCAGTGCCCGAAGAGTCCGGGCGCTGTCCCCAGCGCCATCATCATGATGGTCATTCCGATCAGCATAAACCTGAGTTCGGTCGGTCCGGCAGAAAGATAGGACAGCTTCAATTCGCCCAACACCCGCGCCGACAGAAAGGCATGGATCGACAGCAACAGATAGCCCGCGAGTGCGATCAGGGCGACGTCCATCGTGACGAACGGGCTGAGGCCGATCCCAGCCAGGATGAGCAGCGTCGCCAATCCGTCGCAGCTATGATCGATGAAATAGCCGTAGGACGGGCGCTCGATATGACGGTATCGCGCCAGACTGCCGTCCATGGAGTCACCGAACCATTGCACGGCATAGCCCGCAATGGCGAGCAGCAGCCAGGATGAGGCGATGTTGCTGGCGACATATCCCGCAAAAATCATGATCGCGCCCACCATGCCAGTCGCCGTCAGGCGATCCGGCGTTATCCAGGACGGCATCCGGTGACACAGCCAGTTGAGCAGTCGCCGCTCATTGGCGGCAAGCCAGTTCTGTTGAATCCTGGAGAGCGATTGGGGGGATTGAGGCTGGATCGTCATAGGCCTTCGATCATAGTCTGGAACAACCGACGCACATGCGGCGGCATAATATTCAGGTTTCAGCCGCCGCGTCCGAAGATGCGCCAGCCAAGAAAAATCAACACGACGACCGATGCGATCAGTGCTGCCTGAAAAGAGAGATCTCCTTCCTGCATGCCGTACTCCCTCATGCGCGGGAGCACGATGGTCTCTCTGTCGGATCGCGCGGACGAAAAACCCGATAATCTTTCGTAGCAGCCCTTACCCGACCCGAACAGAAGTTTATAAAATCCATGCGTCTTTACCGCGAGACGGGAAGGATATTCCATGCTATTTAGCCATTATTGCGCGAAATTTGCCGCAAGCATTCGCCGTGACAGAGAGACCGTCGTGCTCCCGCTTGCCAGCCGAGGAGCTTCGTCATGGAAGACCTGAATTATCTGTTGAAATGTGAGCAGGAGGAATTGCTGCGCGCTCGGTTCGCGCACTGCCCCGTCGCACGTCGCGCCCATCAACGGCTTGCGCAGGGCTATGCAGCGCGCATCCGCCGTCATCCCCATCCCTACCGCTCCTCACGGCCCGATGGCTCGATGTCCTTCAACCCTTTCCCATTCAACGTGGAAGGCGGTGCGGCATGAGCAGGGTCGTCAATGTCTGGGCCACCACGGATGTCATCGAGGCGGCCTGCGCGAAGCACGCATTCCGGATATCCGCTGTGGAGGCTCTTGTTTCCGGTGGGGCGAGGGTCGTGATGCTCGATCCCCGGGATGCCGACGCCTTCCGCATATTGATGAAGGACAAGCTGATAGAGGGCGCCGTAACGCGTTCCGCGTCTCACATGGCTCGACAATGGGCTCCCTCGCTCAATCGGAAATAGGCATGGACCGCTTCGATTATCTCGACCGCCGCCGGCAGGCGGAACTGAACCATGCCGATCTCGCCACCTGTCCTGACGAGAAGAGGAAGCATGAAGAGCAGGCAAGGGCCTATGCCAAGATCATTTCCGTTTTGCGCCGGGAGGAGGAGGGGTCACTGCATATTCGATAGATGGGCGGGCTTATCTGGCTTGGCCGCGAACCAGATATTATGCCACCGCTCCGTACTGCCGATATAGGCTGGCAGGATGATTTCATCGACTTTGAAACCTGACGCCTCAAGCCTTCCTGCAAAGCAATCGTCCGTATAGGACGACCAGACGGACAGGAGCCCGCCCGGCCGCAATGCGGCGTAAGCAGCGGCAATACCGGCATGGGAATAGAGCCGGTCGTTCAAGGGCGTGATGAATCCGTCCGGCCCGTTATCGACATCCAGCAGGATAGCGTCGAAGTGCTCCGATGTTTCCGCGATGATATTGTGGACGTCGCGTAAGTGAAGGCTGAGGCGAGGGTCCATGAGGTTTTCCTTGAACAAATGCGCCAACGGCCCCTTGGCCCAGACGATGATCTGGGGGACCAGTTCCGCGACAGTCACGAAGGCATCGGAAGCCCAGGAGGCAAGGACTGCGTCCAGGGTGAAGCCCATGCCAAGCCCACCTGCAAGCACATGGCCGTCTTTCTTGGCCAGACGCTCGCTCGTCAGGGTGGCCAGCGCCATTTCCGAGACATGGTCCTGACTTCCCATCAACTCGTCGTTGCCGAATTGGATGGAAAATTCCTTGCCGCATTTAAGCAGGTACAACTGGCCACTACCCGGAATATCCGCGACATCTACCGTTTCAATCGGCGGGTGGCTTGCTTGGGGGGGGGCTGCTTTGCCGTTTATCGGCGATGTCGGCCTGCATGTCAGAGGACCGCTCCGATGAAGCGTGGTTGCGATTCATGCTGTTCCTGTCGCATTTTCAGATCAATCGCGACGTAAACCAGCGTGGCGTCCATTGCGCGGTGACGCCACCCAATGCCCGGCCTTTATCCTCTTTGCAAGGCTAGGTGCCGTTGACAAAGTGGATTCCCAAACGACCTGATTTCTGATTCAGAGCTTCTCTTTGCAGGGAGTGGCAATGGCTCGGGGTGATCTGACGGACGAGGAATGGGATGTAATCGCGGGGCTATTGCCGTCGGAGCGAGGCCGTAAATCGCGGCCTGCTCATGACAACCGGCGCTTTCTCAACGGCATGCTGCATGTGTTGCGGGTCGGCTGCCCATGGCGCGACATGCATGAGCGGTACGGTCTGTGGAACTCGGTTTATGTGCGGTTTCGGCGCTGGGCCGAACAGGGCGTATGGGATGCCATCCTGGCGACATTGGTGGATTTGGGGCTGACCGACGACTGGCAACACATGATCGACAGCACCATAGTTCGCGGCCATGTTTCGGCAGTGGGCGGAAAAGGGGGGCTTGTGCGCAGGCTTTTGGTCGATCACGCGGCGGCTTTACGTGCAAAGTCCACGCCCGATGTGACAATCAAGGACGCCCTCTCGGCTTCATCCTGACCGGCGGAGAAGCCTCCGATTATGGCGCTGTCGATGCCCTGATGGCGATCCCTGTCGCCAAGCCAAAGGCCCTGCTCGCCGACAAAGGCTATGACGGCGACGCTGTCCGCGAAAATCTGCTGATGCAGGGCATCCTGCCGATCATCCCGCCCAAGGCCAATCGTCGAGAGCCCATCCCCTGCGACTTCCGGCGCTATCGTGACCGAAACCGTATCGAACGCATGTTCGGCCATCTCAAGCAGTTCCGCCGTATCGCCACCCGATATGATAAAACCGCCTTATCTTTCGCCAGCTTCCTGAACCTTGCAGCCATCCGCAAATGGCTGCCTCACTTTGTCAACGCGACCTAGGACTGGGATCGGTGGTATTGGGCTATCTCAGCGATCGTTTGGCCGTGTTTCTCTACGATGGGAATTATGCCGCCGACTGTCTCGCTTCGGGGCTTGCTGCGGGGAGGGTGCCACCGCCGGCGGCCTGTCTCTCGGCTGCGGCAAGCGGTCTGCAACTGAGCATGCAGCTATCCGCATCCGTGCTTTTGATCGCGGTTCTCCACTATCTTCTCGCCGCGAAAAATCTGCCGCTGGAGGCAAATGCGTCGTGAAGGACGGGAAAGCTGTCGAGGTTCGGCCATGCAGCCCTGAACGGGATGACGCGTCGGTCTTGGCTATGCCACCTTTCCGGCCTGTCGATTACAGGACCGCGTGCAGGCGGCGGAAAGGATGATGAGGATGGGAAGAGCAGGGGTTATCGGCTTGGGGCAGATCGGCGCGGGTGTCGCCATATGCCTCGCGCGGACGAATCAATTGGCGGCGGTCTATGATATTCGTGCCGATGCAGCCGACACGCTGGAAGGGGTGCCGCCCGTCGTCGCCAGTCCGGCGGAACTGGCCGCGCAGGCTGATGTTGTGATTATCGCCGTCGTCAACGCAAAACAGACGATCGAGGTGCTGTCAGGCCCCGACGGTGTCCTGTCGTGCGCGCGGCCGGGCATGGTCGTGGTGTTGGTGGCGACCGTCTCGATCGAGGACTTGGACGCCATTCGCGCCCTGACCGACGAGGCAGGCGTGGAACTGGTCGATTGCGGCGTGACCGGTGGCCCCAAATCCCGCGAACATGGCCTCGTCTGCCTGGTCGGCGGCACGGATGAGACCATTGCGAATGTGCGCCCGGTGCTGGACGGATTTGCCAAGCTGGTGGCGCATATGGGTGGCCCCGGCGCGGGCATGGCGGCGAAGATCGCCCGCAACGTCATCGTCTTTGGCTGCCTGCGCGCCGGCTATGAAGCGTCCGTATTGTGTCGCAATGCCGGGGTGGATGTCCGCCAACTTGCGCAAGTGATCGACGCCAGTTCGGACAGCGTGGGCGGACCGTTGATGCTGGCGGTACGCGACGATCCGTCGTCCAGCGAGCAGGAAGCGGCGGTGCGCGAATATACGCGCGGGCTGATGGTCAAGGATCTGGATGCGGCCATCGATCTGGCGCGCAGCTATGGCATCGCGTTGCCCTTGGTTGAACTGACACGCCGGACCGATCAGGCGGTCGTCGGCCTTGAAAATGTAATGGGAGAAAAGGCATGAGTATCGACGAAGCGCAGTGGCAGAAGGGCCTTGAAGTGTTCGACAAGGTCTATGGACCAGGATCGTCGGAGATGACCCGTCCGTATCGGGACTCTTCCTTCAATCAGGAAATCGTCGGAAACCAGTTCGCCAATCTGTGGGCGAGCGATATCTTCTCGATGCGGGAGAAGCGACTGCTGGTTCTGGGCGCGACCGCAATGCTGGGACGCGCCGATCTGGTTGAGATCCAGATGAACGGCGCTCTTATCAATGATGAATTCACCGATGAGGAGTTGGATTTCCTGCCGCTCTTCATACTGTTCTATGCCGGGGCGGGCAACACGACCACCGTGTTCCGGGGGATCGAAGCCGCCAAGGCACGGCGCAAGGAGCGCAACGCCGCGTCCAAATGACTGGGCGTGCATGACAAAGGGCGGTCTGGTCGAAGAACCAGGCCGCCCTTTTCTTATGCTTCGCCGCTATTTTGGGCACGGCGGATCGCGCGCGACGCCAGCAGCAACAATAATCCCCCGGCAAAGGTGAACAGCATGGCGGTGCCGATCCCCCAGGCGACACCCGCTGTACCACCGATATAATCGCTGACGGCGCCGATCAGATAGGTGCCGGCGCCCACGCCGATCAGGTTCGCCCCCAATTGTACCAGAGATACCGCAAGGCCCCGCAGGCGCGGCCCGGCGATCGTCACGATGACGGCGTAGATCGGCCCGTTATAGGAAGCGCTGAGGAAACCGCAGGCCATCAGCAGCGCCAGCATCAGATCAAGGTCTCGGAACAGCACGGTGCCGACGCCGGTCACTGCCGTCAGCAGGGGGATCACCGCGCCGAACAGGGATGTGCGCGCCGGATCGAAGCCGCCACGGCGCCGGTTGATGAGGTCGATCACCCAGCCCGCGAGAAATCCGCCCAGGGAACCGAGGCCGCCATAGGCAATGGCGATGAGTAGACCCGCCCGCGCAATGGGCATGCCGTGGACCCGGATCAGGAAAGTGGTGAGCCATGTGCTCATGCCGTAAATCCCCGCCGCGATCAGGACGATGGCGAAGATGCAGTAAAGCAGTCCTGGACGAGCCGCGAGCAGGCGGATACGCTGCACCAGCCTCAGCGTCTCTCCTTGCAGCGGGGCCGGCCCGTCATGCGCGCCGCGCAACGGTTCCCTGACGGTGAGCAGCAGCAGGGGCGCCAGCACCAGTCCCGGCACGCCGGCGGCCACAAATGCCCAGCGCCATCCGGCGCTCTGCACGATCGCGCCGCCCACGATGAAGGCGATGGCAAGGCCGATACCTGAACTCAGATACCAGATGCCGATGGCGGTTGCGCGTCGGTCCTCCCCGAAATAGTCGCTCAGCAACGACATGCCGGTCGGTGAACCGCCCGCTTCGGCCGTCCCTACCGCGGCACGGCCTATAAGCAATGTCCAGAATCCGGTCGCCAGGCTGCACAGTGCGGTCGCGCCGCTCCACAGCGTGAGTGCCGCAGCCATCAGGTTGCGACGGTTCCAGTTGTCGACCGCTACGCCGAAGGGCAGGGCGGCGAGGGCGAAAAATATGCCATAGGCAAAGCCCGCCAATATTCCGAGTTGCCCGTCCGACAGGGCAAATTCATGCCCGACCGGCGCCAGCACCAGCCCGATGATGGCACGATCGATGCCATGGCAGGTCTGCGCCAGCGTCAATATGCCCAGCACATACCAAGGATAATGGCTGACGGCGGCGGGTTTTTCCGACAGCGCTCTCATGGCGTCCGCTGCTGCAAGAGCGGTGCGATGGACATTGAGCGCCTCCTGTTTTTGGATATCAGGCTGAGTGCGTGAGAAACGCATGGCATATGTTCCCCATGCCGCCCTCGGCCAGATTGTATCGAGTACGGCTTATGGATGTGCCTCCCCCTGGTGTCTTGACCACCTATCCGAAGATAGAAGTAAAAGTGGATGCTGCGCCTATCTGATGCAGGGAGAGAAGAGAAACAGGCAGAGGTAGCGATGTTTCGTCCGGAGAGCGATTGGACCGGCCAGGACAGGTTCGGGGTCAAGAATTTCTACATCGAAGCGGTGGCGACCGTTCGCGATGCCCGTGTGGATTTGCGTCATTTCGATTGGGTTTTGCCCAGCAGCGGCATATTCAGCCCTGAAAAGCATTATCTGGATTATTCGCTCGACGGTCAGCCGCGACGCAGCATGGTCAGCATGGGCCGGCCGGATCGGCGTGTCGCATCGGGTGACATTCTCTACATGCCGCCGCATCGCCAATATGTCGGTGAACCCGCGCTGCAGGAACGGCATCTTGTGTGTGTCGCGCTGGGGGAAGAATTTCTGGAAGAACTGTTCGACGGCGAGCAGCCGCTGAAGAGGGTGGAGCCCTGCGGCGATGTCCAGAATATTTCCATGCGCCGCCTTTTTGCGGGATTGGCCGCGGAATTGCGGGCACCCGGCTTTGCGAGCCAGACTCTTGTCGAATCGATGCTCATGGGGCTGGCGGTGGAACTGGTCCGGCATATGTGTCCACGGGAACTGGGCAGCGCGACTTCGCGCGGTGCGCGGCAGGTGCGCAATATCATCGACTATGTGATGGACAATCTGTCCGCGCCCCTTGGCGTCGCGGATATTGCGCGCGACTGCAACATGAGCGTGCGCCATGTCGCCCGCGTGTTCAAGGATGGAACGGGCGTCAGCCTGGGCGAGTTTGTCGCGCGCAGCCGCATCGCTTTGGCAAAGGAATTGCTGCGGAACGACGGTGCGCGGATCAAGGAAATCAGCTGGCGGTGCGGCTTTAACAGCACCTCGGCCTTTTCCGCTGCCTTTCGCGTCGCGACGGGCCAGACGCCCAAGGATTTCCGCTGCCAGCCGCCGCAGGTCCATTGACCCGGCAAACAGGAAACTATCGATCGGCGGCCAAATTCTGTCGCCGCACAGTCAATCGGGAGCATGCCACTATGGAGCATAGTATCGCCAAGCTAGACGCATTCTGCGTTTACAAATCGAAGTTGGATAAAATGATGGGGAGGGAAAAATGAGCAAGACCGCTACTTTAGGTGCGATCGCCACAGGCGCGCTGATTGCTGCAATGGCACAGCCTGCCTATGCGCAGCAGCCGCAATCGGGTGCCAGCGAAGGCATTCAGGATATCGTGGTCACCGCGCGCCGTACCGAGGAAAGTCTTCAGACCACGCCTATCGCCGTTACTGCGCTTACGCCCGAAGCGCTGACGACCGCCAAGGTCGAAAATGTCGTCGATCTTCAGCGCACCGCGCCGGGCCTTGTCATCGGTCGTGGTTCGGCAGGCGGCGACGGTATCGTCTTCGTCGCCATTCGCGGTCAGGGCAATCTCCAGCCGATCCTCGCTAACGATCCCGCCGTCGCCACCTATATCGACGGTATCTACATTCCCCGTCCATCGACGGGCATGACCGATATTCAGGACGTCAAGCGGCTGGAAGTGCTGCGCGGACCGCAGGGTACCTTGTTCGGCCGTAACACGACTGGCGGTGCCATCAACATCGTTACCAACGACCCGAATGATCAACTCAGCGGTGCGTTCAAGGCAGAATTTGGCAATTACAGTACGCTGGGCGCGCAGGCCAATATCAACGTGCCGCTTGCGGAAGGCCTGGCGATCCGTCTGAGCGGGGCGATCAACGATCGGGACGGTTATGGCGACAATCTTCTCACCAAGCGCGACTTTTCCGACAACAACAGCAAGTTCGTTCGCGGCAAGCTCAAATATGAGGGCAATGGCTGGGATCTGACCCTGTCGGGCGACTGGAACCGCCAGTCCAACCATGGTCAGCAGATCGCGCTCTGGGCCTTCAATCCGGCGATTGTTCCAGCCGCCTTCCAGCCGGGACTTACTGCGGGCCTCCTGACCAAGGATAACTGGTGGGGTAATACAACGACCGGCACGTCGATCCCGGCCACCATCGGTACGCTGACTCCGCAAGCGCAGGCACTTTATGGCGTGCGGCCATTTAATACGCTCGAAGTATATGGCTTTTCCGGTACTTTGAATGTCGAATTGGGCGGCCTGAACTTCAAGTCCATCACCGGCTATCGCCACTCGATGAATTATGGTCAGAACGACACGGATGGCACCGCCGCCCCGTTGCTGGCGACCTTCGCGGGGTCTGGTTCCTATTATGTTTCTCAGGAATTTCAGATTTCCGGGAATATCACCGACAGCCTCAGCTTCATCACGGGCGCCTATGCGGGCAAGGAGAGCGGCTATGAATTCAGTCGGTCGCAGATTTTTGGTGGACTGATCCGTGATTCGAACGCCGATGTCACCAACAAGACTTTCGGCCTGTTTGCCCAGGCCTATTATGAATTGACGCCAAAGCTGCGCGCGGTGGGCGGTTTCCGCTATACCTGGGACACCCGCGACAGCGTGCTGCATAATGCGCAGATATATGGCCGACCCTATAATGTCGCCGTGGCGGGAACGCCGACGGGCATCAACTGTACGGTGACTCCGACGGAACCGGTTACGGCCACCACCTGTAATCAGGTGCAGAATGCCAAATTCAATTATCCGGCCTGGAATCTGGGTCTTGACTGGCAGGCCAGCGACAATCTCTTCCTCTATCTCGCGACCCGTGGCGCGGCCAAGGCCGGTGGCTGGAACCTGCGGGCAGGGGGTCTGCCCGCCTTCGCCCCCGAAAAGGTGAAAGACGTCGAAGCAGGCTTGAAGGTCGATCTTTTCGACCGCCGTCTGCGCTTCAACACCGCGGTCTTCCACACGTGGAAGGACGACAATCAGGCGATCGTCAATAGCTTCGTCACCGGCATCGGCGTCACCCAATATATTCAGAACAACGGCAAGGTCCGTATATGGGGTATGGAAAATGAAATCACGGCTGTGCCGTGGGAAGGCATGACGCTCAGCGTCAACGGTTCGCTGCAAAACGGTAAATATGTGAAGGGCAGCTTCAGTGAGATTCAGGTGGTGGCCGGTAGTGGCTGCACGAACGGCGCTGGGGTCGTCAATGGCTGCGTCGTCGACCTGAGTGGTTTGCCGCTGCTACAATTGCCCAAGAAGCAGCTCAATATCAGCGCCACGCAGAAAATTCCGTTGGGAGGGGGCACGCTTGCTGTCACCGGCGCCTATTCCTATGTCGGTGCTCAGCATTTCGATGCCGTCAGGGCGGCGGACCAGGCGTCGGCTGCGACCAAGGCCGCCTATGACACGGAAAACCGCTTTGGCCGTGTGCCCGGCTATGGCATTTTCAACGGCCGTATCGCCTTCCAGCTTGAAAATCCCAATGTTGAAATCGCCGTCTATGGTCGCAACATCACGAACAAGAAGTATCTGTTGCGGCGCTTCCCCGATCTCTATCGGACATTGGGCATCACGGCCGCCTATGTTGGCCAGCCGGCCACCTATGGCGTGGAAACGACGTTTAAATTCTGATCGGATAAAGCGGATGGCGGGAGAATATGTGGTCGATACGGCCTTCTCCCGCCAGCCCATGACCGGGGAATTTTGAAAGATGATGAGGTTGGTAGACAGGGTGGCGATCGTCACCGGAGGCGGCGGTGGTATCGGTGCCGCTGTCGCGCGGCGCCTCGTTGCGGAGGGGGCTCGCGTCGTGATCGCCGATCTGTTCGAGGAGGCGGCCGTCCGCGCGGCCGCCCCGTTGGGGGACAAGGCGCTGGCGGTCCAGTTCGATGCCGCCGATCCGCAGTCGGTAAAGGTGATGGTTGATCGCGCCGTCGACCATTTCGGCAGGCTCGACATATTACACAATAATGCGGCGATGACCGATCCTGACAAAAGTCCGCAGGATACCACCGCCGTCGACATTCCGATCGGGATCTGGCGCGAGATTCTCGACGTCAATCTCACCGGCTATTTGCTGGGATGCAAATATGCGATCCCGCATATGGTTGCCGGTGGCGGCGGTTCGATCATCAATACAGCGTCCAATTCAGGCACCGCCGGGGATCTTGCGCGCATTGCCTATGGCTCGTCCAAGGCGGCGATCATCGGCCTCACCAAATATGTGGCGACCCAGCATGGGCGGCAAAATATCCGCTGCAACAGCATCGCGCCGGGCGTGGTGCTGACCGAAGCCCTCGAAAAAACCGTGCCGGGCCTGAAGGAGATCATTCAGCGGCATATATTGACACCGGAATTCGGCACGCCCGATGATATCGCCGCGCTGGTCGCCTTTCTTGCTTCGGACGAGGCGCGCTACATCACGGGCGAGAATATATCCATTTCTGGCGGCGGCCTTGTCCACCAGCCCCATTATGCCGATTTGCTGGCCTTCATGCAGGCGAAGGACTAAGCTGTGTCCAACGCCTGCACTTCGGTTCTTAGGGGGTTAATGAGCGGTCCGATGAAAATAGCGGATCGTCAGCCGGCCATCGGCGACCTTGTAGGTTTCGAGGCTCGGCAGCGTCACAATGCCATCCTTGGTTTGCAGGCGATTGGCTACATAGGCCGCGCCCTCCGATCCGTTGACGATCACCTCCAGCGGCTCGGTCGTGCATTTTCCGCCATATTCCGCCCACATCTCCGCCATCGCGATGCTACCGTCGACGGCAGGCGATCCGACATATTCGATCGTAAAGCCTTGGGGACCGAGCGCCCGAAAAAGCCGGTCGAGTTCGTCACGCTTCCCCTCGTTCCACAGCCGGTAATTGTCGCGGATCGCCTGTTCCAGATCCGGCACCTCTGCCTCGCTCATGCGCATCGCCTCCTGTCAGTGCGGATCATCCGCATGGCCGCCAGTCTCGATCGGATGACCAGGACCACACCTGTCTTTGGCAAGGGTGGAAATTATCTCTTTTTGCTTCGGAGAATATGATGACCAAACCTGCGCAACAGCCCCTTCCGGATCATGTGCCGCCCGAACTGGCGATGGCTCTGCCGCTCTTTTCCCGGCAGGTGATCTACGACAATCCGCAGGAGGTGCTGATTCCGGCCATGCATGCGGACCTGCCGCCGATCACCTATGTCACCAACATCTTTCCCGGTGACCAGCCCGGCTGGCTGCTCAAAAATGCCGAGGACGTGCAGGCGATGCTGCGCGACGCCGACAATTTCACCAAGAACGGCATGGGCAAATGGGCGCAGAATATCGGCGAGAACTGGCTGGTCATTCCGACCGAAGCCGACCCGCCCATTCATACCGGTTACCGCAAGGCGCTGAACAGTCATTTCGCGCCGCAGAAGATGTTCGCGATGAAGGAACAGGTGCGTGAGCGTGCGCGGACCTTGATCGATGCCTTCAAGGGCCGGGGACAGTGCGATTTCATCGAGGAATTTTCGGAGAAATTCCCTATCTTCATCGTCCTCGATCTGCTTGGACTGCCACAGGAAAGAATGGCGCAATTCCTCAAATGGGAAAAGGAAATGCTCCACTCCAATGACTGGGAAGTCCGCGGCAATGCCGTGCGCTGTGTGAAAGACTATCTGCTGGAGGAGATTGAGGCCCGCCGCCAGCAGCCGCGCGATGACTATATCAGCAAGGTTCTGACCTTTGAGGTGGATGACCGCCTGTGGAATGATGACGAGGTGCTGGGGCACTGTTTCAACCTGTATATCGGTGGACTGGACACGGTTACGTCGCTGCTCGGCAATATCTTCAACTATCTGGCGTCTCACCCGGACAAGCAGAATGAATTGCGCGCTGATCCGTCGCTGATCGTCCTCGCGGTCGAAGAGTTCCTCCGCGCCTTCGCGCCGGTCACGGCCTTCCGCATCGCGACGAAGATCATCGAAATTCAGGGGCAGAAGATTATGCCTGGGGATTATGTGGCCTTCAGCTCACCCGTGGTCGGTCGCGATCCGGCCTTCTATGATGATCCTCAGGCCATTCGCTTCGACCGTAAGGCGCCGCATATGTCGCTGGGCAGCGGTATTCACAAATGTCTGGGGATGCATCTGGCGCGGCTGGAACTGCAAATCGCGGTTGAGGAATTTGTCACGACTTTGCCGGAATTCCGGATCAAGGACGGCTTCAAAGTGCCATATTTCGTGGGCAATATTCTGCATGTGCCGGATCTCCACCTGCAATGGGACTGAATATTCCCATGGCCCGGGACTGTGATCTGCGGGCGCATGAGGTCTGACCGGTCAAATTGGTTCTGGAGCGGTTATCTGATTGCATCGGATAACCGCTCCAGCGTCAGCCGCGCAGCATCTCCTGCCGGAAACCCCGGGGGCTGAGGCCGGTCGCCTTGCGGAAGGCGGCACTGAAGGCCGCGACGCTCTGGAAACCACAATTGCCCGCGACGACCTTGATGAGGGTGCCATCCTGAACCAGTTCTCGCTTGGCCTGCGCAATCCGCGCATCGGCAATGTAATTGCCCAAGGTCTTCCCGACCGTGTTCTTGAAGGTCCGCATCAGATGCCGTGAACTGACGCCGCATTCTTCGGCCAGATCGACGATCGACAATGGCCCCGCCAGTCCGGCCTCGATACGCTCCTGAAGGCGGCGCAGGCGCCAGCCCGCCATTCGTGGATCGGCGGTGTCATCGGATTTGTGAGGGATCTGAAGGTGGCGACACAGGTCGATGACCAGCGACAATGCAATGGTTTCGACCATGATGTCGGGCGCGAAACCGGGATTGCGCACTTCCTGGGCGAGGCGGGCGAGGCCTTGACGGACCCACGGCGCCTTGACGTCGAAACAGGGGGGCAATGACGAAGGCATTGCCTCATTCTGAAAGAGCTGATCGGCTGTCAGGCTTTCGAAGGTCAAACAGAATATGCGATATTCGCTGGGTTCGCAGCGCGCTTCAAACTGGCTCCCCTTTGGCAGGTAGGAAACCTCGCCAAAGGGTGGCGCATGGCGCTTGCCGTCGGGCAGCAGACGCGCCTCGCGCGCGCGCGGGCCGAGCGAATAGTCGAGATAGTGACTGTTCGGCTCGAACCTGGCGTCACAGCTGCGTTCCCACGCAAAATGCCGGATATCGGCACGAATGCCGTTTGCGATGATGCTGTTCTCGACATGGAAATAGGATACGGTGAGCGGCTGGCATGGGAGGATGGTGCCCGTTGACTGCATCATAGGTCGCCCGCCTGCCATTGCACCTTCCGTCCCTTTCCATTCACGCCTGTGTGCGCCGCAAAGCACGATATGATAAAACCGGCAGCTTCGAACGCGGAGCATGCAAAGGCGACTGCGCCAGTAACCGATCCATGTGTGTCGCGCCTGCGTTCAGAGCTTGCCTTCCATGCTGGTCATTGACCCCGGTCATGAGCGGATATTATGGGGCCTTGTCCGCAGCACGTCGACTCGCAATCATATCGCGCAATCCGGACATCCCATCGCGAAACCGTCATCGCGTTCATGGCCGAGTGGTCGAAAAGTCTCCAAAGCATCGCGAAGAGGACATTAGTTTGATCGCTGGCATGACATGGCGCTCAAGCTGGTTCTCCGCGTCCCTTCCTGATGTTAGCGCTCTGTCGCATGGGCATGAGGTGAAACAGCACCCTGCCCGAATTCAGCGCCCAGGGAGGGGATGATATGGCTTCAGGTAAATGGCTCCAGACGACTGCATTGGCGAGCTTGCCGGCTCTTTTCGCAGCCAGTGCGCCGGCAATGGCGGTGGACCAGGCCGGACCTGTGGGGATTGAGGATATTGTGGTCACCGCCAGGCGGACCGAGGAAAATATCCAGACCACGCCGGTCGCCGTCACCGCACTGTCGACCGAAATGATCAAACAGGCGCAGGTCGGCGATGTGGCAGGTCTGCAGCGCACCGCGCCCAGCCTGTCGATCGCGACCGGCGCGCCGGGCGGTTCGGGCTTCGTCTATATCTCCATCCGGGGCATGCCGGCATTGAATCCGGGCGTTGCCAACGATCCTTCCGTCGCGACCTATGTCGACGGCGTCTATATTCCGCGTCCCTCGCAGGGTTCGGCCGATCTCATCGACCTGCAACGGGTTGAGGTTCTGCGAGGCCCTCAGGGCACGTTGTTCGGTCGCAACACCACCGGCGGCGCGCTCAACATCGTCACGGCTAATCCTACGGGTGATTTTGAAGGGCAGTTCCGCATTCAGGGCGGCAACTATGATTATCGCAATGTCGACGCGGTTCTCAACGTGCCGTTGATGGGCGAGGAACTGGCGGCGCGCTTCGTCTATGATTTCGTGGATCACGATGGCTATGCCCGGAATGTGACCTCGAACAGCGAACTCAAGGACCGCAACAGCCATTATGCCCGCGCCAAATTGCGTTGGGCGCCCGCCGGCAGCAACTGGACCGCCACGCTCAGCGGCGATTATAACATCATCAAGGATCATGGCCAGTTCGTCGGCCTTGCGGCGGTCAACCCGGGCGCCAGCGCGGCGATCGGCGCGATCAATGCGGCAACCCCTCTCGCGCCCTATCTGCACAGCAAGGCCCGTTGGTACGATGCCTATGGCATTCCGTTCAGCACCAATCCGCCAGTCGGGTCCAATTACGGTTTTCTGACCGCAGGCGGCCGAAACGCCTATAACAGGCTGGAGGCTTATGGCGGCAATCTCACGATCGATGGCGAAATCGGTTCCGTCACTGTGAAATCGATCTCTGCCTATCGCTACAGCAACGCGATCGGCCTGAACGAACTCGATGGCACACCTGCCCAGATTCTGGCGGCCGAAAGCGCCTACAAGTCCGATCAATATTCGCAGGAACTTCAGTTCTCCGGGGAATTGGGCGACCGCTTCAGCTATATTCTCGGCGGCTATTATTCGACGGAAAGCGGCCGTGAATCGTCCGTATCGCAGACCTTCGGGTCGTTCGCGCCCGCAGCCCCCGCACCCAATTTCGGTTTCGGCCTGAATTACGGCACAGTGAAGAATGTCTCGGTCGGCCTGTTCAGCCAGGGCTATTACCGTCTGACCGACAAGATCCGTCTCACCGGCGGCGTCCGCTGGACATGGGATAAGCGAGAGGTTGTTTTGATGAACAGAACGAACCTTGCCGCCAACACCTGCGCGCCCGAACTGGTCTCGAATCCCGACTTCGTTACGCCGTGCAGCCTGCCGCGTTCGGTCAAATATAATTACCCCGCTTGGACGGCGGGTATCGATGTGGAAATCACCGACAGCCTGTTTACTTATGTGAAGACGAGCGCCGCATCCAAGGCTGGCGGCTTCAATATGCGCAACGGTTCGGCCGCGACACCGCCGTTCAAGCCTGAGAAGGTCAGGGACGTTGAACTCGGCGTCAAGTTCAGTACATTGGATAACCGGTTGCGCATCAATGCCGCCGCTTTCCATTCTTGGCAGTCGGACGTTCAGCGCAATGCTTCCGACTGCATCACCCCACCGGGCGCGCTCGCCTGTACAACCACGCAATTTCTCCGCAACTCGGGCGATGCGCGTGTCTATGGCGGCGAACTTGAAATAAGCGCCGTTCCCTGGGAAGGGATGCTGCTCTCCGGCAATCTCGCCCTGCTCGACGGCAAATATGTCTCCGGCACTTTCGTCGAACAGCAGCAGTTCGTTCCCGTCGCCGGCGCCAACGTGTCGGATTGCGTCACCGGCACCGCCGCAGGTTCGGTCCGCTGTTCGGTCGATCGCAGCGGCGAGGCTCTGCCGCAAATGCCCAAGAAGCAGTTCGGCATATCGGCCACGCAGAAGGTGCCGACCCCATTTGGCGAACTCTCAATCTACGCAAACTACGCCTATATCGGAAAACAGAATTTCGGTCTGTTCACCGCCGATCCGCGGCGTCCGCAAGCCTATCGCGATGCGGTTGCCATCGCCAACCGGATCAATAGCATTCCGGGATATGGGCTTTTGAGTGGGCGTATCGCCTTGCAGATCGAAGATCCCAATCTTGAGTTGTCGATCTTCGGCCGCAATATCGGCGGAAAGAAATATGTAACCCGTGCCTTCGCCGATCAGTTGCCGACATTGGGCACCGCGATCGATTATATCGGCGATCCCTTTACGTGGGGCATCGGCGCGACTTTTCGTTTCGGACCGAAAAGCTAGGCCCGGAGCGACCTGCTTTGGCGCTCTCGCAATGGTTTGGCATTCATGCAGGCCCCGTTTGGGATTTACGAAGGGCGTTCGGAGTGGTTACCTCATTCGTGAACTTGGAGAAGGCCTGAGGAATATTTCATGACAGATAGTATCAGGAAAATGGGTTTCATCGGCCTCGGCAGCATGGGCGGCGATCAGGCGCGGGAACTTGCCAAACTGCCGCTCGACCTAACCGTTTACGACGTGTTTCCCGAGGCACTGGCGAAATTCGAGGGCCGCGCGAAGCTCGCCGCTTCCATGGCGGAGGTCGGCGTGGATGCCGACGCCGTCGGCATCTGCGTGCGGGACGACACGCAGGTACTGGAATGCGTCGATGCACTGCTGCCCGCGATGAAGCGGGGCGCGATCCTGCTCATCCACAGCACGATCAAGCCGAAAACCGCCCAGCACATCGCCGAACGCGCTGCCCCCTTGGGTATCGACGTCATCGACGCTCCGGTTACACGCACCGAAATGACCAAGGACGGTCCCTTTGTCTTCTGCATGACCGGTGGCGAGGAATCCGTCGCTGCTCGCGTCCAGGTGGTGCTCAACGCTTTTTCGACGAACACGATGCATATCGGTCCACTCGGATCGGCAATGGCCCTCAAGATCTGCAACAATCTCGTTTCCTGGTGCAGCATCATGCTGGGTATCGAGGTTGCCAATGTGGCGGAGGCCTCGGGTGTGCCGATGGACAAGCTGCTGACCGTGATGAAGCGCAACGGCAATCTGACCCCGCCAATGGCGGGTTTTGTCGATTTCCGCAATAATCCGGGGGATGCAGCCCGGCGCGCCTTCTTCGCCAGCCAGGCCGGCATCGGCGAAAAGGATCTCGCGCTGGCTGAAGAACTGGCGGCGGGCGCCGATGCGGCATCGCCGATCACCAGCCATACCAAGACGCTGCTCAAGAAGACGCTGCTTGCAATCTGCGAGAGCTAGATTTTCCCAAAATCGGCCGCGAATTTAGAGAATTTTCGTTTGATGTAAAAACGCTGCCGGCTATGAAGCCGGCATCGTTTTATTTCATTTTTAATGATTGCTATCTCACTTTCAGTCCCACTGAAGATGAAGATCGGGGACATGAAGAATGTTTCCGACGAAATAGCCGACCTCGAAGCCGTCCTTGATACGGAATGGCGGGATCGCCTTGAGAAATTCCTCAAGAGCGGTTTGAAGCTCCAGCCGTGCGAGGTGCATGCCCAGGCATTTGTGGATGCCATAGCCCAATGAAATATGCTGACCACGGCGATCGAAGCGGATTTCATTGGGATTGTCGTAGAAGTTTGGATCGCGTCCCGCGACGGGCGTAGAAACCGCCACATAATCGCCCGGCATGATCTTTTGCCCGTGGATTTCCATTTCGCGCGCCGCGATCCGGAAAACGCTGACCGGCGCGAAGGCGCGGAAAAACTCCTCGACGGCGAGCACGATCTTGCCTGGATTCTCACGCAGTTCCTTCTGCCGGTCTGGATAACGGGCAAGAAAGGTGAAGATATTGCCGAGCATCGAGGTGACCGTGTCGAGCCCACCAATAAAAAGGTTGAAGCAATGGCCGAAAATTTCGTCATCATTCCATTTTCGGCCGTCTATCTCATAGTCGAAAATGCGACTGATATAATCATCGCGCGGATTAGCGCGCCAGTCGGCGATTTGTTCTTCAAGATAGGCCTTTACCTTACGCACGCCGTTCGCACGAGCTTCCAGCGTTTTGGTGTGCAGGATCTCCTTCTCCCATTGAAGGAACTCTTTCAATCTTTCCTGAGGCAAGCCGAGTAAATCGAGGACGATATAAATCGGAAATTTTTCGGAAAATTCATGCACGAAATCGCAATGGCCGCGATCCTTGAAACTGTTGATCAGCGTGATGGCACGCTCGTGCAGATTGTCGCGCATCGCGGCCATGCGTTGGGGCGCGAAATAGGGATTGAGCGCTTCGCGATACTGCCCGTGAGCGGGAGGGTCTGTCTCGGTCGGGATAACCAGCCAATCTTCGCCAATGGATTGCGCAAATTTGCCCATTCCACGCTTTGTGAAATTCTCTCCATCCCGCAAAATTGCCTGTATGTCCTCCATGCGGGTCAGCAGCCAGCCCCCTTGATGGGCCATGAAGATATTGGTTACCCAGGTAATAGGACCTAAAGTATCATGTATTTGAGGAATAAGGGTTTCCTGCGGACATTCCGAAATTGTGACCCGGTCGAATAGTCGAAGGGATATTGCCGTTTCTTCGGGGACATGGGGAGGAATGAGATCATGTTCGCAAGTTGACATTGAATTTACCTATTTTATTATAATTAAATATATATTATTTTATCAGATTATTTTCAATATAGAGCTAGCGATACCATTTTCTCCAATGTCACCTTTGCCTCAGTATCTCTCACGAGACAAAGTGGGGAATGCAAACTGGGAAACGTCGTTGCTGCCTCACGCAGATCATAGATTGTGCCCGATAAGCCGTAAATCGCGACAATATATTTCAGCATGACAGGCTGTCTCGAAAGCGCCAAAAAAGCTGGCTACCGGTTGGAGTGGTCACAGCGTGATGCTCGTTATGGATGTTATCCTCTGTACGGCGCAGCTTGGCATCGAGCTAACTCGCGCAAGGGCCACCGATTCGTTCTTATGGGCTATAATATTTCGAGAGACGCGGTCCTTGCGGGGGCACTGGATAAAATGAGTGGGAACCTGTGGTCAGCAGCTTTCGGCGATAAGGGCCGAGGCGATCGCAGATTTGCGGATGTCTTTTAGTTTGAATAGTAATGCCTTGTTGCGTCAAGCACGCCATGCGGTCATAGGCGTATGAAATGGGCGATCAGACACAGGCGATAATATTGCGCATGGTGGAGCGTGCGCCACAATGGGTGCGCAGCGACCTGCTTTCCAAGGACGCCGGCGTACGCAGTCGAGCAGAAGAAACCTTGGCAGCCATGATTGTGGATGCATTGGCGAATGGCACCCCTGAAACGTTCGGGGATTAAGGCGAAACGCTATTTCGAAGCTATGAAAGGTGCGAGTAGTGGTCGGTTCCAGGCAATTTCTCTGCTCCGTTATGGCTGCACTGCTCCTATTCCCGTTTCACCCAGTCGCAGCAAGATCGGCGGTCGATTTGCATGTAGATATGCATTGAAACGGGACCCCACCTATTCTCTGCTAAAATGCTGAAAAACCGCGAATATAACGAACTCGGCGGGGTTCCCATAGGCGCAGATCAGGACCCCGGCATCGAGGTCGCTTATGTCAATAAATCAATGTAGTAGGCATCGTAGTGGTGTGGTCCCGCTTCGACGCCGATCGACACCCGAAGATCTTCTCGATCCGGCCACGCACACGATGGATCGGTTGATTCCACTCATGGAGCTTGCGCAGTTGAGAACGGCGGTGCAAAATTAGACCACGGTGGCGGCGGCGAAGTGCTGCTGCGGGCGGCGTAAAAGTCGTCCACTTTGCCTTCTTTGCGCGAGCAGGGAGGGCGTGGAGATATATACCGTGGATCTTTACCTGAAGGTGCGTCTTGCTTGCGCGGGCGGCATGAGCCAGCGTGAGGCGGCGAAGCATTTCAACGTATCGCGCGACACGGTCCGCAAGATGCTGTCGTATTCGGAGCCCCCCGGTTACCGCCGGACGGCGGCGGTGCGGCGGCCCAAGCTGGAAGCGTTCGTTCCGATCATCGATGCATGGCTTGATGGTGACCGTCAGGTTCCGCGCAAGCAGCGTCATACGGCGAAGCGGGTATTTGACCGCCTTCGCGAAGAGCACGGTTTCACCGGCGGCTACACGATCATCAAGGATTACATCCGACAGCGCGAGCAGCGCAGCCGGGAGATGTTCGTGCCGCTGGCGCATGCGCCCGGCCATGCCCAGGCAGATTTTGGTGAGGCCATGGTCGAGATCGGCGGTGTTGTGCAGAAGGCGCATTTCTTCGTGCTCGATCTACCGCACAGCGACGCCTGCTACGTGCGCGCCTATCCCGCTGCCGTTGCCGAGGCATGGATGGACGGCCACGTGCACGCCTTCGCGTTTTTCGGCGCGGTGCCGCTGTCGATCGTCTACGATAACGACCGCTGCCTGGTCTCGAAGATCCTGCCCGACGGCACGAGGCAGCGCGCCCGGCTGTTCAGCGGCTTCCTGTCGCATTACCTGATCCGCGATCGTTACGGCCGTCCCGGCAGGGGGAACGACAAAGGCAGTGTTGAAGGGCTGGTCGGTTATGCTCGCCGCAACTTCATGGTGCCGATCCCCCGGTTCGCGACGTGGGAGGCGTTCAACCTGTGGCTCGAGGAGCAATGCCGCAAGCGTCAGAACGACCGGCTGCGGGGCGAGAGCGAGACGATCGGCGAGAGGCTGAAGCGCGATCTGGCGGCGATGCAGGAACTGCCGGCTGCCCCGTTCGAGGCTTGTGACCAGACCAGCGGCCAGGTCTCGTCGCAGGCGCTGGTGCGTTACCGGACCAATGATTACTCGGTGCCGGTGCGCTTCGGCCATCAGGAGGTATGGATCCGGGGCTATGTCGGCGAGGTGGTGATCGGCTGCCGGGGCGAGGTCATTGCCCGTCATGTGCGCAGCTACGAGCGCGAGGACGTGATCTTCGATCCCATCCATTACCTTCCCCTGATCGAACAGAAGATCAATGCGCTCGATCAGGCAGCGCCCCTGCAAGGCTGGCACCTGCCCGAAGCGTTTGCAACGCTGCGCCGCCTCATGGAAGCTCGTATGGGCAAGCATGGTCGGCGCGAGTATGTGCAGGTGCTGCGTCTGCTGGAGAGCTTCACGCTTGCCGATCTGCATGCGGCCGTAAAGCAGGCTCTCGATATCGGGGCGATCGGCTTTGATGCCGTGAAGCATCTCCTGCTGTGCCGGGTGGAGCGCCGACCACCCCGATTGGACATGGCGATCTATCCCTATCTGCCCAGAGCCAGGGTGGAGACGACATCGGCGCGCTCCTACATGCAGTTGCTCTCGGGCGATGCGAAGGATGCGGCATGAGCAGTCCGTCCCCCGAGCTGTTACTGGCCAGCCACCTCAAGACGCTCAAGCTACCAACCTTCCTGCGCGAGCATGACAAGCTGGCCCGGCGATGCGCGGCCGAGGGCGCAGATCACGTCCGCTACCTTGCCCGGCTTGTCGAACTGGAGCTGATCGACCGGGAACGCCGGATGGTCGAGCGCCGGATCAAGGCTGCGAAGTTCCCGGCCGCCAAGAGCCTCGACAGCTTCGACTTTGCCGCGATCCCCAAGCTCAACAAGATGCAGGTGCTGGAACTGGCACGCTGCGACTGGATCAACCGCCGCGAGAACGTCATAGCCCTTGGTCCCTCGGGAACCGGCAAGACCCATGTGGCGATCGGCCTCGGCCTTGCCGCCTGCCAGAAGGGCCTGACGGTCGGCTTCACCACCGCGTCCGCGCTGGTCAGCGCGATGATGGAGGCACGCGACGAACGCCGCCTTCTGCGCCTCCACAAGCAAATGGCCGGATACAAGCTCCTCATCATCGATGAACTGGGGTTCGTGCCGCTCTCGAAAACCGGCGCGGAACTGCTGTTCGAGCTGATCTCGCAGCGTTACGAGCGCGGCTCGACGCTGATCACCAGCAACTTGCCGTTCGACGAGTGGACCGAAACGTTCGGCTCCGAGCGCCTGACAGGCGCGCTCCTCGACCGGCTTACCCACCACGTCTCCATACTCGAGATGAACGGAGAGAGCTATCGTCTGGCCCAAAGCCAGGCGCGCAAGGCACGCTCCAACCCCTGACAGAAAAGACCATCCGTGTGTTGGCGACCCCCACTCGGGCTACGCCCTCGCGGCGCTCGCCAGCACACGGATCACCCGGCCTGATTTTGCGCCGCCCAATGGCCGACTTTTACTCCGCCGTTGACACGCAGTGCTTCCTGCTCGTCGCGGCCCGACATTCCGGTAGCGACGATCCGCGGGATACCGCCCTTGGCGCGCACGGCATCGCAAAAGTGATTGCCGCGATACGCGCTATCGGCAAACACCTCGCCAGGGTTGCAACCGCAGATCGGGGCCGCCGCCGCGTGCTCGGAAATTTTGCATAGTGTAATTGCTGCAGAGTGGTCTCCTCCTCGTTCATTTATCGCGATTTTTATCGCGATTTTTCGTTGATCGTTCAGCAGCCTATGTACATGATCGCGAAAGCCGCAAAAATCTGCGGTTTTCGGCTGACTGATATTCGGCGGATTTTGCGCCATAGCGGTTTTTGGTACTGCAATGGTGGACTGATCCTGTAGATGAACAACCTCGTCATGCAGCGGTTCAAGTTAGGCGTTTGGATAGCGCTAATTCGGTATAATCACCCAGCTTTTCAAGCAAGGCAGTCGGAGGGTGGAATTTGAATATCGTTGCATATCAAAAATGCAACCTTGAAGATCGGGTCACGAGAAAATATTGACTTTGGTATCATGTGGTTTCATAAGGTTGTTAAGAGTCCAATATGGTTGTTGATTATTTTGTTGGTCTCTACATTTTTTATTGATAACTTGTTTTTAATATCCAGTGATGTGCGTGTATATTTGGAATCCTGCTCCCGTCTCAAGAGGGGGTGGGAAATCTCATGAAGCTCTGATCGTTATGACGATGTTGGTTGCCTTGTTCGTGATCGCAACAGGAGTTTGCACAGCGGTTATTTAGGATCAAATCATCGAGAATATTGAATGTCTCGATTCCGGCATTGAACATCATATCTTCGCCGATGCCAAACAGTTCTGTGAGGCGAAGGTAGGAGATGTCAATGCCGGGGTAAAAATACTTCATGACGACGTCTTGGTCGAAATCTTGATAAAATTTGAGCGAATATTCCATTAATGGATCAAGAGCGCTGTTTCAAGAAGATTGACAATAAATCATCTTGGCCAAACGACTATTGCATCATTGATCATCCTTCAGTCGAGATAGTGGAAATCGAACTGGGATGTGGGAACGATATCGATGCGCGAGAAGTCGATAAAGCCCGCGCAACTGTCCATCATCGCTGTCTGATTGGCGGCAAGCTTCTCCTCATTGCCAACTGCGTCGAAGAAGGCGCTTGGGTCCGTCATGGCCTCCAGTGCGAAGCATTCTTCGACAAAGGCGTCATAGGCGGGAGCATCGTCCGTCAGCGGCTTGACGATGAGGTTCTGGACATATTCGAAATTGGCCTGTGTTTCGATGGCCACGCGCGTATGGTGAGAATGCCAGTGGCTGATCGCCGCCTCGCGCGTCATGTCGGAACGGAAGCTGATAAAACTCGCTTGGGCCCACCCAGTGCTGCGGCCGGGTTGGGCCGATGCGGGACGCGCCTCGGGGGCGATGATCGTTGACTCGCAGACCAGCCAGGCAGCGAAGCGCGTGCTATGAGAAGCCAGGGCCGCATCCACCGCTGCCCTGAAGCGCCGGTTGCTCGAAGGCATCCAGAACTGAGCTACCGCTGCCTGCTGGGGCGCCTGCCAGCACTGGGTGAGCTGTTCAGCTGGCGCCACCGTTTCATCGCGCACGTTGAGCCGGACATGGTGCGCGCCCGCTGCTTGCAGCGCCTGCGGCAAGCTGGCGAGGATGCGCGCGCTGTAGGCTTCGCGACTTTCACCTTCAGGAGCCCACAGGGCGGCAACAACCTTCTCCATTTTCTCGTGCTCCGTTTTTTCGAAATTTGGCTGTCCGCTCTGCAGCGGAATGGTTTTGCTGTTCCATGGCTGCCCGCCTGATACACGCTGGCAATAATGACGGATTGGTCCAGCCTTTGGATTTGACAATCGGTCCAATGAGCCTCAGAATGCCTCATAAGGTTGCCGTTGGAAAATTGTTGGTAGTGGCGACTGAGGTTCTTGGAAAAATCCATTAAAATCAATTTGCTATTGGGTTGGTGTGGCTGGCTTGGCTCCACCCGGAACTGCGGCTGGGTTGGGCCGATGCGGGACGGGCGTCGGGCGCGATGATCGTTGACTCACAGACTAACCACGCGGCGAAGTGCGCGCTATGAGAAGCCAGCGCCGCATCCACCTCTCCCCGGAAGCGCCGGTTGCTCGAAGGCATCCAGAACTGAGCTACCGCCGCCTGCTGCGGCGCCTGCCAACGCTGGATGAGTTGCTCGGCTGGCGCCACCGTTTCATCGCGCACGTTGAGCCGGACATGGCGCGCTCCCGCCGCTCGCAGCGCTTGCGGCAGGCTGGCGAGGATGCGCGCACCATAGGCTTCGCGACTTTCACCTTCAGGTGCCCACAGGGCGGCAACAACCTTCTCCATTTTCTCTCGCTCCGTTCAGTCGAAATTTGCTTGCCCGCCGTCGAGCGGGATCGTCGCGCCGGTCAGATAGCGTAGGTCCTGCCCGCATAGGGCGACGATGGCGCGGCCGATATCCTGTTCCAGTTCCCCGACCCGGCCCAGCGGGATCGTGCGGAAGAAGGCGGCGGCCTCTTCCGGGTTCTTCTCGATCCACCCTTTCAGGCCGGGCGATTCGGCATGGGGCGCGATGGTGAGCACGCGAATATTGTCACCGCCCCATTCCGACGCGGCGGCACGGGTCAGTGCGCGGGTCGCTTGCTTGACCGCGCCGTAGCAGCCATAGCCCGCCATGTCCCATCTTATGCCCGCCGATGAGGCGAAGTTGATGATCGTCCCGCCACCCCGCGCCGCCATGTGCGGCCGCGCCAGCTTCATGAGGCGAAAGGATGCCAGCGGGCCGGATTCGAACCCGGCCAGAAATGCCTCGTCCGTCACCTTGTCCAAAGGACCCAGCGGGACTTCCTGCGCATTGTTGACCAGGATGTCGAGGCCGCCGAATTCGCTCACAGCCCGCTCCACGGCGGCCGTCAGATCCTCGGCGGACTTGACGTTGCAGCCGATGGCGATGGCCCGCGCTCCGCGTTCGGCGGCGAGACGTGCGGTCTGTTCTACCTTCTCCACCGTGCGTCCCGCGAGTACCAGGCTGACGCCCTCGCTCGCCAGCGCCAGTGCAATGCCCTGGCCCACGCCCTGCCCGGCTCCGGTGATCAGGGCAGTCTTTCCCTTCAAATCCGTCATCTCGTCCTCTCTATTAAATTGCCGGGCAGGACAGCGCTGCCCATCCGTTATTCCCCGATATAGCGCGCCCGATAGGCGGCGAATTCCCGCTTGATCGCCGCTTCGTCCAGGCCGAAGCGTTCCAGCGAATAATCGTGCATCGGCCGCTGTTCGCGCCGGTTCCCCGCCAGAAATTCGCGCAGCACCTCCTCGACATGCTCATCGACCGCGATGCCGAAGCGCGCCAGCACCCGTTCGGCCTGCGCCATGGGATGGGCGGCGACCTCGCGATAATCGATGTCGATGAAGCGATGTTCACCGATCCGCTCGCGCGCAGCCTCGAACCGGCGCATCCATTCGACCAGGCGCGGGAACCAGAAGCCGCCCACCTCCTCGTCGCTGATCGTTGCGCTCAATTTGTAGAGCGCCGCCTGCATCGAGACATAGGAGGGTACGGTCTGCACCGGATCGCGATGCGTCATGATCAGCAGCGCATCGGGAAAGGCCTTTGCCGCCACCTCGGTATAAGGCAGGTTGGACGGGCTTTTCAGGATCCATTTGCGCCCGCGCCGCGACGGGTCCTGCCATTGCAGATAGCGCAGGATCGTCTTCAGGTCCTCATGCCCGCGCGACTGGTCATAATCGTTCAGCCACGCCGCGAAGCTGGGCACGAAGCTCATCCCCTCCACCATGGTGCTGACGAACATCTGGCCCAGGATCAATATCTCCTCATCCGGCGCATCGGGCTCGAGCGGGTGGATGGAGGCCAGTTCCGGCGCCGCCTGCAACCATCCCTCGATCATCGCGTCCGCATAGGCGCGCCGCTCGACGGGCTCGCCGCGCTGCTCGCCGGGGAAGGGGGCGAAATTCTGCGCTTCATACCATTTGATCCCGGTCATGCCGGGGGCGCTGGCCAGCAGGCGCTGGAATATCGTGCTCCCTGTGCGCGGCAGGCCCAATATGATGCCCGCCACTTCCACCTGTTCGTCCAATATTTCGGGATGACGCTTGATATCCTCCACCATGCGCAGGCGGCTGACCAGCCCCTTGACGATGGTTTCGGTCTGCGCGCTTTGGCCCGCCGGGGTCAGCCGCCCTTCGCGATTGATTGCCTCCAGAAAGCAATCCATGGGTTCGAGGAACCACGGGTCACCAAAATCGCTGAGGCCCGCGCGCTCACGCGCCGCTTGCAACAGTGCTTCGCGGTCGAGCGGGGTCTGGGGCGGGCTGACCATGATATTCTTCCTCTCCAATGGGTGATGCATAGTGCAAACTGTCTCTATGCGTATTTATAACCCAAATCTAATCTGCATAATCCCATATGGGAGGGCAGCTCATCGCTACCATGTCATGATGCCATGAATCTTTCAACGAACCTGCCTTGTTCTCTTTTTTGTTGGAATGAGGCAATCTGTCATATAGCTACGCGTTAATGGCAAGAAATATAAAATTGTCACTATTTTGCGTATGAGTTTGTTCATCTGAGAGGAGGGGCCATGCTGTCCTTGCAGGAAATGTCCGATCGGCTGGAGATTCAGGATATCCTCGCCCGTTACAGCCATGCGATCGATGCGCGGGATTGGGATGCGCTGGACGACATCTTCACCCATGATGCGGTGATCGACTATAGCGAGACGGGTGGTGCCAGGGGCAGTGTGGCGCAGATTAAGCGCTGGCTGGCTGTCGCGATGGAGCGCTTTCCCTTCTTCCAGCATATGGTCGCGACCCCGAAGCTTGATCTGGACGGCGACAGTGCGCGCTGCCGCTCGATTCTGTTCAATCCCATGCTTCACCGCGCCGATGATGGGACGGAACAGCTTTTCTTCGTCGGCCTCTGGTATCGCGACCGGCTGGTCCGCACCGAGTGCGGCTGGCGTATCGCGGAACGTTATGAGGAAATGGGTTATGCCCATAACGCCCCGCCCATGCCGCCCATCCCGTCATTGGCCGAAACCGACCGCTGACGGGTGTACAGGGGGCAACTCACCTTCGTTCAGGGCGCCATCCAGTGTCCGCCATTCACATCCAGCGTTGCGCCGCTCACGACGCGGGCATAATCGGACACCAGCATCAGCACTGCCCGGGCGCAGTCATCCTCGGGCGGAATGATGCCGATCGGAATATCCTTCGTAATGCCGCGCACCACATCCTCGCGGTTCAGCCCGGCATCGACTTGTGACTGGATATGCTGCTCCACCGGCGCGCCGTGTATCCAGCCCATACGGCAGGTGTTGACGCGAATGCCATAGCGGCCAAGGTCGGTCGCCATATATTTGCTGAGCGTGTTGAGTGCGCCTTTCGCAACGGCATAGCTCATTTCCATGCCATGTTCGGTGCCAAAGGGGCGAACCGACGCCATGGTCGATACGTTCACCACTGCGCCGCCGTCCCTCAGATAGGGAATGCAGGCCTGCGTCAGCCGCAGCGCGCCCACGCAATTGACGTCAAAGGTCTTGGCGAAATCGGCCGGGTCGCCATTTTCGACAAAGGCCCAGTCGCCATGGAAATAGGCACTATTGATCAGGCCATGGACCCGCCCGCCAAAGGCCTGGGCTGCCTGTCGTGCCAGCGCTGCGCACTGGTCCGCGTCCGACACGTCGCAGGAAACGGCGATGGCCTTGCCGCCCGCATCGACGATTTCGCTCCGCACCTGTTCCAGAAAGCCCGCATTGCGCGCGCTGAGAACCACGCTTGCGCCCTCACGTGCCGCGATCCGCGCCAGTGCCTGACCCATGCCGGGCCCGACCCCGCTGACGATCACGACCTTGTCCTTCAGCAGCATCTCTTCCTCTCCTTTTGACATCTGGCCGGGCAAGGCGCGATTCGCCCGCCGGTTCAGTTCCTGGAAATCCTAATGCGCAGGATTTTTGGCGATAACAAGGACGCAATAAACAATGAAATTGCGCATTAGTTTATCATTTGCGTAGAATGATGCCGATTTTTCCGATGTGGATGGCACCTCTTCTCTGGCGCCCTTTGCCCAACCATGCTAAGGCATGGGCAGACCACGAACGCTGTCTAGAGGATGTGAGCATGGCAAAGTCTGCGGACTACCGTCTGGGTGAATATGATTTCCCGCGCGGCTGGTTCATGATCGGCGAAAGCGCGGAAGCGACGTCGACACCCACCGCGATCCGATATTTCGGACAGGATCTGGTGATTTATCGGGGCGAAAGCGGCAAGCCCTATGTGGTGGAGGCCTATTGCCCGCATATGGGCGCGCATCTGGCGAAGAACACGACGTCCTATATCGTGCGCGACGGCGAGCAGGTGGAGGGTGAATCGATCCGCTGCCCGTTCCACGGCTGGCGCTATGGCCCGGACGGCCAGTGCAACCACATTCCCTATTCGGACTTCATGCCCAAGGCGGCGAAGCTGAAGACTTTCCCCGTGATCGAACGCGCCGGCACCATCTGGGTCTGGCACGATCCCGAAGGGCTGGAGCCGAATTTCGATCTGCCCGATTTCGGCGGCCATTGGGACCAGCCGGGCTGGGTGAACTGGAAGATCGACTTCATGGGCGATCTTGACATCCATCCCATCGAGGTGGTCGACAATATGGCCGACTATGGTCATTTCGTCCCGATCCATGGCGCGAAGGACTTCGTCTATTTCGCCAATGAGTTCAAGGATCACATCGTCCACCAATATTATGCCGCCGGGCACCGCACGCTGACGCTCAATCCGGAAGACGTGCTGACACTCGATACCTGGTATACCGGCCCGTCGATCCTCCAGTCGGAGATGGAGGGAACGTTCAACTCCTTCATCCTGATCACTCACACGCCGATCGAGGACGGCAAGATCCGCGTCTGGCACGGTCTGATGGTGCAGGTGAACGACGGCTCCGCGCCCGTCACCGATGAACTGCGCGCCGCCGCGCTGGAATATCAGGAAGGCAGCCGCCTGGCCTTCGCCCAGGATGTGGAGATCTGGCAGAACAAGCGCGCCTGCCTCAACCCGCTGGTGGTCCCCAATGACGGACCCTATGGCAAGGTTCGCCTGTGGTACAAGCAGTTCTACAACCCGCGTGACAAGGCGCCTGAACTGCAAAAGCGCGCTAACGGGTCTCATGTGACGCTTGACAAGCGCAACTCCACCGCAGCCGCATAAGAGGGAGAGAGACATGGGTCGGAGTGAACGTCCGGTGGCTATCGTCACCGGCGCCAGCAGGGGCGCGGGCCGCGGGATCGCGGCGGCGCTGGGGGAAAAGGGCTATCGCGTCTATGTGACGGGCCGCACGGTGCGCGAAGGCGACGCCGCGTTGCCGGGCACCATCGGCGCGACCGCCGCGCAGATCGATGCTGCAGGCGGGGAGGGCAGGGCAGTGCAGGTCGACCATGGCGACAGCGCTGCCATCGCCGCCCTGTTCGAACGGGTCCGCGATGAAAGCGGCCGCCTCGACCTGCTCGTCAACAATGTCGCGGCATTGCACGACGATCTGGTGAAGCCGGGTCCCTTCTGGGAAAAGTCGCCTGATCTGGTTGACATTCTGAATGTCGGCCTGCGTTCCCATTATCTTGCGAGTTGGCATGCAGCGCGGATGATGGTTCCGGCGGGCAGCGGTCTTATCGCCTTCACCTCCTCTTTCGGATCGGTCTGCTATATGCATGGCCCGGCTTATGGCGCGCAGAAGGCAGGCGTGGACAAGTTCGCCGCCGATATGGGCGTCGACTTGCGCGGTACGGGCGCGGCGGCCGTCTCGCTCTGGATGGGTCCGTTGCTGACCGAGCGTAGCAAGCAGACCCTGGCTGAACATCCCGAGCAATATGAAAAGTTCATGGCCGATGCCGAAACGCCGGAATTTAACGGCCGTATCCTGGCCGCGATCCATGACGATCCGAACCTTGCGGATTTGAACGGCCAGACCCTGATCGCCGCCGAGATCGCGGAACGCTATGGCATTACCGAGGCGGGTGGGCGCAGGCCACCTTCCTACCGTGCCATGTTGGGCGATCCACGCATAGCGCATCCCGCTATCGTCGCCTGAGGGGGATGTCCAAAATGCGGGAAGCCGGAGTTCGGCTTCCCGCATGCGGTCAATCCTCCCGCCAACCCTGTTCGCCGATCAGCGGCACGAAAACCACCGCGCCCAAATCTCGCTCGGTATAGCGGTCCGCGTTTTCCCGTGTGATCTGGCACAGCCTTTGCCGTCCGGGACCACCGACCGGGATGATGAGGTGCCCGCTGACCTTCAACTGCTCCCGTAGCGCCTCTGGCACGGCGGGTGCGCCGGCCGCGACAAGGATGGCGTCGAAGGGCGCTTCGGGCGGCAGACCTTTTGTGCCGTCCCCCACGCGAATTTCGACATTGGCATAGCCCAGCGCCGCCAGCCGCTCTTCCGCCAGCCTGCCCAGCGCCTCATGCCGCTCGATCGCGAAGACCCGGCCGGCGAGCTGGCCCAGCAAGGCCGCCGCATAGCCTGATCCCGCGCCGACCTCCAGCACGCGGGCATCGGGTCCGATCTCCGCCGCTTCCAACATGGCTGCGACGATATAGGGTTGGGAAATGGTCTGCTCCTGCTCGATCGGCAGGGCGCAATCCTCATAGGCCGCTTCCTTCAGGCCTTCGCGCACGAAGCATTCGCGCGGGACGGTCCGCATGGCCGCGAGTACCCTGGGGTCGCGGATGCCGCGCCGGGCGATCTGGCGGTCGACCATCTGGTCGCGCAATCGGGCATAGTCGGTCATGGCACGGTGCTCATGTGCGGGAGGGGATCATCCCATCCGCTCCCTTTCTCGTCGAAACGGACAACATTTGCCTGCTCCTATCGGTCCCCCGTTTGCGTATAATGTACTAGCGCTCCTTGACCGTCTCCATAGCCACGAATGTCGAAGTGCTGGCGACATGGGGCAGGCTTGATATCTTCTCCCCCAGCACGATGCGATAGCGGCGAATGTCGGCCGTCCGCACTTTCAACAGATAGTCGAAGCTGCTGGCGATCATATGGCATTCCTCGACCTCGGCTATGCGGCGGACGGCGGCGTTGAACTCCTCGAGGGCCTTTTCGCGCGTGTCCGACAATTTCACCTCTGCAAAGGCAACATGGTCGAGGCCGAGCTTGGCGGCGTCGGTGACGGCACGGAAGCCGAGAATGACGCCTGTGTCGATCAATCTCTTCAACCGGACCTGACAGGGGGTTTTCGAAAGCCCGACCTGCCGGGCAAGATCGGTCACGGTGATCCGGCCGTCCTGCGTCAACAGGGCGATGATTTTGCGATCGAAACCGTCCAATTCGACCTGATCTTCGTCATTATTCATATCATTCGTCCGAAAATTGTCCGTAAATAAGTCAATTATGTCTAATTTTAGGGAATTTTAGGTCTGATTGACAGGGGGAAGTGCGATAATCTGTTCCCATGACCAGTCAGCGCCCTTTCGCCGCCTTCGCCCCGCCCATTCGCGAGCAGTTGCCGCTCCGTCAGGCCATCACCGCCGCCTATCGCCGGGACGAAACCCAATGCCTTGCTGCTCTGATCGAAGCGGCCACGCTGGACGAGCCGACCCGACGGAAAGCGCGTGAGACGGCGCGCGGGCTCGTGACGACGCTGCGCGCGAACCATCGGGGCAGCGGTGTCGAAGGGCTGGTACAGGAATATTCGCTCTCCAGTCAGGAGGGGGTGGCGTTGATGTGTTTGGCCGAAGCGTTGCTGCGCATTCCGGACGCTGCGACCCGCGACGCGTTGATCCGTGACAAGATCGCCGATGGCGACTGGAGTTCGCATCTGGGCGGCGGCAAGTCGCTGTTCGTGAACGCGGCGACCTGGGGGCTTGTCGTCACCGGCAAGCTGGTTGCCAGTGTCGATGACCGGGGTCTGGGCGCGGCGTTGGCCAGGCTGGTCGCGCGGGCCGGGGAGCCCGTCATCCGCCGGGGCGTCGATCTGGCGATGCGGATGATGGGAGAGCAGTTCGTCACCGGCGAAACGATCACCGAAGCGCTGAAGCGCGCCCGGGAGATGGAAGCGAAGGGCTTCCGCTACAGCTATGACATGCTCGGGGAGGCCGCGACGACGGCAGCCGACGCGGCGCGCTATTATGAGGATTATGAGCGGGCCATCCATGCCATCGGCCAGGCATCAGACGGGCGCGGCATCTATGAAGGGCCGGGTATCTCCATCAAGCTGTCGGCGCTGCATCCGCGCTATGCCCGCGCGCAGGCCGACCGGGTGATGGGCGAGTTGTTGGCGCGGGTGAGGCAACTGGCCTTGTTGTCGAAAGCCTATGATATTGGCCTCAACATCGATGCGGAGGAGGCCGACCGGCTCGAAATCTCGCTTGACCTGCTGGAAAGCCTCGCGCTCGATCCTGAGCTTGCCGGATGGAACGGCCTTGGCTTCGTCGTGCAGGGCTATGGTAAGCGCTGTCCCTATGTCATCGACTGGATCGTGGATCTCGCCCGGCGCACCGGGCGGCGCATCATGGTCCGGCTGGTCAAGGGCGCCTATTGGGATGCGGAGATCAAGCGTGCGCAGGTGGATGGGCTGCCGGACTTCCCGGTCTATACGCGCAAGGTCCACACCGACGTTGCCTATATCGCCTGCGCGCGCAAGCTGCTGGCTGCGCCCGATGCCGTGTTCCCGCAATTTGCGACCCATAATGCGCAGACGCTGGCGACCATCTATCATTTGGCCGGGCCGGATTTCGCGGTCGGCCAATATGAGTTCCAGTGCCTGCACGGCATGGGTGAGCCGTTGTATGAGCAGGTGGTTGGCGCGTCGCGGTTGAACCGTCCCTGCCGCATCTATGCGCCGGTGGGCACGCATGAGACGCTGCTCGCCTATCTGGTGCGCCGCCTGCTGGAAAATGGCGCCAACTCCTCCTTCGTCAATCGCATTGCCGATCCGCTGGTGCCGGTCGAGGAGATGATCGCCGATCCGGTCGAGGTCGTCCGCGCCATGACCCGCCCCGGCGCGCATCATGACCAGATCGCACTGCCTGCGAACCTCTATCCCGATCGCCGCAATTCGGATGGCATTGACCTCAGTGATGAAGCCGCGCTGGCCGAACTGACCGTTGCGCTTCAGCATAGCGCGGCCATCGAATGGACCGCTGCGCCGGAAGGAGGTGAGGGCACGCCGCGTCCAGTCTGCAATCCCGCCGACCATCGCGACCGGGTTGGCACCGTGACCGAGGTCTCACCCGAACAGGCGAGTGCTGCCGTGCGCCGGGCCAGCGGTTCGGACTGGATGGACGTGCCCGTTACGGATCGGGCAGCGGCGCTGGAGCGGGCCGCCGATGTGATGCAGGCGCGGATGCCGGTCCTGCTCGGCCTGATCGTGCGAGAGGCGGGCAAGTCGCTGCCCAACGCCATATCCGAAGTGCGCGAGGCGATCGATTTCCTGCGCTATTATGCCGTGCAGGCGCGCACGACGTTTGGCCCGGCGCAGACGGCGCTGGGACCGATCGTCTGCATCAGTCCGTGGAACTTCCCGCTCGCCATCTTCACAGGTCAGGTCGCCGCTGCTCTGGTCGCGGGCAATCCGGTGCTGGCCAAGCCCGCCGAAGAAACCCCGTTGATCGCCGCCGAAGCGGTGCGTCTTCTGCATGAGGCGGGCGTTCCCGCTGATGCGCTGCAACTGGTGCCGGGCGATGGCGCCATCGGCGCCGCACTGGTCGCTGCGCCAGAGGTGGCGGGCGTCATGTTTACCGGATCGACCGAGGTGGCGCGTCTGATCCAGCGCCAGCTTTCCACGCGGCTGTCACGCGATGGAAAGCCGATCCCGCTGATCGCGGAGACCGGCGGGCAGAATGCGATGATCGTCGATTCCTCCGCGCTGGCGGAGCAGGTGGTGGCCGATGTCATCGCCTCCGCCTTCGACAGTGCGGGGCAGCGCTGTTCGGCGCTGCGTATCCTCTGTCTGCAGGAGGATGTCGCCGACCGCACGCTGGCGATGCTGAAGGGCGCGCTCAGGGAGTTGCGCATCGGCCTCACGGACCGGCTGGCGGTCGATATCGGCCCGGTCATCACCGCCGAGGCCAAGGCCAAGATCGACGCGCATATCCGCACCATGCGCGGTCTTGGCCGACCCGTTGAGCAACTGGACCTGCCCGCTGAGACGCAGCACGGGACTTTCGTGCCGCCGACGATCATCGAGATTGATGATATTGCTGATCTGAAGCGTGAGATTTTCGGTCCGGTGCTGCATGTTATCCGTTTTCGCCGGGAAGGGCTGGACCAGCTTATTCAGGCGATCAACGCGACCGGCTATGGCCTGACCTTCGGTCTCCACACCCGGCTGGACGAGACGATTACCCATGTCACCGAGCGGGTGAAGGTCGGCAACATCTATGTGAACCGCAATGTCATCGGCGCGATCGTTGGGGTTCAGCCCTTTGGCGGTTGCGGTCTGTCGGGCACCGGGCCGAAGGCGGGCGGCCCGCTATATTTGGGACGGCTGGTTGCGGTGCCGCCAGTGTTCATGGCCCGCACCGGGTATCTGGATTCGCCGCTGCATGATTTCGTCGCCTGGCTTGAAGCAAGAGGTGATGGAGAAGCCGCCGCCATTGCTCGCCGCCATGGGGAGGAATCGGCGCTGGGCGTGTCGCTGGAACTCACAGGGCCGGTTGGGGAGCGCAATCTCTACGCGCTACATCCACGCGGGCTGGTCCAGATGAAGCCGCAGACCCCTGCCGGGCTGATCGAGCAGATGGCTGTTGTGCTTGCGACCGGCAATCGCGGCTTTGTCGAGGGCATGGCACTGCCCGGCGGTTTGCCCGCAAGCGTGGCGGCCGTCTTCCCGATCCGGGTGGACCGGCCCTTTGCCGTCGTTCTGGTCGAAGGCGGCGTCGATCGCGTTTCGGCAGCGGTGGCCGCCGCCGTGGAAATGCCCGGCCCGATCGTCTCGGTCCACGCCGCCGATCCGCGCCGGGGGCTCGCCTATCATGGCAACTGGTTGCTGGAAGAGGTGTCGACCTCCATCAACACAACCGCCGCCGGGGGCAACGCCAGTTTGATGATGATCGGCTGAGAAGTCTCAGCCGCGGTGAATCTGCAGCTTTTGCCGGTGGGGTATTGCACAAAGGCCCGCCATTGATCTGACGGCGGGCCTCGGTCTCAGGGCATCAGGGTTCGATCCTGATGTGTTTCAATATGTTAGTTTCACGTCGACGCCGAAGCTGCGCGGTTCGGCGAAATAGGCACCGCCAAATCCCAGACCGCCAAAGTCGATGCCGTAGGCGAGCTTGTCATTGTTCGCGAGATTTTCACCCCAGGCCGAGATTTCCATCTTGCTCCGTGTGCCCAACTCGACATTCGACAGGGTCAGCCGTGCCGACAATGTGCCCTGGCCGGGGGAGGCCACATCCTTGTTGAAGATGTTCACCCGGTCGAGCGGGAAGAAATACATCTTGCTCCTGTAGGAATAGTTCACCTGCGCGGACAATTCGCCAAAGCCGAATGAGGGGAAGCTATATTGCGCACCGGCGTTCCAGTTCCACTTGGGGACGTTGGAGAAGCGGGCCTCATGCGCAACGTCAATAACCATATTGGTCACGGGGTCACGGAAGGCAAACTGCTTGAACTTGGGATCGGTATAGCCCAGCGAGCCGGTCAGGGTCAGGCCCTCGACCGGGACTGCCGTCGCCTCGAACTCGACGCCCTGGATGCGTGCCTTGCCCGCGTTCAAAATGATCGAGGTTGCGCCGCCCGTGCCGGAGGCGAACTGATTGATCTGCTTGTCCTTGTAATCAGTGTAATAAAGCGCAAGGTTGGTCCGCAGTCGACGGTCGAACCAGTCGGCCTTCAGGCCGGCTTCATAGGACAGCACCTTTTCGGGGTTGAAGCTGTTGAGCACGGTCGTGCGCGGATTGAAGCCGCCACTCTTGTACCCGGTTGATACCCGACCATAGACCATGATTTCATCGGTGATCTTATAATTGACCGATCCCAGCCAGGACAGGTTGGTAAATCGTGTTTTGCCCCGAACGTCGGGCGTCCCATTGCCGTCATTGTCGATGAACAGTGATTTCGAGTCCCACGTATAGCGCAGTCCGCCGGTCACTTCCAACCGGCCGTCCAGCGCCGACGGCCGCCAGCTGGCCTGGCCGAAAAGGGCATAGGAATCCGCCGTGCCGCCGAAATGGGCGGGCGGGAAAGCGTTGATCCCGATCAGGTCGAGGCCCGGATTAAGCGCTTGCACCGCACCGACGACCGCCGCCGGGAAACCGAAGTTGGTCAGACCCGTGACCGGCGTGACAATCGTCAGGAACTGGTGATTGAACTCTTCTGCCCGTTCATAGAAATAATAGGCGCCAAGTACATATTTGAAATCGCCAACTTCTCCAGTCGCCTGCAATTCCTGCGAAAACTGTTCCTGTGTCTGGGGAGCATTATTGCCCTGATAAGTCGTTACACGCTGTACCGACGTCAAAGTCGGCGAAGTGGCATCGAATACAACACCCCGCAAGTTGCCATTGCCGCTCAGGCCCAGGATCGTATCCTGATCAAACT
Organism: Sphingobium sp. EM0848; assembly: GCF_013375555.1. Taxonomy (NCBI): domain Bacteria; kingdom Pseudomonadati; phylum Pseudomonadota; class Alphaproteobacteria; order Sphingomonadales; family Sphingobiaceae; genus Sphingobium; species Sphingobium sp. EM0848. The sequence continues at coordinate 1,574,236 of NZ_JABXWB010000005.1, forward strand.
TGCGATAGGCCGTGATCGACTTGAGCGTCAGGGCCTTGGACGCATCATATTCCAGGGTCAGCGCGTGCCCGACGGATTTCGACCGGGAGTCCCAGCGATAATTGCCCCTGGTGTCAGTAAAGCCTTCCTGCAGGCCGTCGCGCAACCGTTCGCGGCTGAAGATCAGCGGATCGCCGCCCAGCGATGCGGATCGGCTGAAATAGTTGAGGACATCGGCCGATGCTGCGACAAGCTGGAAATAGGGGGGCTGACCCTTCTGCTTGTTCCAGTCGAAGCTGTAGTCGAGTTTCAGCGAGTCGGAGAGATCGCCGTGCAGCCGCGCCCAGACTGCGTCGCTCTTGAGCCCATAGGGATCGTGGGAGGTGAGCTTGTTGTCGACCCAGCCATCCTTCTCACGATGCTGATAGGAGATCGTCGCTTTGAACGGCGATCCCAGAAGATGGCCGGTGTTGAGCGTCGTCTTGGTGTACCAGCTATTGAAGCTGCCATAGCCAAGCTTCTCCTGAATACCGAAATCGTCGGTCGGGGTGCGCGAAACGAGCTGTACCGCGCCGCCGATGGTATTACGGCCGAACAGCGTTCCCTGCGGTCCGCGCAGCACTTCGATCCGCTCCAGATCGACAAGGTCGAGGATCGCGCCGCCGGTACGGGCGATATAGACGCCGTCGAGATACATGCCGACCCCCGGCTCCGCGACGGCGGACGGTTCGGTCTGGCCGATGCCGCGGATCAGGATCGACGCGGCAGAAAGGCTGGAGGGTTGTCGGGAAATGACCAGATTGGGCGTGAACTGGGCGATCTTGTCGACCTGTTGCACATTCTGCCGTTCAAGGAAATTCTGTGAGAATGCACTGATCGAGACCGGCGTGTCCTGCAAGGCTTCAGCCGTGCGCCGGGCGGTGACCACAATATCCTCTAGCTGACCCCGGTTCGCCTGTGCTTCCTGGGCCACAGCAGGCGTGGCGACACAGGCTGCGCTTATCAGCAGCAACCGCGAAAGCTTATCCCTCGACATCTCATTCTCCCCATTTTTTAGATTTCTGCTTGGCCCGTCTTTGCTGGGTCCTGCCTTATTTATTGGAAAGCTCTGCTCCCTTCCTGTTCCTGGCCCGATCGCTGGTGGTGCTGTTTTACCAAGATTCAGCAGACCCGAATATTATCGGGACCGACCGCCATTCGTTGAACCGACAGGTCATTTCCCATCAATATACAGTCCTTGGCCAGCAGCCTGTATTTTCAACCATGAATCATCTCTTTGCACAAGTGGATGCGTGAGAGATGTGTAAAAATTCTACGATAACTGTGGCAAAAAAGGCATATAACTAGTGAGATCGCGGATATGCCTGTCGAATTATCAACATATTATCCTGCATACAGTTCGATGACGCAGTATGTTGATATATGCGAAATGATAATGTCAAATTTCGAGTCAGAAAATGGATAATGGTCAAAAATGGTATCGATTTGCGTAAATATGACAGGCCGGTGAATGTGAAATGGGCCTGATGCGCAGATAGCCGGAAGCGTCATGGCCCCCTGCGATGAACCTCTCTTGGCTGCACTGGCCTGAGGGCGGACTATGCGTTAGATGGGCGGCCATGATGAAGGATTTGAGCGAGTTGGGTAAGGGGGTTGCGGCGCAGCATGGCTGGCCTGCGGCCAAGGCTTTCAAGACCTGGAAGACCGATGAGGCTGCCGGTGCGATCCTGACCAGGAAGGCGCTCGATATATTGCGCGTCATGCCGAAATCGCTCGACCGTTCCGCGCTGACCGGCGCCTATGCTGTCCATCTCCTACGGGACTGGGATGCGCCTTTGCAGGTGGTCGCGGGCAGGCTGCGCGTCGAAGGAGGTGATGCTTTCGTCGAACCTCTGTCATGCGTCGATAAGTTGAAAGGCGCAGAGGGGTGGTCAGGCGATTGCAACCATCTCTGGATCATGATCGGCTCGCAGATCGTCGATATCGCGCTGTTCCGCGCGGCCTATTCGGCGGAGGGATCGGCGCAACTGGCGCATTTCGTCAATCTGCAATTCGGATCGGGCAAAGCCCTCTATGTCGATGACTGGCGCCTGGCACGCCGTCGCGGGCTGTCTTATGAGCCGGTCTATGTGCTGGGTGCGGATGAAGTGACGGCGATTATGGCCGACGCATATCACGCTGGCGAAGCGCTCGCGCGGCGGCCTTGCAGGCGATGAGCACGCCGTGGAGGTCGGCCCGCTCGATGTCCACAGCCGGTCGAGCAGGCGAAGAAGCGCGTCGCTGATCCTCAATCCCCAAGATGATCTTTATGCGGTGACGAAGGCCAATGCGCCGCGGACCCAAGACGCACATTATGTTGAATTGCCAGGACTGGGGCATGGCCTGTTCGATCTGGAAACGGACCACATTACCCGGTTGGTCGAGGATTTCCTCGTCTGAATGATGGCGGGGCGGCGTTTGCGTGCCGCCCCTTTTTATCCAGTCAAACGCCCGACCGGGCGACGACTTCCGATCCGGTCGCGAACCATGCACCGGGTTGCGCCGCCAGCCACTCCATCAGCGCGTCGAAGGCATCCATGCGATAGGGCAGGCCCATGATATAGGGCGTCAGGTGCATGGGCAGCATCCGGCCACCATGGCTCTGCGCCTCGCTGGCGAGCCAGGCATAGGCATCCCGCATCTGCGTTGCGTAGCTGTCCACCGATTGCTGCTGCACGTTGATGATCTGCCGGTCGGACAGTTCATGATTGAGCGGCAGGTTCACGATCGGGCCGCCCGGTGTGCTGAACCGGACGGGCAGTTCATCATGCACCCAGTCGCACATATAATCTACGCCGGCTTCGGCAAGCAGGCGCGGCGTCGCGAAGCTTTGCGAACGGGCGATGGAGAGCCATCCCGTCGGCCGCCGTCCGGTCGTTTTTTCGATCATCGCGAGCGAGGAGAGGATCAGGCTGCGCTCCTCCTCTTGCGGCAGGCTGCTGTCGATGGTGCCGTTCATGTCGGTTGAATGGGCGATGATCTCATGCCCGCCGGCGACGATGTCCGCGACCAATTCCGGATAGCGTTCGGCAATCGCGCCGTTGCAGGCGACGCTGATCCGGACGCCGACCTTATCGAACGCGTCGAGCAGGCGATAGAAGCCGACCCGAGTGCCATATTCGCGTGCGGTATAGTGGCGATAGTCGGGATAGGCCGTCTGCATGTGACCGGGCGCACGAAACGGCTTGTCGGCGGGCAGAATGGGGAACCATTCCAGGCTGACGACCGGCAGGATCGCGACCGACTTGCCGTCAGGCCACTGCACCGGCGGACGCTTGAAGAAATGGGACCAGGGATAGAGGTCATGGTCCATGCCGCGCGCACGACGGGGGTATTCGAGATAGGTAGGGTCGAGGCTCATGCGGCGCTCCCTTCGGTCTGTGCGCGATAGGCATCGACAATTTCACCGGCGCGGGCGATCCATGCCCGGCCGTCCGCGGCGATATGGCGCAACACCTCTTCGAACGGGCCGATGCGGTGGGGCTGGCCGATCAGATAGCTGTGCAGCGGGATGCACATCACAGTGCCCGAATTTTCGCCTTCCTTCGCCAGCCGTTCAAATTGGCGGATCAGCGTGTCGGCATAGTCGCGAGGACTCATATTATAGACGAAGAAGCCGTAATGGTCGTTGACCTCCAGGCTATAGGGGATGGCGGTCAGTTGACCGCTTTTCACCTTCACCGGCGTCGGCTGGTCGTCATGATAGAGGTCGCAGGTGTAATCTAGCCCATATTCGGCAATCAGGTCGAGCGTGCGTGGCGTGTGCGTCAGAGCGGGGGCCAGCCAGCCGCGAATGCGCTGGCCGGTGGTGCGCTGGACCGTGGCGATGCTGTCCTCGATGATAGCGCGCTCCTGCGCCTCATCCATGCCGTAGCTGTAGCGGGTATTGTAAATACCGTGGCTGAAGAATTCCCAGCCGCGCTGGCGCGCATCCTCCACCACTTCGGGAATGTGGTCGCACAGCGCGACCGACAGGCTGACCGACCCCGGAAAGCCGTGGCGCGTCATCACATCGGCCATTCGCCAGTGGCTGACGCGATTGGCATGATCGCGATGGCTGTAGCCAACCACATCGGGATGAGGCCGCGTCCAGCTTTTTCGCATTGGATTGGCGGGCGGGTCCAGTTCATAATATTCCAGATTCGGGGCGACCCAGACGGCGACAGTCTTGCCCCGCGGCCAGATGATCTTCTGACGGCCGCGATAGCGCTGGAAATCGTAAAGGCCGGGATCGGCTGCACCTTCCTGCATCAGCGTGCCTCCAGCCAGTCGATCACCGCCTGCACCGGCTCCACATCCGCATATTTGATGGCGAGATCGGTAAGGTTGGCGAAATGGTAGCTTTCATGCTTGTCGGCGCAGGTCTCGATCGGGACGATGGTGCGGAAACCGTAGGACAGAGCATCGACTGCCGTGGCGCGCACGCAGCCTGACGTGCTGCCACCCGTGACAACCACTGTATCGACCTTGTGCCAGCGCAGATAGCTGCCCAGCGGTGTTTCGAAAAAGGCTGACGGCATCCGCTTGGTATATTGCAGGTCGTTGGGATCGATTTCGCAGCGCGGGTCGAAGGTGTGGCGTTCACTGTCATATTTGATGTTCTGCAGCGAGTCCGGCGTATCGGTGCGGGTGCCCCAGACGCCTGCATCCCCGGCGTCATCCTTATAGGCGACCCGGCTCCAGATCACCGGCATTTCCTTTTCGCGGGCAAGGCGGGATATGGTGTTGGTATATTCGATCTGGCGCGGATTGGTTTCATAGGCGGTCTTGAACATGTCGATCCGCGTATAGGCCTGCTGGAAATCGACATTCACGATCGCGAGTTTCTCGCCAAAGCCGAATTTCTTGCGCGCGGGATTGGCGATGACGTCCTCGAACAACTGGCGCGCGGTCCTGTCTTCGCAAATCATCCTGGTTCCGATTATCGTCATGCTGCTTCCTTCCGCTTTTCATCCGCCGTGGCAAATCCCAGCGGCAAACCCGCATCGGGACTGAACCCGTAAAGGGGTTCGCCCGGCAGATGCTGCTTCAGGATTTCTCGCACTGCGAATAGTTTCTCCAGATCGATGCCCGTGCGCAGGCCCATGGCCTCCAGCATGAAGGCAAGGTCTTCCGTCACGATATTGCCGCTGGCCCCTGGTGCAAACGGGCAGCCACCAAGGCCGCCCAGCGACGAATCGACGGTGGTGAGGCCCGCGTCGAGCGCGGCGAGTACATTGGCCAACCCCAGACCGCGGGTATTGTGCAGGTGAATGCCCTGCACAGCCGCTTCGCCAACCGTATCGCGCAGAATGCGGACAAGATGCTTGACCGCCGCCGGATCGGCATAGCCCGTTGTATCGGCAATGCCGACCTCGTCGCAACCGCGCTCCATCAGTGCCTCGGCCAGACGCAGGATCTGCGCGTCGGGAATCGCGCCTTCAAGCGTGCAACCGAAGGCGGTGGAGAGGCTGCCTTCGAAATGCGGACGCTTCACAGGCGACAGGGCGCGAATCTCGGCGCCGATTTCCGCGACTTCGGCCAGTACCTGCTCATGGGTGCGGCGCAGATTGCGCAGGCTGTGAGTTTCGGAAACGGACAGCGGGATGGTGATCTTGTGTGCGCCCGCCGCGATGGCATCCCGCGCGCCCCTGGCATTGGGCACCAGCACGGCAACGGTCAGGCCGGGGATGGAACAGGCATGGGCGACGATCTCCGCCGTGCCTTCCAACTGGGGCAGGATCTTGGCCGGAACGAAGCTGCCGACCTCGATCTCCCTCACGCCGGCGGCGGCCTCGGCGCTGATCCATGCCTTGCGCGCGGCGACGGGCATGATCGGAATGATGCTCTGCAGGCCGTCGCGCGGGCCGACCTCGCTCACCAATATATCGACAGGGCTGCTGTCAACGCCGTTATTCGCACTGTGATTATCTGCCATTGCCACCTCGCGGATCAATTTGTATTAAAACTATACCAAATAAAATTGCCTGTCGAGATGGAGTACCAAATGTCAGCGACACTTTCCGATGCTGACCTGCCGTTGGCGGGGATCAGGGTTATCGAATTCACGCATATGGTGATGGGGCCGACGGCGGGCGTCGTGCTCGCCGATCTGGGCGCCGATGTGGTCAAGGTGGAGCCGGTGGGCGGCGACCATACCCGCAATCTGCTGGGTTCAGGCGCAGGCTATTTCCCGATGTTCAACCGCAACAAGCGCAGCATCTGCCTGGACCTGAAGAATGAGGCGGGCCTTGCCGCCGCCCGCCGTTTGATCGAGGGTGCGGACGTGGTGATCGAGAATTTCCGTCCAGGCGCGCTTGAGAAAATGGGTTTAGGGCCGGATAGCTTCAAGGACAGCAATCCCGGCCTCGTCTATTGCTCTGCCAAGGGTTTTCTGGCGGGACCCTACGGCCATCGCACCGCGCTGGATGAAGTGACGCAGATGATGGGCGGTCTTGCCTATATGACCGGCCCTCCAGGACGGCCGCTGCGCGCGGGCAGTTCTGTTGTGGACATTACCGGCGGCATGTTCGGCGCCATTGCCATTCTAGCCGCGCTTCAGCGTCGGCAGAAGACGGGCAAGGGCGGCGCGGTCAAATGCTCATTGTTCGAGACGACAGCCTTCCTCGTCGGTCAGCATATGGCGCAGCAGGCTGTGACCGGCGTTCCGACTGCCCCGATGCCCGTGCGCGTGTCGGCCTGGGCCATTTACGATGTGTTCGAGACTGCCCATGCCGATGAACAGTTGTTCGTCGGCGTCGTCACCGACAGCCAGTGGCAGACCTTCTGCAAGCTGTTCGATCTGGGCGACATTGGCAACAATCCCGACTTTGCGGCCAATAATCAGCGCGTGCTGGCGCGGGACCAGATCCTGCCCGTGGTGCGCGCGCTGTTCACGTCAAAGTCGCGCAGCGAACTGGTCGAGACGCTGGAGCGCGCCGGACTGCCCTTTGCGCCGATCGCCAAGCCCGGCGACCTGTTCGACGATCCGCACCTTAATGCCGAGGGCGGCTTGGTCCCGATCACGTTGAAGGACGGGAGCGTGGCTCATATGCCTGCCTTGCCGCTGGAGTTTGACGGCCAGCGCAGCGGCATTCGCCACGATGTTCCGCAGGCGGGTGTCGATGGCGTCGACGTCCTAGTAGAAGCAGGCTATTCGGCTGAGGAGATGTCCGCGCTGCGGGCGGCTGGCGCGCTGGGGTGAAGTGTCGTGCTCGACCCCAGATCGAGCGTGACGCGATAGCGGTCGGCACGATAATGGGCGCGGGTGAGGAGCATGGGTGCACCCGCGCCGTCGCGCACGAGGCGCTCTATCATGAGAAGGGCGCTGCGCTGCGGGATTTGCAGCCAGTCGCCCAGTTCAGCATTGGCGAGTTCGGCTGCGATCGTCTGGTGCGCTGAGCCGATGGTCAGGTTCGCGCCACGCAGCAACTCCAGTATCGGCGTGGTCGCTAGACCTGCCAACGGGACATGGGCGGCGACGGCGGCCGGCATCCAGCTGCTGACAAGGCCTAGCGGCTCCCCGTCCAGCGAACGTAGCCGACGGGCATGGACGACGAGCGCATCCAGCGGAAGGTTGAGAAGGGCGCAGACCTCGGAAGAAGCGGGGCCTTCGTCCAGTCCGATCAGGCGCACCTCCGTCTTGCGGCCGAAGGCGACCAGCGCCTCGACCGCCTGATCGACATCGGCCTCCAGCGGGCGGGCGGGTGACTGGAAGATGACGCGCGTGCCGGTGCGGCGGCGGCGCTCGACAAGGCCGGTTTCCGCCAGCTCCGCCAGCGCGCGACGGGCAGTGATTCGGGATACGCTATATTGGTCGCACAGCTCCGCCTCCGTGGGCATGCTATCGCCAAAGGCACGGCGGCCCGACATGATCTCGTCGCGCAGCTGAAGGAACAGCTGGTGGTAGAGCGGGATGGCGTCGTCGCGGTCGATCAGGGTCATTCTCCGGCGAGCTTTATCGGATCGGTGGTTGCAGTGCGAGCATTTTGGCCGACGCTGTTGACCGGTACCAGTTCAACCATTAATGTTATATAAATAGAACAAATAAAGTCGATGGCGGATGAATGAGTAGCCTGTTCGAAAAAATCTGGCGCGACCATGTGATCGCGGATTTGGGTGACGGGGTCGCGTTGATCGCGATCGATCGCCTGATGTTGCACGAGCGGACGGGGGGCGTCGCGCTCAAGGCCGTCACTCAAGCGGGACGCGCGGTGGCCAGCCCGGAGCGCGTCTTTGCGGTGATGGATCATATCGTCGATACGCTCCCCGGACGCAGCGACGACACGTTGATGCCCACGGGTAAGGCGTTTATCATTGAAACGCGCGATGCCGCGAAGGCGGCGGGGATCACCCTGTTCGATCTCGGCGATCCGCGGCAGGGCATATGCCATGTCGTGTCACCTGAGCAGGGTATAGTGCTGCCCGGCGCAACGCTGGTCTGCCCCGATAGCCATACCGGCACGCAGGGCGCATTCGGCGCACTGGCCTGGGGGATCGGGTCGAGTGAGGCGGAACATGCACTCATCACCGGCACACTGCGTGTCCGCCGTCCGCTGACGATGCGGATCACGGTGTCAGGGCGGCTGGCTGCGGGGGTGAGTGCCAAGGACCTGGCATTGCACCTGATCGCGCGGATTGGATCGGACGGGGCGCAGGGTTATGCGGTCGAGTTCGCGGGTCAGGGGATTGCCGCGCTGGACATCGAGCAGCGCCAGACGCTGTGCAACATGGCGACGGAAATGTCTGCCTTCAGCGCGCTGATCGCGCCTGATGAGGTGACGTTCGCCGCGCTCACGGGACGACCGCTGGCGCCTGCCGGAGCTTTGTGGGATCAGGCGGTCGAGGCATGGCGCGAACTGGTGAGCGATGCCGATGCGCGCTTCGACAGGGAAATCGCCGTCGATGCCGCTGATGTGGAACCGATGATCAGTTGGGGCACCAGTCCCCAGCAGGCGGTGCCGGTGACGGCCGTTGTTCCCGCCTATGAGGAGGGGCGTTCGCGCGGCACCGCCGCCAACCATGCCCGTTCGCTCAGCTATATGGGGCTTGAAGATGGCGTAGCGCTCAAGGGACTGCCCATCGATGCCGTGTTCATCGGTTCCTGCACCAACAGCCGCCTGTCGGACCTGCGCCGCGCGGCGAAGCAGGTCGCGGGCCGCAAGGTCGCGCCAGGCGTGCGGGCAATCTGCGTGCCCGGATCGGGCGCGGTCAAGGCAGCCGCTGAAGCGGAAGGCATTGCCGCGACGCTGATCGAGGCGGGTTTCGAATGGCGTGAGCCGGGCTGTTCCATGTGCTTTTTCGCTGGGGGAGAGAGCTTCGGTCTGCGAGAGCGGGTGCTCTCCACCACCAACCGCAATTTCGAAAGCCGGCAGGGGCCGGAGACGCGCACCCATATCGCGTCGCCCGAACTGGTCGCCGCGTCCGCTATTGCCGGATGCATCGCCGATCCGCGTGAAGGAGCGCCCGCATGAGCCGCGATCCGATCCAGACGATAGAGGGCAGCGCCCTGCCGCTGCTGTTCGACAATATCGACACCGACATCATCATCCCCTCGCGTGAGATGAAATCGGTGGGCAAGACAGGGCTTGCCGACGGGCTATTCGCTGGCTGGCGCTATGTCGCGGTCGGCAGCCGGGAGGCCAAGCCCGATTTCCTGATGAACCGTCCGCCGTTCGACAAGGCGGTCGTCCTGATCGCAGGTGAGAATGTCGGCTGCGGGTCGAGCCGCGAACATGCGGTCTGGGCGCTGCATGAATATGGCTTCCGCGCGGTGGTCGCGCCGTCCTTCAACCCGATCTTCCGCAATAATTGCGTCCGCAACGGCGTCGTGCCTGTGCAACTTCCCGCCGACCAGGCGGGTGCACTGGGCGAGGCGATACAGGCCGCGGATGGCGCGGAGCCGGTCATTGTCGATCTCGACGCCATGACCGTGCGCAGCGGCGCGACCGGCCCCTTCGCCTTCGTGCTGGAGGATGATGCCCGCCTGATGCTCTGCAATGGCTGGGACGCCGTGGATCTCAGCCTTCAGCACAAGGGTGCGATCGACGGCTGGCGCGATGCCGATCGTCAGCGTCGCCCCTGGATCTATTTGAAGGCTGGCCGATGACCGAAACACTGCTTCCGGCCATATTTCTGCTTGAAATGCCGGCTGCTCTCAGCATGGAGCTATGCCAGCAAGTATATTTAACATAATGAATATTATCGATCTAAACGAATGTAAGCGCCGGATAGAAATGACACCCCTCTGCTAGATAGAAATGACACCGTCGGGCGTCCTTAGCAGAGCTCGGTGGCATGGTCCTCCTGGCAGTTCGGGAGGACGCGCTTATGCCGGTGGTTGCGATGAGCGATGGCGAGCTTTTGCGGTTTGATACATTGTCACGTGTGGAGCGCGGCGAACTTCGGGTTGAGGATGCGGCGCTTCTGCTGGGATTGCAGCGCCGGCAGATTTTCCGGTTGCTGGAACGGTTGCGGACCGATGGTGCTTCAGGCCTGGTGTCGCGCAAACGTGGCCGGCCGAGCAACCGGCGTCACAGCGAGGCCTTTCGCGGGCGGATTCTATCGATCGTGCGCGAACATTATCATGACTTCGGACCCACCCTGGCCCGAGAATATCTGGCGGAACGTCATGCTATCAGCATCGGCTGCGAGACATTGCGGCAGTTGATGATCGAGGCGGGCATTTGGCAGGATCGCGCTGCCCGTCGTTCTCGGCCCTATCAGCCACGCCATCGGCGGGAGTGCCGTGGCGAGCTGGTCCAGATCGACGGCTCGGAGCACGCCTGGTTCGAGACGCGTGGTCCGAAATGCACGCTGCTTGTCTATATCGACGACGCGACCAGCGAGCTGCTGCATCTCAAGATGGTCGAGAGTGAAAGCACCTTTTCCTACATGGAGGCGACACGCGAATATATCGAGCGGCACGGCAAGCCGGTGGCCTTTTATTCCGACAAGCATTCGGTGTTCCGCAACGCCAAGGCGACGGCGAAGGGTGATGGCATGACGCATTTCGGGCGCGCGCTCGATGCGCTGAACATCGAGATCATCTGCGCCAACTCGCCGCAGGCCAAGGGCCGGGTCGAACGGGCGAACGGCACCTTGCAGGATCGCCTGGTCAAGGCGATGCGCCTGGAAGGCATATCGACGATTGCGGACGCCAACGCCTTTCTGAGCAGCTATCGCCTAACGCACAATGCGCGTTTTGCGCGCCCGGCGGCAGGCAGTCGTGATCTGCACCGCCCTCTGGCGCCGCGGGATGATCTGCACTCCGTCATGGTCTGGCGCGAAAAGCGGAAGGTGTCAAAGGCACTGACGCTGCATTACAACAAGATTCTGTTCATTCTGGAGCCGACTGCGATCAGCAAGGCCCTGGTAGGTAAGCGTGTCCACATCTGCGAATATCCTGATGGCCAGGTCGAGATCCGTCATGAGGAGCGCTCCCTTCCCTATCGCCTGTTCGACAAGATGCCCCGGATCAATCAACCTGCCATTGTCGACAACAAGCATCTCGACGCGGCACTGATGCTGGCGAAGCAGATCCAGGCGATGGCGCCGCATCACCGGCAGCGGAACAATAATGCGCCTGCCCGCCGCGACCAGCCCATGCATCTGTTCCCCGAGCCGGAAGCGCCGGCAAAGGTCGATCGCCGTCGCCTGGGCGGTCCCAAGCTCAAGCGTGGCCCCCGGCTCAGCGAGGCCGAGTTGCAGGCGCGGGGCACGCTGGAGTTTGTGAAGGCCCGCTGAGCCTGTCCGACCGGCGTTGACCGAGCCCGCTGCCTGCGCAGCGGGTCCATGCCCCTCCCCTCCATGTTCCGCTCACAGCAGGGCCTGCGCTGCGCTAAGCCGATGGCTCCACGCAGCCCCTGCTGTCCTCAAAGGTGTCATTTCTATCGGGGACAGAAAGTGCCTTTTCTAAACAGCAGGAACAACGAGCATAAGCGGTGGTTTCCAAATCGAAGTGCGAAAATCATCGACAAGGAGGATATTTTTCTTCGAGCGTGTCCGGATCACCCTTCTCGGCCGCCTCCAGCGCAAAGGTCTGGAAAGCCTGAAAGGCATGGCTCTGTTGCGTGTCGTGACGGCTGACCAGGCTGAAAACGCGGGTGAAGCGCAATTCCGGCACGTCAAGAGCCACAAGCTCGCCACGCCCGATTTCATCCTCGACCGAAAGCCGCGACAGGCAGGCAAGGCCAGCGCCATACGCGACCGCTCGTTTCACCGCCTCCACACTGTCGGTTTCCAGCAAGATATTGAGCGAGTTGATATATTTGAGCGCTTCGACGGTGAAAGAGATGCGCTCGCTCGACAGCGTCTTTTCCAGCACCCAGCCCTCCTGCGCCAGATCGGCGAGATGCACGGTGCCGAGTTGCGCCAGCGGGCTGCCCGGCGCAACGCAGATAACCAGCGCGTCGCGCAGCCACGGACGGGCATCCAGATAGCTGGAATTGACCGGCGCCCCGACGAAACCGATGTCGAGTGCCATTTTCCTCACGCCCTCCAACACATCCTGCGACGGCAGAATCTTGAGGTCGATCCGCACCTGTGGATGGCGGCGCATGAAATCGGCGCAGAGGCGCGGCAATACATAATTGCCCACTGGCGCCGCGGCACCGATGCGCAGCCGTCCGCGCAGTTCCTCCGGCATGGACAGTGCCTCCATATCGGCGACCTGCACCAGAACCGCTCGCGCCATTTCGAGCATCGTCCGCCCACGGTCCGATAGGGTCATCCGCCGCCGCCCTCGCGTGAACAGGCTGATCCCCAGATGGGTTTCCAGTTCCTTCAGCGACATGCTCGCCGCCGAGGGGCTCAGTCCCAATTCCTCGGACGCCCTGACAATGCTGCCTTCCCGTGCAACCGCTTCGAACACGGCAAGCTGACGAAGCGTGATCCGCACCTGAACCCTTTGCAAAAACCTGTCCCTCGCCTTTTACGCAATAGCCAGCACGCTGGTCAGAATATTGCGGACCAGTTCCGCCTGCCCCCGCGAGCCGGTTTTGGAATAGACCTTCTTGGAATAATTGCGCGCGGTTTCCACCGTAATGCCCAACTCCCGCGCTGCTTCCTGGATCGAGAGTCCGCCGGCAATCGCCCATGCCAGCCGAGCTTCGCTGGGCAGCAGGCCGAACAGGTCCGTCAACTGTTCGCAGCGGTCGGCCTGTGACCAGCGATCGCCGCTCAGATAGGCGATGGCCACCGGCTTGGAACTGGATGAGACCGATTGGCTGTGAATGGGCGCGATCAGCATGTCCATCCACGGATCGCGGCTGAGGTTGATTGCTTTGGGGCGGCTGTCTCCATCCTCGGCATAGCGCTTCACCAGTGCCGTCAGTTCGCGATCCAACGCCGGTGAAGCAGGCGTCAGCCGGTCGTAACGTCCGCGCCTGAGTACCGTGTTCCGCTGGAAAAGCTGTTCGACATGAGGGGTCATGTCGATGATCCGGCAGCGGGCGTCCAGCGTCAGCCAGCCGAAATTCAACCGCCCGAACGCCTCCGATGTCACCGATGAACGAAACCGTTCCCGTTCGAAGGCCACGAAGCTGCGTAGCGCGATTCGCAGGTGCGGAACCAGCGCGGTCAGCAGGGAACCGACCGCGGTGCCGATCTCCCGCCCGCCCACGCAGCCAAGCCAGGCGTCGACGCCGCTTGGCTCGGTCACCCGAACGGAACGCATGTTCGTCATGCCCTGCGGCAGCATCAGCTCTTCGTGGAAGGATCGATGAACCGGATCATTGGGATCGATCAGTTCCTCCAGCGAATAGACGCGCCCCTCGCGCATGTGGCGATAGGCCAGCGGGTCCCGGGCATATTTTTCGAGGAACAGGGTCCGAAAATGCGCGGGCGGGGTCACGCCCGCATAGAGTTCGATGACCGTATCCTCGTCGATGGTGCGGAAAATCAGCGTCACATAGATCGCCCCCGTGCGCGCACGCAATTTTTCGAGAAACCCGTTCCACAGGGGTTGCTCGAACATGCCCTCATGAAGGGCCGCCAATAATCCGCCATCGTCCAGTCGCATGACTAATATGTACAGCCTCCCATATGGGAGGTCCAGCCTTCTCCTTCTTCTGCCATCAGGCTGTCATAAAAGAAGGTGGGTGAACGATGATCGATTCGAAAAGGCTGACGCATTTGGAGCGTCTGGAGGCGGAGAGCATCCATATATTGCGGGAGGTAGTGGCGGAGGCTGAGAAGCCTGTGATGCTGTATTCCGTGGGCAAGGACAGCGCGGTGATGCTGCATCTGGCGCGCAAGGCGTTTTATCCCTCGCCCCCGCCTTTCCCCCTGCTGCACGTCGACACGACCTGGAAGTTCAAGGCGATGTACGAGCTGCGCGACCGCATGGCGCGCGAGAGCGGCATGGAACTTCTGGTCTATCACAACCCCGAAGCGCAGGAACGCGGCATCAACCCGTTCGACCACGGCGCGCTGCACACCGACATGTGGAAGACCGAAGGCTTGAAGCAGGCGCTCAACCTCTACGGCTTCGACGCAGCCTTTGGCGGCGCGCGCCGCGACGAGGAAAAGAGCCGGGCGAAGGAGCGCATCTTCTCCTTCCGCACCGCCTCGCACGGCTGGGACCCCAAGAACCAGCGGCCGGAACTGTGGAACCTCTACAACGCCCGCAAGAACAAGGGCGAGAGCATCCGCGTCTTCCCGATCAGCAACTGGACCGAGCTGGATATCTGGCAATATATCCACCTGAACGACGTGCCGATCGTGCCGCTCTATTTTGCCGAGGAACGCCCGACCGTGGAGCGCGACGGCATGTTGCTGATGGTCGATGATGAACGCTTCCCGCTGAAGGAAGGCGAGACGCCGGTGATGCGCTCGATCCGCTTCCGCACGCTGGGCTGCTATCCGCTGACCGGCGCGGTCGAGAGCAAGGCCAAGACGCTGCCCGAAGTCATTCAGGAAACGCTGCTCACCACCACATCGGAACGGCAGGGCCGCGCCATCGACAAGGACGCCGGCGGCGCCGGCATGGAAAAGAAGAAGCAGGAGGGGTATTTCTAATGTCGGACGCGGATGTCATCTATAAGACCGACGCCCTCATCGCCGAGGACATCGACCAGTATCTCGAAACGCACCAGCACAAGACGATGCTGCGCTTCATCACCTGCGGCTCGGTGGACGATGGCAAGTCGACGCTGATCGGCCGCCTGCTCTACGACAGCAAGATGATCTTCGAGGATCAGCTGGCTGCGCTGGAAGCCGACAGCAAGCGCGTCGGCACGCAGGGGCAGGACATCGACTTCGCCCTCCTCGTCGACGGCCTCGCCGCCGAGCGTGAGCAGGGCATCACCATCGATGTCGCCTATCGCTTCTTCAACACTGAAAAGCGCAAGTTCA
The DNA here is from genome assembly GCF_013375555.1 of Sphingobium sp. EM0848. Classification (NCBI taxonomy): domain Bacteria; kingdom Pseudomonadati; phylum Pseudomonadota; class Alphaproteobacteria; order Sphingomonadales; family Sphingobiaceae; genus Sphingobium; species Sphingobium sp. EM0848. The sequence continues at coordinate 1,589,587 of NZ_JABXWB010000005.1, forward strand.
TCGTCGCCGACACGCCCGGCCATGAACAATATACGCGCAACATGGTGACCGGCGCGTCCACCGCCGACCTTGCCGTCATCCTGATCGACGCGCGCAAGGGCGTGCTGACGCAGACCCGCCGCCACAGCTATCTGGCGCACCTCATCGGCATCAAGAACATCGTCCTCGCCATCAACAAGATGGACCTGGTCGATTATGATCAGGCGGTCTATGACGGTATCGTCAAGGACTATACCGAGTTCGCCAACTCGATCGGCATCAAGGCCTTCACGGCCATGCCCATTTCCGGCTTCAAGGGCGACAATATCACCGGTCCGTCGGAGAATACGCCCTGGTACAAGGGTCCGGCGCTGATCGAGCATCTGGAGACGGTCGAGGTCGATCAGGTCTCCGATCAGGAAAAGCCCTTCCGCATGGCGGTCCAGTGGGTCAATCGCCCCAATCTCGACTTCCGTGGCTTTAGTGGCCAGATCGCGACCGGCACGGTGCGCAAGGGCGCCGCCATCCGCGTCCTCCCCTCGGGCAAGACCAGCACGGTCAGCCGCATCGTCACGCTGGACGGCGATCTCGATGTGGCCGTCGCGGGTCAGTCGGTGACGCTCTGCTTTGCCGATGAGGTCGACTGCTCGCGCGGCGACGTGATCGCGGCGTCGGACAATCCGCCGCAGGCCGCCGACCAGTTCGAAGCCACCATCGTCTGGATGGCGGACGAGGAGATGCTGCCCGGCCGCCCCTATTGGCTCAAGATCGGCACGCAGACCGTCACCGCGACGGTCCAGCACCCCAAATATCAGGTCAATGTCAACACGATGGAGCATCTGGCGGCCAAGACGCTGGAGCTCAATGCCATCGGCGTCGCCAACCTGTCGACCGACAAGCAGATCGTGTTCGAACCCTATGAGGCGAACCGGACGCTGGGTGGCTTCATCCTGATCGACAAGATCACCAACGCCACGGTGGCGGCGGGGATGCTGCACTTCTCGCTCCGGCGGGCGCAGAATGTCCACTGGCAGGCGACCGACGTCAGCCGCGACTTCCACGCCAATCTCAAAAACCAGAAGCCGGCCGTGCTGTGGTTCACGGGACTGTCGGGCGCGGGCAAGTCGACCATCGCCAACCTTGTCGAGAAGAAGCTGGCGCGGATGAACCGCCACACCTTCCTGCTCGACGGCGACAATGTGCGTCATGGGCTGAACAAGGATCTGGGCTTCACCGATGCCGACCGGGTGGAGAATATCCGCCGCGTGGGCGAGGTGGCCAAGCTGATGACCGATGCGGGGCTGATCGTGATCACCGCCTTCATCTCGCCCTTCCGGGCCGAGCGGGACATGGTGCGGCAGATGATGCAGCCGGGCGAGTTCATCGAGGTGCATATCGACACCCCGCTGGCCGAGGCCGAGGCCCGCGACGTCAAGGGCCTCTACAAAAAGGCGCGGTCCGGGGAGCTGAAGAACTTCACCGGCATCGACAGCCCCTATGAGGCGCCGGAGGACCCGGAAATCCGCATCGACACCACCGGCATGAGCGCCGAGGAAGCGGCCGATGCCATCGTCGCGAGGATCATCCCATGAGCGCGGCGGTGGACAGCATGACCGACGCCGATCTCGCCGCCCATCTGGCGGAGATTGCCGGGCGCATCCTCATCGATGTGCGGGAAAGCGGCCTGTTCAGCGCCAAGGCGCTGGGCAAGGCCGGGGACCAGACCGCCAACCAGTTCCTGTGTCATGCCCTGCGCGAAGTGCGGGGCGAGGACGGGCTGCTCTCCGAGGAGGAAAAGGACAATGCCGACCGGCTCGCCATGAGCCGGGTGTGGATTGTCGATCCGGTCGACGGCACCCGCGAATATGGTGAGGAACGGAGCGACTGGGCGGTGCATGTGGGGCTGGCGATCGACGGCCAGCCCAGCATCGGCGCGGTCGCCCTCCCCGGTCTGGATGGCGGCACGGTGCTGCGCTCTGACAAGCCCCGCGACCTGCCTCCTGCCCCGGACAAGCTGCGCATGGTGATCAGCCGCACCCGGCCTGCTGCCGAGGCGGTCGCGGTGGCGGAACGGCTGGGCGCCGAACTGGTCCCCATGGGTTCGGCAGGTGCCAAGGCAATGGCGGTGATCCTGGGTCAGGCCGACATCTACCTGCACTCGGGCGGCCAATATGAATGGGACAGCATGGCCCCGGTCGCGGTCGCGCAGGCCCATGGCCTCCATTGCTCGCGCATCGACGGCTCGCCGCTCGTCTACAACCAGAGCAACGTCTACCTCCCCGACCTCCTCATCTGCCGAAAGGAACATGCGGAAAAGGTGCTGGCACTTATCGCAGAGGTTTCGGAGGCAGCCTGAGTTTAACGGGGTTCTCCGGCCCAATAGAGATGGCAGGGCGGAATATTCCGCCATTCGAAGCCCGTCGCCACTCTGGTGAAGCGACGGGCGAGAAGCGGTCCTACCGCCCTGCGCATCTGATAGGCCAGAAACCGGCCATCGGGCGCCAGTGCGCGGCAACTCCTGTCCATCAGGCGCTCGGCGCGGCCCGGAGGCATGGTGGAAAAGGGTAAGCCGGACAGGATGCAGTCGGCCCGGTCCATTCCCTGATCCGCCATGATGTTCAGCACATTATATGCCGATCCTCTGACAGCGATGAGGCGGCGGTCATGCATCCGTTTGCGCAGGTCACTGACGAAGGCTGCACTGGTATCGATCGCCAGCAATTGCGCATGTTCGGGCAATCGGGCCAACAGGGCACGGGTGAAAATGCCCGTTCCCGGTCCATATTCGATGACACGGGCCATGCCGCTCCAGTCGATGGGCGCGATCATGCTTTCCACCAGATGACGTGAAGCCGGAAAGGCCGAACCAACTGCCAGCGGATTTCTGAAAAATTCGCGGACAGCAAGGCCGGAAAGCACCGGCTTGCGGTTTGCAATCAACAGCTTCTCGAACGATGCTGCCATGGCGGCTTTACTCTCCCGGTCCTATATCAGGGAAACCCATCGTTCGTTATCAGGTTCCTGCAAATCGACCATCTGCTCGCGCAATCGCCGTCAATGGGGCATGATCCGGTCGATATTGCGCCGGAGTCGGAGCGCATCTTAGAGCGCGCTGCGTTAATTCGGACGCAGGGGGCACGCTCTAAGTTTTTTGTTGTTGCATCGTTTTAAGCGGAAAACCGGTTCCCACTTTTCCGCACGATGCTCTGGTACAGGAAGGCGGTTTTGTGACGCAACGGATCGACCTGATGACAGTGGCATTCGGCTATTGGCAACTCAGCCTGGAGGCGGCGGAGGTCATCAGCCTCCGTCTGCCGAAACTGATGACCGGCGATTCCGCGGCCGCCTTCGAAGCGCAGAGGATGGTGGCCGAAAAGATCGAAGCGGTGGCGCTGCTCAACTGGAAGGCGATGACGGGCGCACTTGGCACGACACCGCTATCCATGATGCAGCGCTCCACCACCCATTATCGCCAGGCCGTGGACAAGAACCGGCGGCGGCTGAAGAAGCGTTGAGCCGGTTCAGCCCAGATCGCCACCCGCCACGGGCAGGACGCTGCCGGTGATATAGCTGGCTTCGTCCGATGCCAGGAACAGGATCGGCGCTGTCTGCTCCTCCAGCGTGCCATAGCGCTTCATGAAGGATGACTCCGTGACCTGATTGATCACGTCGCTCATCCAGATATCTTCCTGCGCGCTGTTGCCGTCCGGGTTGCGCGGCACGCGGCGTTCAGGCGCAGCAGTACCGCCGGGCGCGGTGGCGACGACACGGATGCCGGCCTGCGCATACTCCATGGCCAGGCTCTGGGTGATGGCGTTCACCCCGCCCTTGGACGCCGAATAGGGCACGCGATTGATCCCGCGCGTGGCGTTGGAGGAGACGTTGACGATCGTGCCCCCGCCCCGCGCCAGCATGTGCGGCAGCACCGCATGGCAGCACCATAGCGTTGGGAAGAGCGACCGGCGCACCTCCGCCTCGATCTGGGCGGGTTCGAACGCGACATAGGGCCGCATACGGATCGCGCCGCCGACATTGTTGATGAGGATGTCGATGCCGCCGAAACGCTCCGCCGCCGCCGACATGGCCGCGACCGCGCCTTCATGGGTTTCCAGATCGGCGGAAAAGCCATGGGCCTCTCCTTCCGCCTCCGCCGCGACATCACCGACGAAATCGGCGCGGTCGACCAGTAGCACCCTGGCGCCCTCGGCAGCGGCGCGCAGGGCGACCAGCCGGCCGATCCCCTGCGCAGCGCCGGTTACGACCATGGCCTTGCCCGCAAAGCGTCCTGCGAAGATCATGCCGGCACCGGTTCGCTGGCGGCGAACTTTTCATAATAGAAGTGCGCAGGCTCAACGCCCTTGTCCTTGAGGAACAACCGGACCGCTTCGACCATCGGCGGCGGACCGCAGAGATAGACGTCGCAATCGCCGGCGTTCAGATGGTCGTCGCTCAGATGGTGGGTGACGTAGCCCTTGAGCGGATGTGCGCTTGCCTCGTCCGCGACGCAGCTTGCCCATGTCATCGTCGGCAGCCGCGCGGCCAGCGCGTTGATCCGATCGACCTCTACCAGGTCACCGTCATGGGTCACGCCGTAGATCAGGTGGATCGGCTGATCTGTCCCTCGGTCCGCCAGAATTTCCAGCATGGAGAGAAGCGGCGCCAGTCCGGTGCCTCCCGCCAGCATCACCAGCGGCCGTTCGACCTGACGCAGGAAGAAGCTGCCATTGGGGCCGGCGAAGCGCATCCGGTCGCCGCCCTTCGCCTGATCCGACAGCCAGCCGCTCATCAGGCCGCCGGGAACATTGCGGATAAGGAAGCTCGCCTGTTCCGCGCCTGGCTTGGAACTGAAGCTGTAGGCCCGGCTCTCGCTGGTGCCCGGCACCGTCAGGTTAACATATTGGCCGGGCAGGAAGGCCAGCGCTTCCGGAGTGTCCAGATCCAGCGTCAGGATGATCGTGCTATCGGACATCAGTTCGACCGATGCCACGGCGGCTTCATGCCCGGCGGGCTTCAGCTTGCAGGCGCTCGATGGCACCGGCACCTGAATGACGCAATCCGACGAAGGCACCATCTGGCAGGTGAGGACCATGCCCTCCGCCGCTTCATCCTCGCTCAGCGCGTCCTCGATATATTCGTCGCCCTGATCGTAGCTGCCCTGCTCGCAACGGCATTTGCAGGTGCCGCACACGCCGTCGGAACAATCCATTGGCAGATTGATCTTGTTGCGATAGGCCGCGTTCAGCACCTTCTCGCCATCATTGCAGTCGATGATGCGGGTGGCGCCGTCTTCAAAATTGAGGGCAATGCGAAAAGCCATGATACCTCTCCAGTCCGCCAAGGTCAAATATGATAGATATCGATGACTTGGTGAATGTAATCGTCTTTCAAAATGACCTTCTTCGATGTGATCTGAGGTGTGTCCCCGCTGAAATCGACCGTGTAGAAGGACGTGCCGAAGAAGCTTTGCGTCTTCTTGTAACGATGGCTGAGCGTCTGCCAGTTGAACCGTAGGTCGACAACTTCATTCCGCTGCTCCATGATTTCGACATTGCTGACGAAATGGGAGGTACGCGGTTCGGGCATGCTGGCGCTCGACCGTTCGGTCTTGATGCGGAAGACGCGATCTTCCAGACCCTCGCGGTTGGGATAGTAGATCAGCGAAATGTGGCTCTGCGGGTCTTCGACCAGTTGGTCGTCATCGTCCCAGGCAGGCATCCAGAATACCGCCTTGGGCGCATAGCAGGCCAGCCATTCGTCCCACTGCCGGTCGTCCAGCAGCCGGGCTTCGCGATAGAGAAAGGCCGTGACCTGCTCCATCGTGATGCGCGTGAGCGTGCTCATGCCACCTCTCCCATTTCCTTGGCCGTTTCGGCCTGGCCGATCCCTTTGGTCAGGGCCTGTGCCCAATATTCATGCTGGCGCACGAACAGCCCTTCATCCTCGCTGCGATCGCCGCTCAACAGCGGCTTCAGCCCGATCGCGACAGCGTTTTCGTCCGGCCCATTGATCCAGTGCACTGCCCCCCGGCTGAGGTCGTTCCACAGATCGTCCGCCCCCGCATAGCCGGTCTGGCAGGCGCGGAACTCCTCCAGATCATCGGGCGTACCCATGCCGGAGACGTTGAAGAAATCCTCATATTGACGGATGCGCAGCGTACGTTCGGCGGCGCTTTCGCCCTTGGCCGCGAAGCAATAGATGGTGATTTCGGTCTTATCGACGCTGATCGGCCGCACGACGCGGATCTGCGTCGAAAACTGGTCCATCAGATAGACGTTGGGATAAAGGCCAAGGTTACGCGTCTGCCCGATGATCGGCGCGGCGCGCTCCTTGCCCAGCCGCGCTTCCAGCTCCTCACGATGCGCATGAATCGGCCGCACTTCGGGATTGAGCAAATTGGTCCATAGCAGGATATGTCCGTTTTCGAAGGCATAGATGCCACCCACGCTCTTCGACCAACCATTGGCGTCGACAGTCTTGGTGCCGTCGGCTTCATAGTTCCGATGCCCCATGGTAGCCGAATAGTTCCAGTGGACGGAGCTGACATGATAGCCATCCGCGCCATTTTCCATCTGTAACTTCCAGTTGCCATCGAAGGTATAGGAAGAATTGCCGCGCAACACTTCCAGACCTTCGGGAGCGCCGTCGACGATCTGGTCGATGACGGCCCGCGTCCCGCTCAGATGCTCCTCCAGTGAGGGCACGTCCGCCTTCAGGCTGCCGAACAGGAAGCCGCGGTAATTTTCGAAGCGTGCCATCCGCGTCATGTCATGCGATCCTTCGGTATTGAAGGATGCCGGATAATCGCCGGTCTTGCCGTCCTTGACCTTCAGCAGCTTGCCGCCGTTGTTGAAGGTCCAGCCGTGGAATGGGCAGGTGAAACTGCCCTTGTTGCCATGCTTCCGGCGGCACAGCATCGCGCCGCGATGTGCGCAGGCGTTGATGAGGCCATGAAGCTCGCCATTTTTATCACGGGTGATGACGACGGGCTTGCGGCCGATCCAGGTGGTGAAATAATCGTTCGGTTCCGGAATCTGGCTTTCATGCGCCAGAAAAACCCAGTTGCCCTCGAAAATATGCTTCATTTCCAGGTCGAACATCGCAGGGTCGGTAAAGACGTCCCGACGGCAGCGATAAATGCCGTTGGCCGGATCCTCGACCACGGCGCTGGCGATGCGATCAATCATGCCCATATCTTCTCTCCTTGGCCCTGAAGCGAATCCGCTCCCAGCCATGAAACTTCCCTGCCGCCAGTGATATGCCTTGCGGGTTGTCCTGGGAAAGACTAAGTGGGTTCGGCGTCATACCCTCAAGGTATTGCTCATGGATATTCGACAGCTACGCTATTTCCTCGCCGTTGCAGCGGAGCGTAATTTCAGTCGTGCTGCCGAACGCCTGAACATGGCGCAACCGCCGCTCAGCCGGCAAATCCAGCAGCTTGAGCAGGAGGTCGGCGCAACCCTTTTCGACCGCGACGCCCGCCCCATGGCTCTGACAGGTGCCGGTCGCCTGTTCTACGAGCATGCCGTCCAGGTTACCCGCCGCCTGGAGGAATTGAAGGATGCGATGCGCAGCTTCGTCAGCGCCAACCGGCCGCGCTTCGTCGTCGGTTTCGTACCGTCGGTACTCTACGCCCGCCTGCCCGACATCATCCGCAATTTTCGTAAAACAGTGCCGAATGTCGAGCTCAGTCTGGTCGAGATGATGAGTATCGAGCAGATCGTCGCGCTGAAGGAGGGGCGTATCGATGTCGGTTTCGGCCGTCTCCGCTTCGAAGATCCCGCCATCGAACGGGAGGTGTTGCGCGAGGAGGAGTTGGTCGCCGCCCTTCCCCTCGGGCATCGGCTGCTCAAGGGCGAACGTCCTATCGATCTCACCGCGCTATCTGATGAAGCGGTGATCGTATATCCCCGCGAACCGCGCCCCAGCTATGCCGACCAGGTGCTATCGCTGCTGCGCGATCATGGCGTGACGCCGGCTGCCGTGCATGAGGTCCGCGAATTGCAGACTGCACTGGGGCTGGTCGCCGCAGAGGTGGGGATTTGTATTGTCCCCTCCTCGGTTCATGCGATGGGCAGGCGCGATCTGGTGTTCCGCGAACTGACCGAAAGAGCGGTGTCGCCCATCATCATGAGTCACCGGAAAGATGATAATTCGCCGAATCTGGCGGCAATGGCTGCCAGTGTCGTCGCGATCTACGAAGAATGGAATTGGCCGGTGCCCGCCAGCATGAAGCGACGCCTGCCGCAAGATTGAAGATCGGGAAGCGGCCCTTCCCCTTCAAATCCCCGGCACACCCAATATCCGGGCCTCATCCCTGATCCGCCCAGCTTGTGTGGGATTGGCCGCCTGTGCCTCCTTGTAAGTCGACGCCGCCTTTGCCGTCTCGCCCAGCGTCATGCGGCTGCGCATCAGCATGATCCAGCCGTCGACATTCGCGGGATTCGCCTTCAGCTTCGCCTCAAGCCCCGATACCATCCCTTCGACCATTGCGTCCTGCTGCCCCTTGGGAAGCTGCGCCGCCGCCCGCATCTGCTCGCTGGTCGGCCCCGGAATCGCTGCAGCCGCCACCGACATGCCGCCGCCCATCGGCGGATGCGGCGCAACGGGCTTCATCGCCGCCAGCCGCCCGGTCACATCGATCCCGTTGATCTTGCCTACCTGTTCGATGGTCCGGCGCAGATCGGCCTCCCAGGGCGCGCCGGGCGGGGTATCCCCCAACAGCGCCAGCCAGTCACGGATCGCGCCTTTATGATCTTTGGCCAGATCCTTGCGCACCGCCAGGAAATAGCGCGCGCGGGGGTCCTTCGGGTCGAGCGCGATCGCCTTGTCAAAGGCATCGGCCGCTTCCTTCGGCATAGGATCATGTTCGCTGGCCATCACCGCCGCTTCGCCCAGCGAGGACCAGAAGGTCGCATTGTCCGGCACCAGTGCCGTCGCATGGCGATAGGCGCGCACGGCGTCGGCATGACGCCCATTCTCGAAATAGGCCCAGCCCAGCCGCTGCCATCCCTCCGCATCCTTGGGATTGGCTCCGACACGGTCCTGCAATTCTCTTATGACCGCTTCGGGATCACTGGCCTGATTGCTCGTCAGGGGAGTCGGGACTGCCGGGCTTTTCGCCTTTTCCGGCGTCAGCAGCACATTATAGCCGATCGATACAGCGGCTATGCCGACCGCGCCTAACAGCATAAGGCGCCCCATCCCCCAATTCATTTTTCCATCGCTCCCCGGATACTTCCCTCCAATCCTCTCTAGCGTGACGCTGCGGAAATGATAGAGTGCGGCCGGGGACAAGCATCCGGCCGGTCTAAGGCTCGGAGCAAAGGGCATTTTTAGGGGGTTGTTAGAGTGACTGAGCGCGTGCGTATCGCGATCGTCGGATCGGGGCCGGCGGGGCTGAGCGCGGCCGCGCGCGCCGCGCAATTGGGGCTTTCTCACCTGCTGATAGAGAAGACGGACCATCTGTCCGACACCATCTTCAAATATCAGAAGGGCAAGCATGTAATGGCGACGCCCAGCCAGCTCGTGCTGCGATCCGACTGCGATTTTGAGGCAGGGAAACGCGAATCGATTCTCGATCGCTGGAACGCGCAGGCTGCCGAACAGGGCGTGAACGTCGCCTATAATGCCGAGGTGAAGGCAATTACCGGCACTGGCGATCCCATCCCCGGCAGCATCCAGAAGATCGTCGAGCGCAAGCGGGATGGCAGCAGCGAGACGAAGGAAATCCAGCGCCTCGCTCCACCCTATCGCCTGAGTTTGACCGACGGGCGGGAAATTGTCGCCGACGCCGTCATCATGGCGATCGGCACGCAGGGCAATCCCAACCTGATGCGTGTGCCCGGCGCTGACCTGCCGCATGTCCAGTATCAGCTCGACGATCCCGCCGAATATAATGACGAGCATATCTTCATCGTAGGCACCGGCGATGCGGGCATCGAAAATGCGCTGGGCCTCGCTGTCGACGAGGCTCAGGGCAATGTCGTCACCATCCTCAACCGCTCGACCGAGTTCGCCAGTGCCAAGGCGGCGAACGTCAAGGCGCTGATGGCCGCGTCCGAAGCGGGCCGCCTCACCATTATGACCGAAGCGACCACGGCGAGGATCGAGCCGGGTTTCATCACGCTCGACAGCCGTGATGGCGAGGTGAAGCTGAAATGCGACCGGATCATCGCCCGCATGGGCTCCGCGCCGCCGCGCGCCTTCGTGGAAAGCTGCGGCATAGAGTTCACCAGCGCCGACCGGCTGGCTTTTCCGAAGCTGTCGCCGGTTTTCGAAAGCACGGCGCCCGGCATCTTCGTGATTGGTGCGCTGGCGGGCTATCCGCTGATCAAGCATTGCATGAATCAGGGCTATGACGTCGTTGAATATATCAACGGTAATCGCGACCTGAAGCCTGCCGACGAACCGATCCTCGCCGCCAAATTCGCCGCCTTGCCCGAGAAGAGAAGCGTCGCGGAATGGCTGGAGTTCCTCCGCTCCAACGTCTCGATCCTCGAAGGACTCTCCCCGCTCCAGATGCGTGAATTCATGCTCGACAGCGAAGTGCGGGCCTATCGCGCGGGCGAGGTGATCTTCGAGAAGTTCGACCCCGGTTCCTCGCTGTTCGGCGTGGCCAGGGGGCAGGCGCTGGTCGAGGTTGCGCCGGGCGTGGACGTGCCCATCGAACAAGGCTCGATCTTTGGAGAGGTCGGCCTGATTTCCGGCCGCCGTCGCGGCGCCACGGTGCGGGCAGGTGCGGAGTCGATCATGGTGGAGGTGTCGCGCACGGCGGCGCTCAAGCTCATGTCCTCCAACCCTCCCGCCAAGCGCGCCATCACGCGCATTTCAACCGAGCGTCAATTGCTCCAGATGTTCGGGGCAGGCCTGACCCCCGCCGACTTGACCGAAGTGCTGGACAGCGCCGAAATCCTGACGGTCAAGGCGGGCGAGGCGATCCTGACCGAAGGGGACCTTGGCAACGACATCTATGTCATCCGGGTCGGCTCCATGATCGTGGAGAAGAAGATCGGGGGGAAGAATGTCTTCCTCTCCTACCTCCCCGCCGGCAGCTATGTCGGCGAAATGGCGCTGATCGGGGGCGGTCCGCGCACCGCTACGGTCAAGGCGACGGTCAAGTCCGAGGTCATCAAATTGCAGGGCGACGCCTTCGCCCGGCTGATGGCCGCCAAGCCAGCCCTCCTCGAACGCGCCCGCCGCGACATGGCTTCGCGGCAGGACGTCAACGCCTTCATCGAAAGTCGCAAGGACAGTTTCTCCACCGTTGTCGACATGTATTCGGAAACGGCCAAATTCCTGGTCGACAACGGCATTGGCGAAGCGACCGATGTGCTGCTGATTGACGAGCATCTTTGCGTGGGCTGCGATAATTGCGAAAAGGCCTGCGCTGACAGCCATGACGGCCTCTCCCGCCTCGACCGGGAGGCGGGGCGCACCTATGCCCATCTGCATGTCCCCACCAGCTGCCGGCATTGTGAGCATCCGCACTGCATGGCCGACTGCCCACCCAACGCCATCCATCGCGGCCCCGACGGCGAAGTGTTCATCGATGAGACCTGCATCGGCTGCGGCAATTGCCAGCGCAACTGCCCCTATGGCGTGATTCGCATGGACAGCGTGCCGCCGAAAAAGCCGGGACTGCTCAGCTGGATGTTCTTCGGTACGGGACCGGGGCCGGGCGAACCTTCGAAGAAATGGCGCTACAAAAATGCCGAACCCGGCATGGAAAAGCCAAAAAAGGCGATCAAATGCGACATGTGTTCCGGCATTGAAGGCGGCCCCGCCTGCGTGCGTGCCTGCCCGACAGGCGCCGCTATCCGCGTCGCTCCCGAGGATTTTCTCACTGTCGCCCGCCTTGATCGGGAGGCGAATTGATGGCCACCAGAGCAGCCCCCACCCGCAACCGTCGCGCCAAGGGCCCCAACCGCCCCCAGGACGTGCTACATGACGGCTTTCTGCGCCATGCCGGTTTCCGCTGGCTGAAGATTGCCACGCTGATCTGCGTCCTGTCGATCGCCAGTTACATGCTGGTCGACGTCACGCCGCATCATAATGGCGGCAGCTGGTACGGCTATACCATGGGCACGATCGGCGTGCTGCTGATCCTGTGGCTGACTCTGCTGGGCTTACGCAAGCGGGCGATGACGCGCGGGCGATGGTCGCTGAAGGCCTGGACCTCCGCCCATGTCTATCTCGGTCTCAGCCTGATCGTGATCGCCACTCTGCACACCGGTTTCCAGTTGGGCTGGAATGTCCATACGCTGGCCTATGCGCTCATGATGCTGGTGATCCTGTCGGGCATGTTCGGCATCACGGTCTATGCGACGTTGCCCGCCGCGCTCAGCAACAATCGCGCGGAAATGACGCAGGTCCAGATGCTGGACGCCGTGCGCGCCATCGATCGCCAACTGCACGATGCCGCCCAGCCCCTGCCCCACGACAAGGCCTCTCTGGTCCGCCAGTCGCTGGAGCAGGACCCGTTCGGCGGCAGCCTGTTCAACCGCCTGTCCGGCCGCTATCCGCGCTGCGCCACGGCAAAGGCACAGGCCGCACTGCGCCACTGGACCGGGGATCAGCCCGACACCGGTAACGACCCACTGGAGCGGATCGATGCCCTGCTGGAACGCAAGCAGGCGATGCTTGCGCGGTTGCGACGGCACCTCCAACTCAAGGCGCTGTTGGAAATCTGGCTCTATGTCCATGTGCCCGCCACCTTTGCCCTGCTGGCGGCGCTCACCGCGCATATCGTCAGCGTCTTCTTCTACTGGTGAGCGCATCCATGAGCTTCCCAAAAACCTTTATCGTCCGTCAGATCAGCCTCACCGCCGATGGCCGCGAGATCGTCCGCGCCGCCAGCTTCGCCAAAACCCAGCTCTCGCTTGGCCGTGCGGCAGAAAATGACATCCACCTTCCCGACCTCGCGCTGGAACCGGACCATGCCCGGTTCGAACAGGTCGATGACCGCACGATACGCGTTCGCGCCACCGGCACGCTAGGCTTCGGCCTTGACGGCCGCACCGTCCTGCGCGCCGAGATCGACCCCGCCAAGGGCGCGGAACTGCGCTTCGGCGGCCATCGCGTCACCGTTTCGCCGGGCGAAGATGGCGCCACCATATTGTCGATCCGCCGCGTCGATGCCGTATCCGAGGCCTCAGAGGAAAAGGAAGAAACCAAGGTCTTCTCCCTGCGTGGCCTGTTGCCCGGCAAGCGGCTGACGGCATGGGGCATGGCGCTGGCGATCCTGATCGGCTTCCTCGCCATCCCGATCTGGAGCTATGCCAGCCGTCCGGCGAACGACACGCGCAACATTTACAAGATGGTGGGTGACAAGGCCTGGTCATCGGGTCCGCTCAGCCAGGCCCATCATGCGCTCGAAGGGCGCTGCGAAAGCTGCCATCAAAAGGCCTTCGTCTCGGTTCGCGATTCCGCCTGCCAGACCTGCCACAAGGACGTCCACGACCACGCGCCCGCCGCCCGCATTGCCATGGCGCGCGCCGAGCCGAGGCTGGGCGGCAAGTTCCTGGCCGGGGTAGCATCGGCATTTGGCAAGCCGCCTGAAGGCGCCTGTGTCGATTGTCACCGTGAACATGAAGGCGCCGGCCCGATGCAGCCCGCGCCACAAGCCTTTTGCACCGATTGCCACGGCACGCTGAAGGATCGGTTGAAGGACACGAAGCTCGGCAATGCCGGAGATTTCGGCACCAGCCATCCGCAATTCTCGGCTCTGGTCCAGACCCTGCCGGCCAAGCATCCCCGCTTCTCCCGCGCCTCGCTCGACCTGAAACCGACGGACGATAGCGGCCTCAAATTCCCGCACGACATCCATTTGTCCGCGACCGGAGGCGTCGCCAAGATGGCGCGGACGATGAAGGCGCAATATGGCTTTGGGGACGCGCTCGCCTGCAAGGATTGCCACAAGCCAACGGCCGACGGCGTGCGCTTCCTGCCGGTGACCATGGAGCGCGATTGCCAGATGTGCCACAGTCTGGCCTTCGAGACGATCGGCGGCACCGTCCGCACGCTGCGGCACGGCCAGCCGGATCAGGTGATTGCTGATCTGCGCGCTTATTTCCGTTCGACCGGGCCGGTGCAGCCGGTTGCGCTGGGCGGCATGGCGCGGCGGCGGCCCGGCGACTATGCGCAGGGGCAGATTTACCACGCCTATTTCGGCGCGGTGGCAACGCGTCCCTCCCGCGCCGACGACACCATTCGTTCGGTATTTTCCAAGGGCGGGGCCTGCTATGACTGCCACACGGTCACGCCCCCCGGCGCCAATGGCAATGCGAGCTGGCAAGTGCTCCCTGTGCATCAGCCGATGCGCTATATGATGAACGGCTGGTTCGATCACGCTGCGCACCGTACCGAAAAATGCGAAAGCTGCCATGCCGCGCCCAAGTCGCACGATGCGAAGCAATTGCTGCTGCCCGGCATTGACAGCTGCCGCACCTGCCATGGTGGAGAAAAATCAAGAGCAGATGTGCCTTCGGGCTGCGCGATGTGCCACAGCTATCATGTCGGCGATGGCGCTCCATGGATGCCCGTGGATCGTTCAGCCAGGAGAGATGAGCCAAACCGGCCGCGAAACATAGGGGGAGAGTGAGGCCATGTTGATCGCGCAGGTCACGGACATCCATCTGGGGTTTGAGCCCGATAACCCCGACGAATTCAACCGCAAGCGGTTGGACGAGGTGCTGCACGCCTTGAACCACGGCCCAAACCGGCCCGACCTGCTGCTGGCGACTGGCGATCTAACCGAACGGGGCGATGCGGACAGCTACCGGCGGCTGGCCGATGCCTTCAGCCAGTGCGAGTTTCCGGTCTGGCCTTGCATGGGCAATCATGACGACCGCGCCAATTTCGCCGCGCATTTCCCGCATATTCCGCAGGAGGAAGGCTTCGTTCAATATGTGATCCCGCTGGAAGGGCGACGGATCGTCGTGCTCGACACGTTGGAGCCGGATCGCCACGGCGGTGCCTTTTGCGAACGCCGCGCGGAATGGTTGACCGCCAGACTGGACGAAGACATCGCCACGCCGACATTGATCGTCATGCATCATCCCCCGGTCGAGGTTGGAATCGACTGGATGAACACCCATCCGCAAGAACCCTGGGTCCAACGCTTCGCGGCGGTCGTTGCGGGCCGGTCCAATGTCCAGGCGATCCTCTGCGGCCACATTCATCGCGCAATCGCCGCCCCGTGGAACGGCACGACCATCGCTATCTGTTCATCGACCGCGCCGCAACTCGCGCTCGACCTGCGGCCCATGGACCCGGAGACGCCCGACGACCGCCCGATGATCGTCGCGGACCTGCCCGCATTTGCGCTGCATCGCTGGACGGAACATGGCCTCATCTCCCATTTTGAGACGACCGGTGACCATGATGCGCTTGCGAGGTTCGATGCCAGCATGCAGCCTCTGGTGCGTGCACTGATCGGCGAACGACCGGCCTGAGACAGGATATCCAGGGTCCCATAACAGGTTGATCTTTTGACGTTCCTTGCAAGGACAGGACGTCTACCCCTGACCGCAAGTAGTCGTCGGCAGAATAGACCACTTTCTCATTCCCGGGCGAGAGGCACCTTCAATGGCGGCCGCCAGCCTCGCATATCCACCTCATCGTTGACCTTGTAGGGTATCCCCTTCGAGGTCAGGAACAGCCGCTCCATCTCGGGCCGGGTGAAGGGCCGCGAGCCGATCCGCCCGAACACCGCGATCTGCCCGCCGGTTTCGTCCACCGCCCGGTCACGGTCCAGCCCCTTGGACAGCGCCAGCGCCGGCGAAGGCGTGCGCGCCCAGGCGATCAGTTCAGGCTTGGGTGCAGGCGAGAAGCCGTAGAAATTGGGTTGGCTGGCAGGGCTGGTGAGCTGGATGACCTTCATCCCGTTCCGCCCGTCCGCGACATAGGCGAACAGCGACGCATTGGTCGTGCCGACGATCACATCCTCCACATCGGTCATCTGCCCGCCGAACGTCTCTTTGGCATAGACGGTCGGCCGCAGCGGATTGGTGATGTTGATGATCGCAAGCCCTTCGGCCTTGGCTGCGACATAGGCATAGGTACGCGCCAGATAGATACGCCGCGCATCGGCCAGCGGCACCGTCGCGGACGGTACCGCCACCGGATCGGTCAGCCGCGTCACATCGAACAGCTTCAGCCCCTCGGCATCCGTGACCCATAGATAACGGAACTGGATCGCACTCGCCCGCGCACCCTTGAGCGGACGGACGGCGGCGAGACGGGGGTGCAACGGATCGCTGAGATCAACGACCACCAACCCAGCATCGGCGGTGATATAGGCGATCTGCCCCGCCAACTGAATATGCCGCGCCCCATTCAGCACGCCATTGGGGTTCCAGGTCACGGCCCGCTTCAGGAAATTGTTGCGGAACTCGCCATCGGCCATGGTCTCGATATTGACCATGATCAGGCCCTCAACACTGTCCGTCACCGCCGCATAGCTGTAGATCGGCAGGAAGGCCTGCTCCTGGTTGATCTCGCGCAGTTCCTTGGTGTTGCGCAGCGGGTTGATCGGCTGATTGGTGGGCAGCGCCATGCAGGTCGCATTCTTCGACGGCACGCCCGTATTATGGCCAAGCTTGGAAAAAGGCCCGCTCAATATCGGCTCGGAAAAGCCCTTGTTGGCGATGGAGGCCACGTCATAGACGCGGAACCCGCCCTTTCCTTCGGCCACATACATATATTCGCCGCGCAGTTGCAGGCAGCCGACCCGATCCGCCGTGCCCTTCACGACGTTGCGGAACTCTTCGACCGGATGGGTTTCGCCCGAAGCCTTTTTGTCGAAGGTCTTGCCGCGCACCCAGTCCTTCAGTTCGCGCTTGTTCTGCTCGACATGCAGCTTCCAATAGTCGGGATAGGCATATTTCTGGAGATAGCTGCCGATCACTGCTTGCGGCTCATCCCATTCGGTGACGCGGATCGCCTCGAACCCGCCTTCCAGACCAGTCCAGGCATTCAGGCCGACGAAGTTCACGAAATTGGTGCCGAGCAACAGCAACTGCGACATCACCGCATTATTGTCGTCCTTGGCCGACAGATGGCAGTCCGAACAGGTCTTGGTCTCGGTTCTGCGCACCGTATGCGGGAAATGCGGCGCGAAAGCCTGCGACGAAAAGCCGATGCCAGATACCGGCGGCTGCTGGATATAGATACGCTCGCGGTTGATGTTGGTCGAAGATAAGACCAGCGCCGATGTCGACCTGACCGGGGCGGTTTCATTGCCCTTGGTCGTCATATGCTTGCCGAGTTGGAACATTTCATCGCGCGCCACCTGCGGGTTATAGGTCGCGAAGTTGCGCGTCTCCTCGCCATCGAAATGGTGCAGCGTCGTCTTCCAGTTCGCCTCGATCGGCAGGTGGCAACCGCCGCAACTGGTCGTCCAGCTCAGATGGCAGGTGAAGCAGGCCATAGTGTCGTCACCATGCGCGCGATCTTCCTTCGCGACGCCCGGTCCAAAGGCAAAGCTGCCATCCTCTGCGCCCGAACGGCTCATCAGCTTGGCGCGGGCTGCCTTCGCATTGAAGTGTGGATTGGCCGGATCGACCGAATCCTTCACCAGCGACACTTCCCATTCCAGATTGGGATCGACGATCGAGCGCTGGATCAGTCTGCGTCGTCCGCTGGCGTCAAAGAACCACTCAAAGCGCCGTTTGCCGTCCGGGTTGCGCAACAGGGCAAGGTTCGTGCCCTTGGGCGGCGCCGCTGGCCCAGAGGTCAACAGCGTCGGATAGGCATCTGCCGTGCCGTGGCAATCCTTGCAGCCGATCTCGATCGCGTTCGCCACCTCGCCATAGATGAAGCCATTGCCATGGCTGTCCTGCGCGAAATGGCAGTCGGCGCATTGCAGGCCCTTTTCCGCATGAATGTCCATCAGATGGACCGCCTTGCCGGGATTGGTGCCGACGGGGACGAACTTGCCCTCCCCCTTCCTGCGCCATTTTTCCGGATCGTCGGGCGAGACGACCTTGCCGTCCGCGTCGAGCAGATTGCCCTCGCGGTCCCGCTTGAACACGCCGCGGAAGTTCCAGCCATGGCCGTGATAGTCGGCGAACTGCGTATCCTTGGCCTTGTCGTTCAGGTCATAGACGTTGCGCAAAAACTCCAAGTCCGACCATTTGCCGCGCGGTCCGGCCCCTTCGGGATTGCGCTCCAGCGTCTGGTGAACTTCGGCAGCGGTGGGATATTTTTGGCGATCCGGCCACATCAGCGGCGCGTCGGACTCATAGTCCCACATGGTGTAGCCCAGATAGCTGTTCAGGAAGATATTGGGCTGATGCATGTGGCAGTTCATGCACTGGGCGGTCGGGATCGCGCGGGTGAATGTGTGACGGATCGGGTGTCCGCTTTCCTTGACCCCCGCGGCCGGATGGCCGCTTCCCTCAACTACCCCGACAGGGTGATCCGGCTCGACCACCTCGCCATGCGGGCCTTTGAGGCCGCCATGGCTCAGCTTGGCCGCGATCGTGGGATCGACCGTGGCGGTCTGCCCGTCGCGGCCATATTGCGCATAGATCAGGCTGTGGCGCGGTTCGCGGTCATTAGCATAGACGACATGGCAGCCCGAACAGCCCGAATGGCGATAGTCGCCCGGCTGGTCGTTCGTCCCCATGAACCACATATAGGGGTCATTGAGGCGGGTCTTGTGCAGGTTCAGCACCGGGATTGCCACGCGCAGGCCGGTGCCGGGACCACGGCTCGACTGCTTGAGATCGGGGCGACCCGGCTCCTCCAGCCGCTGGATCGAGCCGGTCGGGTTGGGCAGGCCGATTTCAGGGAATTGCGTGCCGATATTGCGCCCGCCGCGCTCGAATACGCGGAAGACGTCGCCGGGCGGCGTCACCTGCCAGGTCGGCAGCGGATAAAGCTCGGCCAGCGCGCCCCGCGCCTTTTGTTCGCCGGTCAGCGTGCCGGGCGGGCTGCCCGGCGAGACGATCTTCGCGGGCTTGCCATCCTTGGTATAGGCCTCGCCAAAAATGTAATTTTTATAGGGGACGATGCCATTATTATAGGCCGCTCCGCCCCACAGCATCGCGCCCGAAGCCATGAGCGAACGCTCGGCCGCCTCTATGACCTGCATATGGCAGGACCCGCAGGCGTCCCGCGCCACGCGATAGTCGCTGGGGTTGACGAAGCGCACAAACTCGGGCGCTTCCCGGTTGAGCAGCGTATAAGTCCGCTGCGGATTGGCGGAGGATGGATAATGCCAGCTTTCGGGATAGCGCGGCAGCACATGCGCCTTCTCCCGCGCGGCGACATAGGCGGGGTCTTCAAAGCCCAGCGCCGGATCACCCCGCACCGCCGCATTGCCGCCATGGCAGTCGGTGCAGCCCAGCATCACCGCCGGGGTCGCATGCATGGACGGTTCGTCGGTCTTGGTGTGGCAGCTATAGCAGCCGTCCGATTTGGCCGCGACTTGGGTTGCGGTCTGGCTCATCGGCGCGGGCGGCGCAGGCGTATAGATGCGCGCCACCGGCTTTTCCGCATCGGAGGCGTGGAGGATGACGACCGGCACCGTCAATGCGGCGAGGATCAGCAGCAGGAAGGCAAAAAGCGGACGCATCAGTAGCTCAGGATCAGATTGGCGAGCACCGAATAATAATTTCGGTTGCCTTCGCTATTGGTGAAGAGATCGCGGAAGCCCGCGCCCGGCAGCAGCGTCGCGCCTGACAGGCGGAAGACGATATTCTGCGTCGCCTTGGGTCGCCAGATCGCAGCGGTCGACAGGTCCCAGCCTATCGACTTGGGGATGCTGCCTTCATTGCGCAGCGCCTGAAGCGTGGCCGTGTTCTGGAACCAGAGATGGTTGGCATTGGCCGACAGGCGCAATTGCGGCATCAGATCAAAATCCGCACCCGCTCCCAGCAGCATCGTGCCGGGATTGTTGAAGTTCGACTGCCCCTGTTCCTTCGAGGACCGGAGCGAATTCAAAATGCCATTGCGCCCGTTGATACTGATGACGCGACCGCCCCCGGCAAAGGGAATGGATTGCCTGATCCAATAGCTGGTGTCGGCGCCTGCGAAGACCGGATTTTCGAAAATCGCATCGAAGCCGGTTTCGCGATTATCATAAGGATTGCCATCGCCGCTGGCATAAAGGCCCGACAGGCGGAAACGCATCCAGTCCTTGTCATAGCTGGCCTCCGCCGCCGCGAAAAAGGCGCGGATCTGCGCGGGTTTCGAGGTGAAGAAGCTGTTCCGGTCTTCCCCCAGCGCGCCATAGAGCGATGCCGTCAGGTTCATCCGCCCAATCCGCCCATCGGCATTATAGCCAAGATAGACGACATCATATTCCCGCCCCCGCAAATCCCCGATCAGCGCCGGACGCACCGGGAAGCCATTGTCGTCAATCTCGACGTCATGCTTCTCGCGGTTCATATTGTAGACGGCAGTGACCTGGCTGGTGAGGCCTGGGATCAGGAAATCCTGCCGGTAGAGATTGGCGACGAACACCCAGTCATTGCGCGGCGAGTGCACGACTGAATTGAGGCCGCTATTGGTGTCCTTCTCCAACCGCCAGAAGGCCGCCAGGTTGAACTGAAAGCGGTTATTGTCCCGATTGCCGAACAGCCGGATACCAAGCTGCTGGTCATTGAACAGGAAACCGCGAAAATCTGATTGGAAGGGCTGGATACCGACACGCAGCGACCGAAAATCATAGCGATCCGACGTGTTCGCAAGATGATAGTCGACAAAGGCTTCCTGCACGCCCAGAAAATGATCGGTGCGGTGCGAAGGCTTGGAGGGCTCGACGAACAGCACGCGCCGTTCGGGCACATTCACATGATTGACGTTGAGCGCCAGCGTCAGTCGATATTCGATCTCTGGCGGCTTGAAGGCGGTCGCGCCCTTGATCAGCGCCACGCCGCCGATGAAGGTCTGGCTCAGCACATAGCTGGCATCCTTGCCGAACACATCGATACTACCGGGCCGCTCGGTCGTCTGGACGCCGACCGGGATCGGGAAGGTGCGCGGTTCGAGCACCGTGTCGCTCACCGCATTGGCGACGAAGAACCAGTCGTCGCCCTTGATCGGCAGCCATTTCACCTTTTCACGGTCGATCGGCCGGTCGCCCTTCAGCGTGTTCTGACCATAAGGATCGAACCAGCGCTCCTTCACCACGCCGAGGCTTTCGATCAGCCGCCAGCGATCCGGGATCGGCACCTGATCGGTCGGGAAAGCCTCGGGCGGCGGCGCGCGGACGGCGCCCTTATTGTCCTGCGTAACAGCTTCGGGCAGCGGCGCTTCATAGCCGGGGCGGCGTCGGCCCTCGATGGATTGCTGGTCGGCGTCCAATATCTCCTGCCAGTTTCGCGGCGGAGGCGGAGGCACCGGTTCCCCCGGCTGGGCGAGCGCGAAGAGCGGCAGAAGCGAGACCAGACCCATCCCCTAAAGCCCCGCGCAGACATTTTGCGATGAACTGTCGAGGAAGGGCGCAAAGGGACAGCTCACATAACGTAGCCTTACCGTCGCATTACCGAGGTCAACGACAATCTGGTCCGACCGGATCGCAGCCGGCGCATTGCCGATCCCGCCCACCCGCGTCCCGGCATTGTTGAGGCCAAGGAAGCCGATCATATCGTCCTGATCGATGCCGTCGCCGGATACACCGATAGCGCCCACCAGCACGTTGCCGCGATAGATCGGCACCGATCCGGGAAAGATCTGGATGCCGTTCTGCACCCGGTTCTGCCCCGAAACCATGGGCACGGCGGAGCAGCGCTGTGGCGTATCGCTCGCACTGGTGCCGGTCACATAGGCCAGATGAGCGGCAAGGTCGCCCACCACCAGCGCCGATTGTAGTCCGGTCGAGAAAGGATTGAACTGCGCAATCGGCCGCGAGAACGGCCCGTTGGGACGCCCGACTTCACCGTCCGGGAAATAGGGCCGCGACAGATTACCATTGGCGCGGTCGGTGAAGGCATATTTGCCCGTCAACGCCGAAGGATCGTTCAGAAACGTTCGCGCCTTGCCGACAAAGGCAGCCACGTCGGCGCTTGAACTCGCCAGCAGGTCCGATCCGGCATGGGAACCGGAGAAAAAGGCCGCCGTCCGCGCCTTCTGCAAGCTGACGTCCGTGCCAAAGATCGGCGCGTCGGGCGAACGGACAATGCCCAGCGCCTGCCCCCGCGTGTCGACCAGACTGATCGTCACCTGCGCCCGGCTGTCGAGCGGCTGGCGGATTTGCGCCCGTGCCCGGCTCATGATGGTGAAGGCTTCTTCGAGGATCGCGGACGCTTCCGTCGCCGTCAGCGGCTGCGCCACATCCCCCGCATCGGTCCCGGCGCGGATCGGGAAGCGATCATTACCCGACCCATCGGTCAGGACGAAGGCATCGGTCTTGGAGAATTCACCGGCCCGCGCCGGACGCACACCGGATGCTTCCGTGCCATAGGCAATGCCCGCAAGGATCATCGGCGCAGGATCGCCATAATAGCCGCGCACGGCGACCAAACTCCCCGCGCTGCCGTTGATTGCGGCAAAGCTGACCGAACCCGTCGCCAGCAATCCGCTATAGGCCGCATCGGAATAGCGCAGCAAAGTGCCGTCCACCGGGATGCGGTCGGCGCGAATGCTTTCGGGCGCCTCGAAACCCAGCGTCCCGGCGAGCGCAATATATTCCTCGGGATCATTGTCATCGTCGAGGACATTGGAATCGGAGCCATAGACCCCGTCCGCCATCACGCCGATGCCGCCGACCACCACGCCATTTTTGTACAGCGGAAAGCCGCCCGGATCGGCCGCCAGCCCCAGCGGAGAGCGCTTCGGTCCGATCATCGCTTGCGAGCCGGATGAAACGAAGCGCACGCTCAGGTCCGAACAGGGGAGCTGGCTGAACTGCACGCCGAACAGCGGCCCGCTCTCCAGCCCTGCGGTGGTCGGCGCGGGCGGGAAATGCTGCTGGACGATCATGCTCGCCGTGCGCGTCGAAAAGGCGTTGCCCCCGCTCGACAGATAGGCGCCGGTGATCGCCTTGGCGATGGCGCCCGCTTCCGCCGGGACAGCCAGATTCTGCGCGTCGATATTGTCGCCATTGGGCGCCGCGCTGGTGGTCGCGTTCGCCCGCGCGCCGGTCATGCGGAACACCGCCAGCACATTGCCGACCCGGTCGGTGACGGCGATGACGGCGGGCAGACTCCGCTTCTGCGCCTCCGCCACGGCATGCGCCACCACCGTTTCGACGTCCGCGACCGTGAGCGATTCCTGCGCGGGCACGGTATAAAGGCTGGTCGGCGTGGGTGTTGGTGTCGGGCTGGGCGTCGGCGTGCCGCTGCCGCTCCCTCCCCCGCCACAGGAGGACAGGATCAGCGCCGCGCTCGCCGCCAGCGCGCTCAGCCGGTGATGCCGCCCCTTCATTGCAGCGCCCCGATGCTGCGCGCCGCGCTGCCCAGAGCGGAGCGGAAGTCGCCGGGCCGATAGCTGTTCGGCTCCTTTACCGCCGCATAGGCGCGATTGACATCGGCGCGGATACCTGCGGCTGCGCCCACGGTCACGCGACCGGACTTCACCAGGTTGTTGAGCAGCGTGTCGACCGCCATCACCGCCTGCACCGACCCTTCATAATCAGTGAAGCGCGGCGCGATCGCGCTGCCCGCAATCTCTCGCACGATGGCAAAAGCCATGTCGCCCTGCATCCCGCCCGCCGCAAAGCCATCGGCCAAGGCGCGGGCACTTTGCGCGAGCTTGCTCGCCGCCGCGACCGCCGAAGGCCGATCCCGAGCAATCGCCGCATGGAAAGCCCGGCTGTCGGCATCGAACCGTCCCGCCAGCCCCGGCGCAGCCACGCGTGCCGCCGCCGACAGCATGATCATATTCTCATCATTGAAAGGCGGCATGCCCGTCGGGATCGGCCGCCCAGGATTGGCTTCCCATGTCTTGCTGCGCTCCGCCTGATCATAGATGCGGCGATGGCAGCTCTGGCAGTCGAAGAAATAGAATTCGGGGAAAGCCCCCTCCGCACCCTTGCCCCCTGCATAGAGAGTCAGCGCCCGCTCGACCGCCATCGCCTGCCCGACGGCCCAGAGCTTCAGGCTGTCGGTCCGCCCCTTGCGCGCGGCATAATCGGCATCCTCGTCATGATGCGCCTGCATCGAAGAGAAGAGGTCCAGTTCAAAGGAAATGCGCGGATGCCCCGCCGCCATGATCCGGTGGGTGACGAATTGCCCGTCCCGCGCGCTGCCGAAATGGCAGTCGAGACAGACCGATGCCCGGATTTGCGGTCGGTCCAGCGGCGTCATCCCCGCCGTGACATTGGCGGCATGGCTGGCGCCCACGGCATAGTGTGAGGCAATCCAGCCACTCGCTGCACCGTGGCAGCTCTCACAACCGACACCGTCCTGCGGCAGAAAACGGGCGCCGCGGGCCGTCGCCGGGGTAGAATGGCACCCAAGGCAAGCCGGCGCCGAAGTCGGATCGCCCAGCCCCAGCGTCGCCGCAATTTGCCGCCCGCGCGTGCCACCCAGCACGGCAAAGGCCCGGCTATGCGCGCCGCCCGGTGTCGACGGCTCCTGCCAGCGCATCAGCTCATCCTGGCGAACGACCTTGCCATCGCCCTCCATACGGCCATGACAGGTAGACCCGGCGCAGGACGCGACGCCGACATAGACGCGGCCTGCCGACGCCGCATCAGCAGCGTTCGACCCGCCGCCCGGCAAGCCGCACAGCAACAGCACCGCCAGCAGCAGGACGCCCAACGCCATGCCACCCACGGACCTGCCGATCATCTTGCCGTTACCGCCCCCCATCTGTCACGCCCCCGTGCCGGTTGATTCGGATGCCTTCATTCCCCTGACATCCCACCGTGCGTTTCTCTCTACGGGTTCAACCCGTTGTTTCAATCCCGTTTTGTTGATGCTCGCAGATGAGCTCAACGTGTGCCGCTGTCACTACAGGCGCGGGCATCGGGTCCACCACAGGGGCGTTCCCACAAATCTTCATTGCCCGCGCCGGTCACTGGCTCGTCGATCAGCGGCGGATAGCCCTGCGCCGCGATATCGCGCAATTCGATCAGCGAAAGAGTGAAAATGCGCCCCACTGCCACCGACGGATCGACCATCGCATTCAGCGTATCATGATTTTCCAGCGCGGAACCAAGGCAAGCACCGCCGATCAGGCAGCCGTTGATCTTCGATCCCGGTGCGAAGCCACCGCTGATCCTTACCAGCGGGATCGTCTCCAACCCCGTTGCAAAACCGGCCGTCGCCCGGACAAGCTGTCCGTTGATAGCGATCTGCGGCCTGCTTCCCTGTGAAGCGATTGTCAGAACATTGGCGGTAAAGCCGCGCCTGTCGGCAAAAAGATCCGAAATCCCGCTATTCTGGATAAAGAAGGCATTGCTGACATGAGCGTTGATGATGCCAGCGCGCAGGATACCGGCGTCGTTGAGCAGTTCGTCATTCTGCGCCAGCCGCGCGTCCCGTTCGTTCAGGGAGGATGCCGCCGCCACATCGGAAATAGCCGACAAAGTCGCGGCGATGATGCTGGGGCTGCTGAGCGTCAGCACACCCGCCAGCCCACCATTGGCATCGCTGATGTCGATCAGACCGGGTCCGGCGACAATCTCCATCGCCTGCCCCGCCGACAAGGCAAGTCCCCCCTGACCCGAGCGCCCGGTGAGACGCACAGCGCCCAGCACCCGCAACCGCCCGCTCGTGCCAATGCTCAGTACGCCTCCACTCGCCAGATTGGCAGTGCCCAACGTCAGATCCTGAACAATGAGGTCAGGCGTTCCCGTGCCATGGGACGGCGCGTTGATGGCAATGTTATCCGCCACGACGCGCGCCAGTTCCGCCGCTGACAGGCTATAGGCGCCGCTCACGTCGCCGCCGCCAATATAGGCGGGCTGCTGTGCATTCACCGATTGGAAGCTAATGCCGGTCGTGCCACTCAGGCTGCCGATCCGGGCCCCTCCTCCGATAACAATATCGCTCGACCCGATGTTGATGGTCGGGGCGTCTAGCGTCCCTGTCACGCTGGCCAATCCGCCCGCATTCAGGGTCATCGGGCCGACAGCCACGGCGTTGGAGACGCTCAGATTGCCACCCGCGCTCAGCGTCAGCGTCCCAGCTGTTGCATTGGCCCGCGCTACGATCATGGCACCGCTTGCGCTCAGGCTCACGGTTCCGCCATTCGCGGTGATCGCCCCGGTCGAGGCAATGTTGGCAACGCTCAGCGCGCCCGTCCCGGCGTCAAGCAGGCTCAACCCGCCCGCGCCAAGCCTCTGGGCGCTGATCCCCAGGCCAATCAAGGTCAGGTTACCGCCTGCGATGGCATTGCCGATAGTCAGCCCGCCTCCGCTGGCAGTCATGGCAATGGCGCCCGCCGCCTGCGCATCGGCAACGCTCAGACTGGTCGCGGATTGCAGGAGCAGGTCGCCGCTCAACGCATTAAGGCCATTGCTGGCGATGCCGTTGGCGGCGATGTCGATGGAGCCCGCAGTCACCTGCCCCGTCAATTGCGCCAGCCCATTCAACGCACGAAGCTGCAACAGCCCGGCCATGGCGGCATTGCCAATCTGTATTCCGCCGCTGGTCGCCGTCAATTGCTGGCTACCGGCAAGCAAGGTGCCGATGCCGATATTCGCGGCGGAAATTGTCCCGCTGCCCGTACCGATGCTCAATTGTCCGCTAACGGAGAAGGCCCCACCGATCGCGATGCCTCCCGTACCCAGGGCGTTGCCGCTGGCGTCTGTCTGGTCCAGCAATCCGCCCGAGGTCAGATCACCGAGCAGGATATTGCCCGCGCTGCCCAGACCGATGGCCACCGATCCGCCCGCCCGCACGCCCGCGCCCGCGCCGTTGAGACTTCCCAACGCATAGAGGCGAAGGTCGGTGCCCGCATCCAGCACGCTGCCGCTGGCAAGGTTGATATTGCCGCCCTGGCTGAGGATTGTCAGCCCATTGGTCGCATGCAGCGATCCGGCCGAAAGCAGACTGGCTTCGCCCGGTGTGCTCAACAGGATGCTGTCGGCGGACAGGCTGTCGCCGCCCGCCGGGCGCGCGCTGTGGCTCAGCGTAATGCCGGTGCCGGACGTGCCGGTCAGCGGGCCAGCCACCGTCAAGCCGCCGGCTCCGGTAAAGGCGAAGGAAAGCGGTCCATCGCTGGTGAAATCAGCGCTTCCGCCGATTTGCACAGCATTGGATGCGCTGACGGAAATGCCGGAAAAACCCGCGACCGGCGTCCCCAGGCTGACCAGAGCGATTGATCCGTTGACGTGCAGTCCGCCGTTAACCGCCGTGCTGCTGTCGGAAATGGTCACACGCCCGCCCGTCGTGCCGCTCGCACTCATATACAGCGTGTCGATCAGGCGCTGCGCGCCCGGCATCAGCGTCCCGCCATCGCCATTGGCGAAGCCGGCCGCGCCGCCCGTGCCAAGGCCCGTCATCCCGGCCGCCGAAACACCGCCCGGCCCGCTACCACCGATCCCGCCAAGGCCGCCCAGTCCATCGGCCAGCAGGGTGATGCCGCCGAGCATATAGTCGCCGTTAGCGGCATCGAAAGCAGCGGTTCCGCCCGTGCCATCGCCCCCGCGCCCGCCAAGGCCTCCGCTCAGGCCCACATCGCTGCCCGCGCTGCCATCGGCACCGGCGCCACCCTGACCCACCGCCGTGATACTGTAGCCCGGCGTCTTGGGCAGGCCGCTCGCAAAGGTCAGATGGCCGCCGTTGATCTGTAGGGTCGCGGTGCCCCCGCGAGCATAGCCGCCCGCTCCACCGTTCCCACCGACCAGACCGGCTGTGCCGGACGCGCCCACACCGCCTGTCGCATTGCCGCTGACCCGCAGTGCATTACCGGCAATAGCCGTCGCATCCGCGCCGACGCTGAACAGGGCGGTGCCGCCCACGGCATTGCCGCCATTGGCGCCGGGCAGTTCCGTGCCGCTGCGCAGGCCGCTGACGCCACCCGCGCCGCCCAGCGCTTCCGCCAGCACGCCGATATCGCCCGCGTTCAATTGAGTTGACGAACCGGACAGGCCGATGCTGGCCGACCCGCCAAAGGCATCGCCCCCATTTCCGCCGATATTGTCAAAGCCTGCGCCGCCCAGTCCGCCCAGGCCATTGGCCGTCACGCGCAGGGCGCCGCTCACCGTCGTCGCGCCGAAGTTGATGTTCAGCGCCGCGATCCCACCCGCGCCCACACCGCCCGCTGTGCCCGCCAGACCGCTACCGCCGGCACTGCCGATACCATCGGCGCTGACGATCAGGTTTGCGAAGGATGGATCGACATCGACCAGCATGGTTGCGTTGCCGCCGATGCCCCGGCCACCCGCACCGCCGCTGCCATTGCCCAGATCGAAGATGGGATTGCCGTTGCTGTCATAGGTGCCGGTGAAGGTGCGGCTGCTGCCTGCCTGTCCGCCCTGTCCGTCAGCCTTGACGGTTACATCGCCAATCGCATGCCCTTCGTTGAGATAAGAGAAGCGCGCTGTGCCGCCCATGCCGTCGCCCGCCGCACCGCCGGAGCCATCACTGCCGCCCGTTCCGCCGACGCCCTCCGCCGACACGAACAGCGACGGTGCGGTCAGCGCGCCCCCGGCCAGCGTCACATTGACCGTACCGCCCGTTCCATTGCCGCCCGCGCCCGCACTGTAGAGGCCTTGATCGTTAGTATAGGTCTCCCCGCCCTGACCGCCTTGCCCAAGCGCCCGCACAACAACACCGCCATCGGCCAGAAGCTGTCCGCTGCTGCCCGCAGTCATCAGCAAACCAGCGGTTCCGCCGACGCCGGTTCCGCCCTTGGCGCCATTGATCCCATAGCCCTGAGCGCCGTCACCGCCGATACCGCTGGCATCGATGCTGAGCGTCGCGACCTGAAATGTGCCGCCCTGTGATGCCAGCTGCGCGGTGCCGCCCTGCCCGGTTCCGGCCAGAGCCGCCACGGACGGGGCTGTCCCCGCCCCTTCCGCCACGCCGCCGGTACCGATCGCGCCGATGGTGAGCGCGCCAATGCTCGCCGTACCGCCCGAGATCAGAAATCCTGCCGATCCGCCAAACCCGCTCCCGGCCTGGAATGGCGTCAGGCCACCACCTATGCAGGTCGGGCAATTGCTGGCCGAAGCGCCACCCACGCCAAGGGCCTGAACATCCACCAGATTGGCTGTCAGGCTGCCGCCCTGCACCGTGACATTCGCCGTCCCGCCCGTGCCGTTGCCGCCATTGCCGTCATTGAAGGAAATGCCCTCGATAGAAGGCACAGAATTGCCATTGGCTGAAAGATAGAGGTTGCCAAAGCTCAGTGATCCGCTGCCCAGGCGGCTTTCCACGGTAACGCTGCCGCCCAGTCCGTCACCGCCCCGTCCGGCAACACCATAGGTGGTCCCGCCGCCTACGCCTTCCGCGCGCAGGTCCAGTTCGCCCAGAGCGGAGAAATCGGCGTCGCTGGCGTAGAGCAGGATCGACCCGCCCGTGCCGTTGCCGCCATTCAGCCCATAGCCGCCATTGCCGCTGGCCGAAGCGTTGCAAAAATAACTGCTGCAATCCGTGAGGGAGAAACGGCCCCGCTGGCCACCCGATATACTGGCGAACAGGGTTACACTGCCGCCTGTACCGTTGCCCGCCATGCCCGGCGCACGACCCACCGATCCGTCGGCATAGGCGTGGAGCGCCGCCGCGCTGAAGCTGCCGCCCGCTGCGCCGATGCTGATCGTTCCGCCGATGGCATCCGGCGTGCCCGGCGCCGGCAGCGACAAGGAATCCGTTGAATAGCTCTGCGCATCAGCCGTTGCATAAAGAAGCTGCGCTATGTTGATGCTACCGCCATCATGCGCGGCAACGGCAATCCGGCCACCCCGCAAGACCGCGCCCGAGGAAAGACCACCCGCCCCGGAAGCATTGGCATAAAGCGACATGCTGCCATCGACGCCAAGGCTGCCAGTCCCGCTGACATCGATATCAATACCGGTCGCGCCCGGAGTCACCCCACCATAGCTGCCACCATCGCCCGCAGAGCCTGCCGTCGCGGATACATTGGCGGTGAAGCTGGCCCAGCCATGGGTACCACTGGAGAGAGCGACACTGATATTGCCGCCGGTCGCGCTCCCCGCCAGCCCCGATCCTGCATCGCCACCCGATGCCTGTGCCGACAGATTCACGGCTCCCAGATCAAGCCCCCCGGCTGCACCGATGTTGGCGGTTCCGGCGGTGCCCGTCAGCGCGATGCTGCCCCCCATCGCGTTGCCGCCATTAACCGGCGGCGCAGGCAACTGGGAGCTTCCGACCCCCGCCGAAGCATTCAGCGTCGTGCTGCCGAAACGCAGCGTACCGCCTTCCGTCCCGATCGGCCCGGTGGCGGTCAACGCGGACAAGGCGATCGTCCCACCCGTGGCATTGCCCGATCGGTCGTTGCCATAGCCGCTGAAACCTGAAGCCGTGGCGGTCAGCGATGCGGCCTGAATCAACCCGCCGGTCGCGACCAGATTGATGACACCCCCGCTCGCATCCTGCCCGACCAGTGGTGGCGCGCTGATCCCGGCATCGCCATAGCCATTGGCGTTCAACGCCAGATTGCCGGCAATATTGATCTGCCCATTGGTCGTTGCGTCACCGCTGCCACCGAAGGTCAGCAGGTCGATCCGGCCGCCATTTGCCCCCATCCCCGCGCTCAGGTTCATGTCGCCGTCCGCGACGATCGAACCGAACTGATCCGCGTTCAGAGTGATGCCCTGTTCAGCCGATGCGGTGACGCTATTGAGGAAATGCGTCGGCGTGCCCGATGCCGACTCTATCCGAATCCCGCCCGTGGCGTTGGCGCCCTGACTGCCATTGGGTGTGGCGCCGATGAAACCGCCCGCAATGTCATAGCCCGCCGAAAGCACGACCCCATTATCGTCGGAAATCGCGGAGACAGCAGGCGTATAGCCGATGGTGCCGGACAGCAGCATGGTCAGTGCGTTGTTCTTGGGCACCGCGACCATATAAACGCGCTGTGGATCGCTGCTCCCGGTAGAACCCGGTCCGGTCGTCGTGCCACTATGCACCACGCCGTTTGCGTCGCTCGTCCCGGCGGTGATCGTGATGTCGAACAGCCCGTTATTGATGCGAATATCGGCCGTTTCGGCGCCGACATAGGCGACCGAGCCATTGACGTTGACGGTCCCCGCCTGCACCACGCGCGGCGCGACGAGCGCAACATAGCTGCCCGCTGCCAGCGCGTTGATCTGTGCGCCTGCCTGCACCTCGACCGCTGAACTGCTCCCCGCCGTGCCCTGGAAGCGGATTTCGCCGCCGCTGCCGTAAAGGCCGCCGTTCGTGTTGATGTCATTGCTGGTCAGCACCAGCGATCCGACATTGAAGACGCTGCTTGGTCCGGCAATGATCCCGCCCGGCGCATAGAACCAGATATTGCCGCCCGTGCTGCCGAAGATATCCGACTGCACCGTGCCGTTAAGGGCCACGATGCGCGACACTGCCACGCCGCTGCCGTTGACGGGCTGGATGCGGTTCAGAACCGTATAATTGCTGAATGACGGACTGGGACCCGCAGTGAACTGGACGCTGTTCCCCGCCGGCAGGAAGTTGACGGCGCCGGTGCCGCTGGTGTCGCTTGGCGTCCAGTTGATGACGGCTTCCGTGGCATTCACCGTAATGACGTTGTTGCCCGCCGAAATAGAGGCCGATCCCGGCGTCACGACATTTCCCGTGCCCTGAAAACCCGTCTGCGCATGGGATGGCGCATGCCATATGGCGGCGAACGCAATCACGCTGGCGCAACCGCGCAGCAGCCTTGCAGGAGAACCGGACCTGTTCATCATCAACGCCTCCACGGCACAAGCTGCGTGGTGATCGAAAAGAGCAACCGCGTGTCGCCGCGCTCTGTCTGGAATCCGGCCTTGCGCAGCGGCGTCGCGACCGTCAGGTCCAGCCGTGCATGGTTGGACCATGTGGCGCGCACGCCGCCGCCCGCCGAATAAAGTTTCTGCGGATCGAGCCCGGCATAATTGGCGCTCTGGTGCCACATCCAGGCCGCATCAAAAAAAACGAAGGGTTGCAAGGCTATAGCGCCCGGCCCCTTGGGCGTGATCCGGCCATAGCGCAGTTCCGCTGCCACCCCGACTCCGCTGTCGCCGGTCAGCACGCCCGGATCATAGCCCCGCCCGACCGTATAATTGCCCGCGCTCATCTGCTCATAGGATAGCAGCACGTCCGGGCTATATTGCGCCCTCGGCGCAAGGGCGAAGGTGACAACCGGCGTTGGCCGATATTCCGCCTGCGCGCTCGCACGCAGGACAAAGGCTGTGGGATCGCCATCCAATTGGCTGATTGGAACGGCGCAATTTACAAAGGTCGCGCCGCATTTTTCGCTTGCGCCCAGCCCATTGAAGCCCTGCCGGGCCTCCAGCGCGCCGCCGATCCGCCATTTCGGCTCAATCCCGGAATAGCCGGCGGTGCTGACGACGCTCTCCGGATCGATCAGCTCGCCCTCCAGCCGCAGGAACAGCACGCGCAATCGATCGCGCGACAGTGGCACCTTCACCGTCCCCGTGCCAAAGCGGAGATCCTGGTTCACTACGTCCAGTCCGCCTGTCGCCAGCAGCGTATGTGCCTGCCGCCGAGCGATCGGATAGCTGAGTGCTGCCGTCGCGATCATTGTTTCGGAGGACAATGGTGCGCCGACGATGCCCGGCTTGCTCCACGCATAAGTCAGATCGCCCGACAGCCGCATCCCGTCATGACCCAGCGCCATGCTGTGCCCGACTTGCAGCACCGTCTGTTCGCTCGGCTGGGCGGTGTTGAAGATGCTGAAGACCGTGCTGTCGCCCATGCCGATCATGTCATTGAAACGCACGCGCGCCATCCCGCCGAAACGCCCGACCGCATTGCTGCCGAGATTCTGGACATTGACATCCATCTCGACCCGCTGGCGAACCACCTGCACTTCGCCCACGACCTCGCCGGGCGCCGTCCCCGCTGGACGCAGCGCCAGCCGCACGTCATAGCCGGGAAGGTCGCGCGCCAGCAGCAGGTGCCGTTCGGCCTCATGCACGTTGAACACCGGCTGGCCCTTCAGCGCCTCCATATGCGCGGCGATCAGCCGCTCGCTATAGCCGGCATTGCCGCGTATCTCGATCGCGACCAGCTTCGCCATGAAAATGTCGAAACGGACGGTCCCGCCCTTTTCAATGCGCTGCGGCGGCACCTGCACCGCTGCCAGATACCCCATGGCCCGCAGCGCCGTCGCCGCCCGGTCGCGTATCTCGCAAAGGCTCGCTATCGGCACATCATGCCCGGCCAGATCGCTCCAGCTGTCCTTGAG
Organism: Sphingobium sp. EM0848; assembly: GCF_013375555.1. Classification (NCBI taxonomy): domain Bacteria; kingdom Pseudomonadati; phylum Pseudomonadota; class Alphaproteobacteria; order Sphingomonadales; family Sphingobiaceae; genus Sphingobium; species Sphingobium sp. EM0848. Next base: position 1,622,833 of record NZ_JABXWB010000005.1, read on the forward strand.
CATGGCCGGGTCGACGATGCGCAGGCCGTCGAACTGCACATCGGCAAAATTCACGGTGACATTGGCATAACGCGGATCGGCGAGCGGACAGGGCGCCCGCTCCACCCCGCCCACGACGCTCAGGCGGCTATGCTCCCGCGCCGCATCGCCGGGCAGTTGTCCACGCGTCAATTCCTCGCGCGTCGGCGCACGCGGCGCGACCTGCGCCAACGCCGCCACGGGCATCAGCATCGTCGCCGCCAGCGCCAGGCTTCCCAGCCTCGATGCCTTCACCAACCCCTTATCGCGCATAGACGTCCCCAAACCGTCCGGCGTAGCCCTGCAGCCGCCTGGTCCCTGCCCTGTCATTTTCGGAAGCGCAGGCCTTTTGGCCTGTCACCCCCGCCCCGTTTGCGACCGTGTCTGCCCGTTATCAGCGCGTCCGGGCGCCCACAAGCGCTATCAATTTCGCGCTGCCCCGTCGGCCAACGCCGCCGTGTCCACCAACAGATCGAGCTGCGCCGTGCACTGATGCGCGATCAGGCCAGTCGCCACGCCATCGAGTGCCGCCGCGTTTCCGAGCAGGGCAAAACGAACTTCTGTGTTACGCCCGCCATCACTCAGGCGATAAGCCGCCCCTTCCTTCACCGGCGCCGCAACGGGCCAGGCCGTCACGGACTCGCCGGCGGCAAAAGTCGCGCTTGCGTTAACATTGTTGCCGCTGATCCGTACCGTCGCGGGCTTGGCTGCATCGGCACGCCAGAGACGCACCGCTCCCGGATCGGCCACGCAGAAGGTCCCTGACTGGTCCATGTCGACCATCCACAAATTGGGTCGGTGCGGCGGCGCGGCAGGTGTATTGCCCACATTGCCGCGCACGGCCCCGGTCCGGGCCCGCCGCACCCGCTTGGTGTCGAGCAGCGCGGAAAGCATGACGCCATTGGCCGCTGCCGCGCCAGCCGGAGCGCTGACGCTGAAGCTGCCCGGCCCGCGCAGGGTTCGCGTGCCCTTCGCGTCGAGCAGCGTCACCACATCGCCCGCCTTCAGGGCGATCATGCCGCCGTCCGCGAGCTTGCTGCCGGGCCGGTACGTGGCGGCAGATGGCCCGGTCACCCGGACCACCATGGTCTCTGCAAAGGCGGCTGTGCCAAGACCTGCCACCATCCCCGCTGCCAGCGCGCAACGCGTGGCGACTCTAGCCCAAAGCATAGGTTGATCCTTCCCCAATAGATTCATAACGATAAAGCAGATTGGCGATCGCCGCATCATCGCGATAATGGTTAACCAGAGCTTGGAGACGATTCAACGCATCGGCCTGCGCATCGGCATCTTCATCCTCGAAAGCCGCCAAGATTCCGGCCAGCGCCGCCCGGTCCGCGACCGGGAAATCGGGTGCCGGTTCGAACAGATCGACCGGAGTGGACCGTCCGCGCAGCCGCACCCGCCCCATTGGCCGCCACCAGTCCAGCCCGGACAGCGCCATGGCCTCCTGGCTCACCAGAACGCTTGTTTCCAATGCCTTGTTCGCTGCTTCCAGCCGGGAGGCCGTGTTCATGCTGTCGCCAAGCGCGGTATATTGGATGCGCCCCTCGCCACCGAAATTGCCGACGATCGCCTCGCCGTGGTGCAGCCCCACCCGAGTGCGTCCGATCGGCGGAACGCCGGGGGGCAGGTCACGGCGAAAGGCTTCCCCCGCCTGCCACATCGCATAGGCGGCCAGAGCCGCATTGCGTCCGTCGTCCGGCCGCGCAATCGGCGCCCCCCAGAATGCGACGACCGCATCGCCCACGAACTTGTCGATGGTCCCGCCATGGGCCAGCACCACATCGCTCAGCATGTCGAGATAGCGGTTGAGCAATTGCGCTACCATTTCCGGCGCGATAGAGTGGCTGAGTTTCGTAAAGCCCTCAAGATCGCTGAACAGGGTGAAGATCGGCCGCTTCTCCCCATGCAAGGCCAGCTTTTCGGGTTCGGCCAATATCTGTGCGGCAATATCACGCGGCAGATATTTCCCCAGCGCCGCCTGCGCGAAACGCCGCTGTTGCGAAGTCACCGCGCGCGCCGCGACGCCGATGGCGGTGAAGGCCAGCACCCAGCCCAGGCCCCAGCCCACGGCGGGCAGCCCCTTGGTGTCCCACCCCCGCGCCTGTAACCAGAGCGGCAGCCCGGCAATTGCCCCCGCCTGTACAGCGAGCGCCGGCAACAAGGTGAACCAGCGCAATTCGGCAAGGCTGGTGATCGCCGCTGCCAGTATGACCAGAAACGCCGCCAGCCAGCGCGACCCTTCCGGCACAGCCGGCAGGCGCGCGCCGTCCAGCAATTGCGCCAGCATGGTCGCATGAACCTCCAGCCCGATCATGGTCGATCGCGCCTGTCGTCCGGACAGCGGTGTTTCGAATTGGTCGATATCAACGATATCCCCCCCGATCAGCACATGGCGCCCGCGGACCATCGACGCCAGCGCGGGCGCCATGGCGGGATCGGCCAGCATATCGATCTGAAGGCTGGGGATCACCGGCTCCTCCGACCCGTCCGCCTGTTTGAGTGGCAGGCGAAAACGGATCGCGCCCCGATAGTCGCGGAACAACGGCGATGGCTGCATCGCGAGCGTCAGCAGCGGCGGCTGTCCGGGTGTCGGCGCAGGCCAGCTTCGCGCGACATTGTCCGCATCGGTTTCCAGCCGGATGCTCGCCGGATGCACATGTGCCGTTCGCGCCTGCGCCGTGAAGCGGTCGAGAAATTGCTGTTGCTCGAAAATGATCTGCTCGCGATTGTCCCCCAGACTGGCATATCCCAGCCAGACGGGCGTGCGCATCGTGTGCAGCGCGGCGAGCAATTCCGCATCCTCGTCCTGCGGCTGGTCGAACAGGATATCGATGCCGATGGATTTCGCCCCCATCGCGTCGATATTGCGCAGCGCCCGCGCCAGCAGTCCACGGTCCAGCGGCGACCGTTTGCGGGTCGCGATAAGCGTCTGGTCGTCATAGACCACCATCAGGATGCGCTGGTCCTGCGCCACATGCGGTGCGAAGGTGGCCGCACGCCAGTCGTAAAGCCCCCGCTCGGCATCCGCGGTTGGGATTTCCCGCTGCGAGCCCGCCTCGCCCAGCGGCCGGTTCCAGTCCCAGCCCGCAACGAACAGCGCCAGCAACAATATCACCAGCGTCGCTGCCAGCCGCCAGCGTCCGGCATCCCGAACCACCCGCGCGCTGCGGTGCAACAGCCCGGCAGTCATGACTAACGGTGCACGATCAGCGGGCGCGCACCGTCACCGATGATTGCGAAACCGGACCAATAGAAGGGATGGGAGGTTTGGGGATCGTCCATCAGCTTCACCTGCGCCTCCCGCAGTGCTTCCGCCATGGGCTGGTCGGGTGCGGCGGCGAACAGTCCGGCCATCAGTCTTTCAGTTGCATGATAATCCTCAGGCGCAGGCCAATGGCTGGCGATCACCGCCCGGCTGCCCGCCCCGATGAAGGCACGCACCAGTCCGTCCAACGCCCCGCCGCCGCCCGAAAGCCCCGCAGCCCGCGTCGTCTCCACGCCTGCTGCACCTGCCGTATCGCAGGCCGACAGCACCACCAGATCGGCATTCAGCCGCAGGTCGAAAATCTCCCCAAACTGCAACAGCCCGTCCGAAAACTTGTCCGGCGCAAAGCTGGTCAACAGCGCCGGTCGCGCCGGACAGCCCGGATGCGGCGGCGTCACCAACCCATGGGTCGCGAAATGCAGGATACGAAAACTGTCAAGGTCGCGCCGCCCCATCACGGCCTCATCAGTAAAGGCCGCACCTGTCACCAGCTCACTACCCTGTCCGCCGATGGCCTGTGCTGCCTCGCGCAACTCCGTCGCCGGGATCGGCCGGTTCCATTGCAAGGGCGACCAGCCGCAATCGTCCGTTCCGCCGTCCGCCAACACGCCACGCGTTGAAGCCGTCATTTTCGGCCCTGCCAACGGTGCATTGTCCCCAAAGCCGATATAGCTCTGCGCGGCGCTCGACGGTGCCGCAGCTCGCGCGTCGCGGAACGCACGCGCCGATAGCGCCGTACTCACCGCATGATCGCGCCCCAGCCATTGAATCCCGCGAAAATCGAACTCGTCGCCGCCCTGCGCCACCCGCGCCTGATAGGCATCGACGCCCGCCTGCCCTGCGATCAGCAGATTGACCGGCAGTTGCAGCATCGCCCCATCCGGCTCGAAAATCAGATGGCGCGCAGCCGACAGCCGCTGCTCCACTGGTCCGAAAAGGTCGAGATAGAGGCTGCGAGCCACCGGCACATCCAGCGCATAAGTGGTTTGCGCGCCGTTCACATCGATGGAAATCGTTTCGCGCAGGGTTGCCACCTTCTGCGCCACCTCGGTCGCGCTGGCGGCCAGCCGGTAGCCGGTTGCCCCGCTGCCGTCGATCCACAAGGCGTAGAAGGCATCACCCAATTGAGCCAGCTTGAAATAGCCTTCACCCGGCTTCAGCGTCGCCTGCATCTCGGCCAGTGTCAGGCCCTGCGGACTGACCGCCCGATATTGCGGATAGGCTGTGAGTGACGCCAGCGTGTTCGCCTGATCAGTGGCGAGTTGGTCGACATCCGCCTGTGCCTGCGCGACCTGCTCTCCCAAAGTCGCGTCCGTCTCCGCCGCCTGCCGCAATTGCGCCAGCGCGATCCGTCCGCGCTCAATGTCGCGGGACAGGGAAACGGACTGGCGGAACAGCCGCGCCGCCTCGCTATCACCCGCCGACAATTCGCGGGAAAGCTGCTCCAGCGTGTCGGCCGCGCCCGGCCGCACCAGCATCTGCATCGCGGTGAAGAGGTCCGCCGCCAGTTCCGGCCGCTGCGGGATATCCCGCGCCAGCAACGCGAAATAGGGCTGCAACTGGTTCGCCATGCCGGTCAGCGTCGCGCGATTCCCGGTGGCTGACGCCATGATGCCGCGATAGACCTTCAACGCATCCTCGCTGCGTCCCCGTCGCGCGAGGAACGCCCCCAGTCGCGCCCTGGCACCGTTCAGCGCCACCGTCTCGGGATATTGCGCCGCCAGCAGCGCCACCGACTGGTTGAGATTATTTTCAGCCTGTTCGAAATTGCCTTCATCCTCGAAGGCCAGCCCGATCTCGCCCAGCAACTGCGCGCGCAGCCGGGCGATTGAAGTCACCCGTCCGTCGCGGATCGCCACTGCGCTCGCCATCGCCTTGTCCAGCACCTCACGCGCGGGGCCAGGCTGCCCCGACAGTCGCAGGATCGTGCCGCGCAACTGCTGCGCCTGCGCATCGATGATCGCGGCGCGCTCGGCCGGGGTCAGCGCCGTATCCTGGCGCGCGCCCAGTGCCCGTGCCTGCGATGCGCCGCTGCTCATTTCCGCGGCCACTTCCGGCGACAGGGTCACGGCATCCCCTTCCGCGATGGCAGTCCCGCCACCCGCCAGCGGACGGTCCAATATCGCCAGCGCGCCTTGCAGGTCCTGCTGGTTGATATGGTGCATTGCTTCGAAATTGCGCCGCAACCGAAGTTGCACGGCATCGCCTGTGGCCATCGTCCGCGCCTTGGCAAAGGCCGCGTCGGCCTGATCGAACAGGCCCAGATTGGACAATTGCAGCCCACGATTGACGAGATATTCATGTGCCCGGTTGGTCCGCTCTGCCGGGGTCAGCTTGCCGGTTTCGGGATCGCGCGCCAGCCGATCGGTCAGACTGTCGAAAAACTCCGCCGCTTCGGCATAATTGCCGGACGCGTTGCGCCTGTACCCCTCGGCCAGCACCGTCTGCGGGTCCAGCGTTGCCGCCTGCAGGCGCGCGAAACCGGCGTCGCTGCTGCCGACCGTGGCGATATCGACCTTGCCCGGCACGGTCCGTCCCGCCATGACGGAGCGCAAGCCCAGATCAAGCGCGCTGGCATAGGCGGCATAGCCTTGCGCGACATAAAGAGTCCTGCCGCGCGCTACCGTGACGATGCGATAGGTGCCCAACGCCCCGGTACAGTTGCGTATCAGCGCAGGTCCGATCTCCGGCAAGGTCGCGCCGCCCGCCGCACTGCATTCGACCGCCACCCTGCGCGATGCCGTCAGCCGCTCCAGCAACCCCGCATCCTCGCCCGAACGCAAGGCATAGATTTGTCCGACCGGCCGCGCCGCATCCCGGCACACCATCGTCCACGCGCGGTCGAACATGGTTCGGGAAGCCGGATCACCGGCGGCACTCTGCGCCTGACACAGCGCGCTGCCTTCGGTACCGACGCGGAAGCTGTCCCGCAAAAGCGCATGGTCGTCCGCCTGAGCGTGTAGCGCGACCGACAGACTCAGGGCGCCCGCACCGGCCAGCCCGCAAATGATCTTCCCCACAGCGCTCAAAGGCTTATCCCCCGACCCTGCCGGATTACCCCGTGCAAAGCCCCCCTTAGCATGATTGCCGAGGTCATAACGCCGCCGCATGGTGCGCCGCAAGATGAAATGCCAATATACTTCATCTGAACCGAAGTGAGGCACGGAAGCTACAGTTGGTAAGATTCGATCTCTGCCGCGCAATTTTTATTGCATCAGGCAAAAGAGCTGATCTAGATTAGCGGCAAGTGAATATTCATCGGCAATACAAGATAAACGCCGATTGTTTCGAATAAAAATAACGAGATGTTCACTAAGGGAGGATGCAATGAACCGATTTCCACGCAAGGAATCCGTCTATCGCTTGTCGGCCTCATGTCTAGCGCTGGCAATGATGACGCTGTCGTCTGGCGCTTTCGCTCAGCAAAACGGTGCCGCGTCCGATTGGACCGGCAATGAGATCATCGTCACTGCGACGAAACGCAACGAATCCATTCAGAACGTTCCCTTTTCCATCAACGCACAAACAGCCGAGGCGATGCAGCGCATGGGCGCCACCTCGATCGAGGACGTATCGCGCAGCGTTGCCGGCCTGACGGTCCAGAATCTCGGGCCGGGCCAGAGCCAGGTGTCCGTGCGTGGCGTATCGGCAGGCCAGGTTGTCCGCGACCAGCCGGGCGTCAAGGAACAGGTGGGCGTCTATCTCGACGAATCCGTCATTTCCATGTCCCTGTTCACGCCGGATTTCGACCTGTTCGACCTTGACCGCGTGGAAACGCTGCGCGGGCCGCAGGGCACGCTGTTCGGCTCCGGTTCCGAAGGCGGCACCGTACGCTACATCACCAAGCAGCCGAAGCTCGGCCAGACCGAAGGCACGGTGGAAGGCGGTGTCAACGTGCTGAAGGGCGGCGATGTCGGCTATTCGGGCAAGGGTGCGATCAACCTGCCGCTGGGCGACAACGCGGCGATCCGCGCGGTCGGCTATGGTGAACATTATGCCGGCTTCATCGATGCCATCGGCCCGGCGGCAGGCAAGAATATCAATGACGGCCGTCGCTATGGCGGGCGCCTCAGCCTGCTCTGGGAACCGGCCCCAGGTATCAAGCTGACCCCGCGCATCATCTATCAGGATATCAAGACCAACGGCTTCAACCGTGAGGACAGCTATCATCTCTATTATAATGAACTGATCAGCCCCTTCGATATTCTGCCCGAGCGCACCCAATATCTGAAACTGCGCGAAGAGTTTCGCGACAAGACCACGCTGGCCGACTTCACGGGGAGCGTCGATCTCGGTTCCGATATCACGCTGACGTCGATCACTACCTATATTCACCGCGACATTTTGGTCAGCCGCGACGCTTCGGCACTGACTGGCTCCGTGTCGGTGACGCCGTTCGTCACACAACTGGGCGTCAACCCCGCCATTGCCAATTTGCCGTCCAATCTGCGAGACACGACGAAACTCAAACAATGGACGCAGGAACTGCGGCTCGCCTCGACCGGCAGTGGCCCGTTCCAGTGGGTAATCGGCGGTTTCTACAGCCATGTCGATCGCGATTATAAACAGCGGCTGCCAACCCCCGGCTATGATGCCTTCATCGATGCGGCGCTCGGCGCCGGCAAATCTGCGGCCGCTGCCAATGGCTTCCCGCTTAATTCGCCCTATAATGCCGATATTCCCTATATCATCAAACAATATGCGGCCTTTGGCGAAGCGAGCTACAAGCTCGGCCAGTTCAAGCTGACCGCCGGCGGGCGCTATTACGACTTCAAGGAAGAACGCGACTTCAAGACCGGTGGCGTCTTCCCCAATGGCGACAACCGCGTGGGCGACAAGACCAGCTCAAATGGCTTCTCTCCGCGTTTCATCGCCAGCTTTGAAGCCAATCACGACCTGACCTTCAACGTCCAGGCGTCCAAGGGCTTCCGTCTGGGCGGCGTGAACGATCCGCTGAACCTGCCGCTCTGCTCGGGCGGCGCGACCGGGCCGGATGCAGCGACCTATGGCAACCGTCCGACCTTCGACGACGAAACGCTCTGGAACTATGAGGCCGGGGTCAAGGCATCCGGCGGCGGCGTGACCTTCAACGCGGCGGTGTTCCACAACGACATCAAGAACCTGCAGGTCACGGCCGATGCGGGCAGTTGCTCCTCGCGCGTCATCTTCAACGTGCCCAAGGCGCATACGACGGGCGTGGAAGCGGAACTCAGCACCCGCCTTTCCCCGAACCTCGATCTGTCGCTCAGCGGCAGCTATATCGACTCGAAGATCGACAGCAATGTCACCGACGCCAGCGGCGCGATTATCGCGGGCATCCGCAAGGGCAACCGCCTGCCCACCGTGCCGAAATTCCAGATGGCGGCGGCGGCGACCTACACGATGCAGATTGCGGCGGAAACCGACTGGTCCTTCACGGCGAGCTACCAGCATGTCGGCAACCGCTACACCCAGCTTGGCGATCAGGAAGCAGGTGCGGGCAGCTTCACCAATTCCATCTATTACAATCCGGCCACGGGCGCCTATGGCACGGGCGCTTTCAACTTCGGTTCCTATAAGCTCGGCGCCTATAATCTGGTCAACCTGTCGACGGGCGTGAACTGGGACAGCGGCCTGTCCATCACCCTGTATGTGAACAATCTGTTCGATGAAAATGCGCTCTATTCGCTGGACCGCGAGCGCGGTGGCAGGGGACGGCTTGGCTATAATATCGGCACGCCGCGCAAGATCGGCGTGACAGTCCGCAAGGACTTCTGAAGCATCGTCCGGAAAAGTGGGAAAGACGCCGGCAGCAAACCGCTTCCGGCGTCTTTCTTTTTGCCCGATACAGCCGGCCGTTCCCTCGCTATGGTCGGCCGATGATCGAGACCGGAAATGTCCTCGCGCAGGATATGCGCTTTATCGAAGGCGGTGCCTTCGCCATGGGTTCGGATCGCTTCTATCCAGAGGAAGCCCCGGTGCGGCAGGTCCGCGTGGACAGTTTCTGGATTGACGAAACGCCCGTGACCAACCGCCAGTTTGCGGAATTTGTCGACGCCACCGGCTACCGCACCTTTGCCGAGATCGCGCCTGATCCCAGGGATTATCCGGGCATGTCGCCCGAAATGGCGCGGGCCGGTTCGCTGCTGTTCCAGCGCACGGCCACTCCGGTCGATCTCAATGATTTCAGCCAATGGTGGCAATTCAGCTTCGGCACCGACTGGCGCCATCCGCATGGTCCCGACAGCAATCTGGACGCGTTGTGGGACCATCCGGTGGTCCATGTCGTGCTTCAGGATGCGGAAGCCTATGCCAAATGGGCGGGCAAGACGCTGCCGACCGAAGCGGAATGGGAATTCGCTGCGCGTGGCGGGTTGGACGGCGCGGACTATGCCTGGGGCGACGAACTGGCGCCCGGCGGAGCGATGCTCGCCAATTACTGGCAGGGCATGTTCCCCTACAGCAATTTGCTGGAGGACGGCTATGAACGGACGTCGCCGGTTCGCACCTATGCGCCCAATGGTTATGGCCTGTACGACATGATCGGCAATGTCTGGGAATGGACGACCGACTGGTATGCGCAGCCCAAGGTCGAGCGCAAGGCGAAGGGAAGCTGCTGCGTCCCCTCCAACCCGCGTGGCGGCACGAAGCGCGAGAGCCTCGATCCTGCCATGCCGCATGTGCCGATTGCCCGTAAGGTGCTGAAGGGCGGTTCCCATCTCTGCGCCCCCAGCTATTGCCAGCGCTATCGCCCCGCCGCCCGCCATCCGCAGGCGGTGGACAGTTCCACCAGCCATATCGGTTTCCGCTGCATCATCCGTGAACCGGGCCGCTGACTTTCAAACATAGGACGACTTCATGCTCAACATGCCCTGGGACCAGCCCGCCACCATGATCGACCTTGACGGCAAGGCGCCGATCATCGGCACGATCCGCGATTGCGCCCAGCATTTCGCGATCTTCAAGCCCCATGCGAAGGAACAGGCGCGCATATTGCTGACCCAGCCCGTCCATCGCGAAGGCCGCAAGACGCGTACCTGGATTCTCGAACCCTGGGAAATCGAAAAGCTGGTCGAACGGCTCCACGCCGAGGTGCATTGATCAGACGGACGTCGTGCTCCTGCCTTCGCAGGAGCACGACCCTCAGGCGGGCCCTCCCAATGCCTTGACCAGCGCAACGCTGGCCCGCATTCTCTGCGTTTCCACCGCCAGCAAGGCCCGTTGCGCGTCCAGCGCGTCGGTCTGCGCCGTCACCACCTCCAGATAGTCGGATGCTCCGTCGCGATAGCGGGTCAGCGCCAGTTCACTGGTCCGCCCCGCCGCGGTTGCAGCGCCCCGCTGGCTCACCGCCTGATCCGCCAGATGCCGGTTGGCCGCGATCGCATCCTCGACCTGCCGGAACGCGTCCAGTACCGTTTCCCGATAGCCCGCACTCAATTCCTCATATTCTGCGCGGGACATCTTCACTTCCGCCTTGCGCCGCCCGCCATCGAGGAGGGACAGCACCGCCAGGGCCGGACCCAGCCCCCAGAAGCTGCTGGGCTTGCTGAACAAATCACCATGGGTCGTCTGATATCCACCCGACAGCCCCAGAGTGAGCGTGGGGAAGAATGCCGCCTTGGCCACTCCGATCCGCGCATTGGCCGCGAACATGCGCCGTTCGGCCGCGGCAATATCCGGCCGCCGCTGCAACAGTTCCGAAGGCGCACCGGCGGTCAGTTCCGGCGCCAACAAAGGCTGCACGCGCGCAGGCACCGAAAAATCGGAAGCGACCGCGCCGACCAGCGCGGCAATCTCATGCTCGGTTGCCGCCCGTTCATTGGCGACGGCGGAAATCTGCGCCCGCGCATTGTCGAGCACCGTCTTCGCCCGGTTGACGTCGATTCCCGACGCGATGCCGCCATCATGCCGCGTGGTCGTCAACTGATAGGCCTTGCCGAACGCCTCCACCGTCTGCCGCAGCAACTCCGCCTCGGCATCCAGCCCGCGCAGCCGCGCATAGGCATCCGCCACCGCTGCCTGAAGGCTGAGCCGCGCCGATGCCAGATCGGTCTCGCTCGCATGGGCGTCCGCCCGCGCGGCCTTCACGCTGTTGCGGATGCGGCCCCACAGGTCCAGCTCGTAGTCCAGCGTCGCGCCCACGGAAAAATCATTATAGGTCGGTCCGATCCCATTGCCGCCGAGGCGATTGCCCGACAGCCGCTGACGGCTGGCATCCCCGCCGACACTGACCTGCGGAAAGAGATCCGCCGTCTCCACCCGCGCGGCTGCCCTCGCCTTGTCATACCGCGCCAGCGCCGCTGCCAACGTTGGGCTGGCCTGCTCCGCCCGCGCCTCCAGATCATTCAGCACCGGATCGCCAAAGGCTTCCCACCATTTGCCCCGCGACGCCTGATCCATCGGTGTCGCGGCGGTCCAGCCCTCGACCTCCTTGAAATTTTTCGGCACGGTGGTCGCAGGCGGCTGATAGGCCGGTGCCATGGAACAGCTCGTCAGTCCCACGAGCAACAGGGCCGCCGCCCTGCGATCAACGTCCATGGGCGGCACCCTTCGCGGCGCTTTGGATACGCACCCTGTCACCGCTGCGGATGGCGTCCGGCGGCGTGTCGATCACCCTGTCGGTCGGCAGCACACCGCCGGAAAGCTGCACGGCATTGCCTTGATCCTGCGCGATGATGACCGGCTTCACAGTCACGCGGCCGTCGCCACCGACCACCGCCACCGTCGGCCCGTCATTGCCATAAAGGATCGCACTGCCGGGCAGGGTCATGCCACTGCCTGACCCTGCCGCCACCTTGAGCCGCACCTGCGCGAAGGCGCCTGGTTTCAGCGCGCCGTCGCCATTATCCGCCTGCAACTGCACCAGCACTGCGCCCGACTGCGCATCGACCGCGCCCGAACTGCTGGTCAGCGTCGCGTTGAAGCTGCGACCCGGATATTCCGGCAGAGACAGCGTTGCCGCCATGCCCGGCCTGATCGCCGCCGAATAGCCCTGCGGCACGCGAACATAGATGCGCATCCGGTGGGTGTCGGATACGGTGAACAATGGCTGGGCCGCCGCGTTGCCAGCGACCACCAGCGCGCCGATCTGCGCTGATCGGCTGGTGACGACACCGCTGAACGGCGCCGACAGCCGGGTGAAGCCCTGCAAGGCCTGCAGACGCTTCACATTGGCGAGCGCTGCGTTGGACAGCGCCTTGCGCGCGGCAAGATCACCCGCCTTTTCATCGGCTTCCTGCCGCGACACGGCATCCTGCGCCAGCATGGAAGCCCAGCGCTTCGACGTCGTCGCGGACAGCCGCTCATTGGCGAGCGCGGTCTGATAATCCGCCTGTGCCTGCGCCAGTTGCTGGTCGACTTCCGGCGCGTCGAGGATGGCAAGCGGCTGGCCTGCCCTCACATGATCGCCGATATCCGCCAGCCAGCGCCGTACATAGCCATTCGTCCGGGCAAAGATCGCCGCGCTGTTATAGGCCTGCACATTGCCCGGCAGCGCCAGCGCGTCGCCTTCACCATTGGCCGCGGGCGTCACCACGGCCACGGTGGGGACAGAGGCATCTGCCGCAACATGTTTCAGTTCGTTGGTGGCATTGATCCGCGACGCCACGCCAATGCCGACGATTGCGACCGCGACGACCGCCGCGCCAATCCCGACGTGCTTCAGCGTGCGGCTGTCCGGTCCCTGTGCCTCGGGATTTTCGATGGGCGGATTATGCTCAGACATGGCTCGGCTGCATTTCCATGGAAGACGCCTTTTGCCCATGCTTGCGATGGACGAAGGCAAAGATGGTCGGAACGAAGAAAAGGGTGGCGATGGTCGCGCAGATCAACCCGCCGATGACCGCCCGGCCAAGCGGCGCATTCTGCTCGCCACCGTCGCCCAGGCCCAGCGCCATCGGCCCCATGCCGATGATCATGGCCAGCGCGGTCATCAGAACCGGGCGGAAACGGACCATGCCCGCCTCCAGCGCCGCCCTGCTGGCGTTGCCCAGTTCGGCCAGCTTCTCCCGCGCGAAGCTGACGACCAGGATGGAATTGGCGGTTGCCACCCCCATGCACATGATCGCCCCGGTGAGCGCGGGCACGGACAGCGTCGTGCCGGTGATGAACAGCATCCACACGATCCCCGCCAGTGCCGCCGGCAGAGCGGTGATGATGACGAACGGATCGACCCAGCTCTGGAAATTGACGACGATCAGCAGGTAAATCAGCACGATCGCCCCCGCCAGCCCCCAGCCCAGCCCCGAAAAGGCCGTGTTCATGGTCGCATATTGGCCGCGGATGGTGACGGTCGTGCCCTTGGGCAGGTGCTTTTCCAGCGATTTGATGGCGCGCTGGACGTCACCGGCGACCGCGCCCAGGTCACGCCCCTGTGTCGTCGCGAAAATGTCGAGCACGGGCGCGATATTATAGTGCGACACGACCGGCGCGGTATTCGACCGCCTGATCGTCGCCAGACCACCCAGTGGCTGCACCGAAACGCCCGCCGAACCGGAAACCGGCACATTGCTAAGGTCGCTCATCGACCCGACCAGATATTCGGGCGCCTGCGCCACGACCGGATACTGCACCCCATTTTCCGGATTCACGAAAAAAACCGGCGCGGTCTGCGATGTACCGGCGAGCTGGCTCGCCAGACTGGTGGTCACGTCACGCTCCGACAGACCATATTGGCCGACGCGCGAACGGTCGACATCCACATCGAGCTGAGGCGAGCGCCCAGGCTGCTGGATGCGCGCATCGGCCAGCCCCGAAACGGCCGCCATTTTCGCCAGCAGCTTCTGGGCATAGGCGCGGTTGCCTGCGGCGTCCTTGCCCGAAATCTGAACATCGATCGGCGCGGGAGCACCGAAGTTCAGGATCTGGCTGGTAATATCCGCCGGGAGGAAAGCGAAACTCGCGCCCGGAAAACGGCGCGGCAACTCCCGGCGCAGCGTGGCGACGATCTCGTCCGTCGGCCGATGCCCTTTGCTCAGCGCGATCAGCATGTCGCCATCCTGCGGCCCGATGGTCCCGCTATTATTATAGATGACGTTGATGCCACTGACCGGCAGACCGATATTATCGGTGATGGAGGCCAGTTCCTCCGCCGGGACGATCGTGCGGACCTCCCGTGCGATGCGGTCGAACCGCGCCGCACTGTCCTCGATCCGCGCGCCCATGGGCACCCGGACGTGCATCGCGATCTGTCCGGAATCGACCGAAGGGAAGAAGTTGCTGCCCAACATCGGCAACAAGCCGAAGGATAGCAGCACAATCGCCATGAAGCCCAGCAGGAAGGGCTTTCGCGCATTGAGCGTCCGATGCAGCAGGCCGATATAAGTCTTGCGGATCGCCTCGAACCGCCGCTCGAACCCGCGCTGGAACCGGACCAGCGGATTGCGGGATGCGGCGGTCCCGGCGAGATGCCCGTCGCCATGTTCGACATGGGGCTTCAGCAGATACATGGCCAGCGTCGGCACCAGCGTCCGCGACAGGACGAAGGATGCGATCATCGCGAACACCACCGACAGCGCCATGGGCACGAACAGAAAACCCGCCACGCCCGGCAGGAAGAACATCGGCACGAACACGATGCAGATGCACAGCAACGACACGAAGGCCGGTGTCACGATCTGCGCCGCGCCGTCCAGAATCGCATCGATGACGCCCTTGCCCTGTTCGAGATGCCAGTTGATATTCTCGATGGTCACGGTGGCGTCGTCGACCAATATGCCGACCGCCAGCGCCAGCCCCCCCAGCGTCATGACGTTCAGAGTCTGGCCGAAAGCCGCCAGCGCCGCAATGGCCGCAAGGATCGCCAGCGGGATCGACAAGGCAATGATGACCGTCGACCGCCACGATCCCAGAAACAGCAGGATCATCAGAGAGGTCAGCGCCGCCGCGATGGCGCCCTCATGAACGACACCCTCGACCGCCGCCTTTACGAACAGCGACTGGTCGCCGATCGGCAGGATCTTCAGCGTATCGGGAAGGGTGGCGGCAATCTGCGGCAGCTTTTCCTTGACACCCTCCACGATTGACAGGGTGGATGTCGCGCCATTCTTCAGGATGGTCAGCAGCACCGACCGGCTGCCTTCGACATGCACGACATTCTGCTGCGGTCCGCTGCCGTCGCGGACATGGGCCACGTCGCGCATATAGATGGTCGCCCCGTTCACCACCTTGACCGGCAGGTCGTTAAGCGCCTCGATCGAGGTCGGCGCATTGTTCAGCTTCACACTATATTGCGTTTCCCCGATCTTCACGAAACCGGCGGGGTTGATCTGGTTCTGCGCCGCGATGGCCGCGCCCACATCCTGCGCCGACAGTCCCTTCGACTGGAGCGCCAGCGGATTGAGGTCGATCTGCACCTGTCGCTGCCTGCCGCCGGATGGGAAGGGCATGGCAAGGCCCGGCACGGTGATCAGCGGCGGACGGACCTGATTCATGCCCATGTCGAACAATTGTTGTTCCGACAGCCCCTTGCCCGACAGCGCAAGCTGAAGGATCGGCACGGTCGAGGCGCTGTAATTCAGGACCAGCGGCGGCGTGATGCCGGGCGGCATCTGGCGTAGCACGGTCTGCGACACCGATGTCACCTGGGCCGTCGCGGTGCGGATGTCGGCTCCCGGCTGGAAATAGATCTTGATGATGCCGATGCCCTGGAGCGACTGGCTCTCGATATGCTCGATATCGTTGACCGTGGTGGTCAGCACGCGCTCATAGGGATTGACGATGCGGTTCGCCATGTCCTCGGGCGACAGGCCGGAATATTGCCAGGCGACGGCGACCACCGGAATGCGGATGTTGGGAAAGATATCGACCGGCGTGCGCGCGGCCGCCAGCACGCCCGCGATCGCGATCAGGATCGCCATCACGATGAATGTGAGCGGGCGATGCAGGGCAACCTTGACGATACCGATCATTCACCACTCCAAGCATGCACCGCCAGACGCTCCCCCGGCGCATGAAAGCATAATCTCTTCAGATATCTCTCGCCGTCTGGAACCAGAGACGAACCGGCGCCGGAAACGCGCTAGAATGTGACGGTGCCCTTTCAGCCTTCAGGCGAAGTGCTGCGGCAATGAGGGGGCATAGCCCGCGCACATCCGCCAACGGCCATGAGACACCGCCACATTCGCTCTGCCCATGCGCCCTTGGACATTCTGCGTCTAATATATAATATGGCATGATCGATAGCTTGGACGACATGATCCATGGACCTGCGCCATTTGCGCTATTTTCTGTGCGTTGCTGAGGAGATGCATTTTGGCCGCGCGGCGCAGCGCCTCGGCATCTCCCAGCCGCCGCTCAGCCAACAGATCCGCGCATTGGAGGAGGAACTGGGCGTCCGCCTGTTCGACCGCACCAGCCGCCGCGTTCGCCTGACCGAAGCCGGCCGATTGTTTGAACCTGAGGCACGGCAAACCCTGGCTCAGGCCGAACGGGCCGCCCAGATCGCCCGCATGGCGCAACGCGCGCAGATCGGCCGTCTCGGCCTCGCCTTCACCACCTCCGGCCCTTTCGTGCCCACGGTGGCGCGGGCGCTTTATCGCTTCCGTCAGACCCATCCCCATGTCGAATTGATCCTGCGTGAACAGGGCCGTGACGAACAGTTGGAAAGCGTAGGGAGTCGCCAGCTCGATCTTGGCATCGTGCGCGATTATGCCGCGCCGGTCCTGCCCGAAGGCATGGTGTCGCAATGCCTTCTCAAGGAAGAAATGGTGCTGGCGCTGCGCGCCGATCATCCGCTGGCGCTGCGGTCGGCTCCTCCCGGCATTGCCGATCTGCGTGACGAGCCATTGGTGCTTTACGGTGCCCCCAATGGGACAGGCTTCACCGAACATTTCCTGACCCTGTGCGCGAAAGCTGGCTTCACACCCAAGGTCTCCCATGAAGCCCGCAGCCTCGCGACCCTGCTTGGCCTTGTCGCGGCGGGCTTTGGTCCCACGGTGCTTGCCCGGTCCATGGCGCGGCTGCATGTCGACAATGTCATCAACCGCGCCTTCGACGTGCCGGTGATGAGCTCACTCTGGCTGATCCATAACAGGGATCTGTCGCCAACCGGTCAGGCTTTCCTCAACACCCTGCTCGAGGAACGTCAGACGATCGAGGCCGCGCCCGCGCTTGCGCCGATATAGTAGCGCATCCCCCTTCCCATTTCCTGCCTCAGCCACTATGCACGGCTGCGAAAGTCGGCCTTTGGCTGGCTTTCGCTGATCGCGCCGGTGCCCCGTGCCAAGGGGCTTAATAGGGAATGCGGTGATGAATCCGCAGCTGTCCCTGCAACTGTAAGCGGTGAGCGAGACGCATATCGATTCTTCGGACCGCCGAAGGATCAGCCACTGGGCCGGACGCTAAATCCTGCGAGGCCTGGGAAGGCCATGTGTCGAGCTGCGACCCGCGAGCCAGGAAACCTGCCTGCGTCTGGTCGCTCTTGCCTTGGTCCAGGGGATGGCCGCGGCACGGTACTCCGTCTGAGCGACGCTTGACGCAGCGGAAGCTGCTGTCCGCATGCCGGGCGCAAGAGCGTCCGTCCGGCATGAAGGCAGTTTCCGTCCGGTTTCGCTGACGCCGACGGGGGACTGACCCTGATGACATCTGTTTCCAACGCACTGGCCCCGCCTGCCTTGCTGCGCCGCCGCGCGACCGGAATGTTCGCCGCATTGATCGGCGCCAATCTGGCCGCCTGGATCTGGGCTTTCACCCTCTTCGCGGGCAACAGCATGATGCTGGGCACGGCGCTGCTGGCCTGGAGCCTTGGCCTGCGCCATGCGGTCGATGCCGACCATATTGCCGCCATCGACAATGTGACCCGCAAGCTGATGCAGGACGGCCAGCGCCCACTGACCGTCGGCTTCTGGTTCGCCATCGGCCATAGCGGCATCGTCCTGATCGCCGCCGTCACCATCGCTATCGCCGCCAATGCACTGAGCCGGGTAGAGGCCATAGGCGCGATTGGCGGCGTCATTGCGACGATCATTTCCGCAACCTTCCTTTTCGCCATCGCGGCAATGAATCTGATCATCCTCAGATCTGTTCTCAGGACATTCAACCATGTTCGCAATGGTGGTGTCTATGTTGATGAAGATATGGATATTCTTCTTGGAAATCGCGGATTTCTCGCTCGCCTTTTCCGCCCGCTCTTCCGGCTGGTGACGCGCAGCTGGCACATGG
Source organism: Sphingobium sp. EM0848 (assembly GCF_013375555.1). NCBI lineage: Bacteria > Pseudomonadati > Pseudomonadota > Alphaproteobacteria > Sphingomonadales > Sphingobiaceae > Sphingobium > Sphingobium sp. EM0848. The sequence continues at coordinate 1,641,260 of NZ_JABXWB010000005.1, forward strand.
CCCCGCTTGGCTTCCTCTTCGGCCTGGGTTTCGACACCGCCACGGAGGTCGCGATCCTCGGCCTGTCGGCGGGACAGGCCGCAAGCGGCCTTTCCATCTCGACCGTGCTCATCTTCCCGCTGCTCTTCGCCGTGGGCATGGCGCTGATCGACACGGCTGATGGCGCGCTGATGATGGGTGCCTATCAATGGGCCTTTGTGAAGCCGATCCGCAAACTCTACTACAACATCACCATCACACTCGTTTCCGCCCTCGTCGCGCTGCTGATCGGCGGGATCGAGGCGGCCGCGCTGCTCGGCGACAGACTGGGCCTGACGGGCGGCGTCTGGACGCTCGCCGCCGATCTGGGCGAGCATTTCAACAGTCTCGGCTTTCTCATCATCGGCCTGTTCGCCGCCTGCTGGGTGGTGAGCTGGGCCGTCTACCGCTGGAAAGGCTTTGACGAGATCGAAGTCACCCCAATCCCCAGCCATCAACCGCAAGGAAATCCCGCATGAGCAAAATTCCTGCCACCGTCATCACGGGCTTTCTCGGCGCCGGAAAGACCACGCTGATCCGTCACTTGATCGAGAATGCAGCCGGCCGCCGCCTCGCCCTCATCATCAACGAGTTCGGGGATGTCGGCGTCGACGGCGCGTTGGTGCAGGGCTGCGGCGAAGAGGCCTGCCCTGATGAGGATATCATCGAACTGGCGAACGGTTGCATCTGCTGCACGGTGGCCGACGACTTCCTGCCGACCATGCAGCGCCTGCTCGATCGCCCGACGCCGCCCGATCATATCATCATCGAAACCTCCGGTCTCGCCCTGCCCAAGCCGCTGGTGAAAGCCTTCCAATGGCCCGACATCCGTACACGGGCCACGGTGGATGGCGTGATCGCGTTGATCGACGCCGATGCGCTGGCGGCGGGCCGCTTCGCCCATGACGAAGCTGCGCTTGCCGCCGCCCGCGCCGCCGACCCGACACTGGACCATGATAGTCCCTTAGAGGAACTGTTCGAGGACCAGCTCGCTTGTGCTGACCTTGTCCTGCTCAACAAGACCGATCTGGTCGACGCCGACACGTTGACCGGGCTGGAACAGGAGCTTGGCAGCGAAACCCGCCCCGGCGTCCGCATCATCCGCACCGCGAAGGGACAGATCGACCCCGCCATCCTGCTCGGCCTGGAGGTGGGCGTGGAAGACCAGATCGACGCCCGCCCATCCCATCATGATGATGAGGAGGATCATGATCACGACGATTTCGAAAGTTTCATCGTTGATCTGGGAGAACTCGGTAATCCCGAACCGCTGCTGACGGCCCTTGCCGACGCCATAACCGCGCACGACATCCTGCGGGTAAAGGGCTTCCTGGCCGTCGCGGGCCGTCCCGCCCGTCTGGTCGTGCAGGCCGTCGGACCGCGTATCCAGCATCATTATGACCGCCACTGGCAACCTGAGGAGCGCCGCGCCTCCCGACTGGTCGTGATCGGCCAGACCGGCCTCGACCGTGCTGCCATCGAAGCCGCCCTCGGCGTGCAGACGGTGGTCGCCTGATGCATCTGCTGACCGCCACGCCCGGCACCGTCTCCAACGGCGACGAAGCGATCGACCTTGGCCAATCGCCGGGCGATATTGTGCTGCTGACTGTGGCGGACAGCGAGCTCGCCTGCTTTGCCAGTGCCGCCCAAGCGCTGACAGAGGGGGTGGGCGAAGGCGGCCCGGCGATCCGCCTCGCCAACCTCCTTCAACTCAAGCATCCCTATTCGGTCGACCTCTATGTCGAAAAGGTGGTCGCCCACGCCAAGTTCGTCTGCGTAATCCTATTAGGTGGTAAGAGCTACTGGCCCTATGGCATTGATGAAATTGCCAATGTTGCGCGCGAGAAGGGCATCGCTTTCGCCGCCATAGTCGATGGCCATGAGGACGATCCCGACCTCCATACCGCTTCGACCCTGCCCGCCGAAATCTGCGGCCGTCTTCGCAACTATCTCCGTCAGGGGGGCATTCCCAACGCCATCGCCTTCCTCAAGACCGCCGCCCGACTTGCTGGCTTCGATGCGGGCACGCCCGACGCCCCAATCCCGGTCGCCGACGCTGGCCTATATCTGCCGGGCACTGACCGCCCGACAATGGGGCAGGTCAAGTCCCGCTGGACCCCGGGTCGCCCAACGGCCTTGTTCGTCTTCTACCGGGCACTCCTGATTGCAGGCACGCTCGAAGCCGTGGACGCCATGATCATGGGTCTTGAACAGGCGGGTCTCAATATCATCCCCGTTCATGTCCGCGCCTTGCGCGAACCCTTTGCCAGAGATTTCCTCCAGACCGTCATGGCGGAAACACCGCCCGACGTCATCCTCAACGCCACCGCCTTCGCTGCGAGCGCGCCCGGAGAACCGCGCACGCCCTCGGTCCTTGAGCAAGCCGACTGCCCGATCCTCCAAACCATCTTCGCCAGCGCAGAGCAAAGCGCCTGGGAAGAGAGCGCCCGAGGACTGGGGCCCCGCGACCTTGCCATGCACATCGCGCTCCCCGAAGTGGACGGTCGTCTCTTCTCCCGAGCCGTCGCTTTCAAGGCCGCCGCCCGCTTCGATCAACGCACAGAATGCAGCATCATCGTTCCTCAGGTGCTGGATAATCGTGTCAGCTTTGTTGCGCAATTGGCTGTAAATTGGGCAAAACTTCGTAAAACACCAGCGGCCAACCGTCACATCGCGCTGGTCCTCGCCAACTATCCCAACAAGGATGGGCGGATCGGCAATGGCGTCGGCCTCGACACGCCGGCCAGCGCCGCCGCCATTCTCAATGCTCTGACGGAAGCGGGCTATACCACCGCCGACGCACCCGGCGACGGCGCAGCCCTGATGCGTCTCATGACCGCAGGCGTCACTAATGCCGGGCCGGATCGCCCAGCCGAAGTCCAGCTGCCCCTCGATCTGTACCATGCCGCCTTCGCCGCCTTGCCCGCAACTGCCCGGGAAGCCGTGCAAACCCGCTGGGGTACGCCCGAAGCCGATCCCTTCTTCCGCAACGACGCCTTCCACCTTCCCGTCCACCGTTTCGGCAATATCGCCGTCGCCGTTCAGCCCTCGCGCGGCTATCATATCGACCCGAAAAGCAGCTATCACGACCCGGCCTTGCCGCCACCGCACGCCTATCTGGCCTTCCATATCTGGCTGGCGCAGGAATTCGGCGCCCATGCCGTCGTCCATGTCGGCAAGCATGGCAATCTCGAATGGCTGCCCGGCAAGGCGATCGCGCTCGCGGAAAACTGCTTCCCTGAAATCTGCGCCGGACCAATCCCGCAAATCTATCCCTTCATCGTCAACGATCCCGGCGAAGGCACTCAGGCCAAGCGCCGCCTCGGCGCCTGCATTATCGACCATCTGACACCCCCGCTGACCCGTGCGGAAACCTATGGTCCGCTCAAGGAACTGGAGGCGCTGGTCGATGAATATTATCTCGCCGCCGGCATGGACCCCCGCCGTCTGGAAACGCTGCGCAAGGACATACTCGCCCTCGCCGCAAGCCAGGGTCTGGACAAGGATGCAGGCGCGCAAGGCAGTGGAGACGATGCTTTAGCAGCGATCGATAACTATCTGTGTGAACTGAAGGAAATGCAGATCAGGGACGGTTTGCATGTCTTCACCCAAAGCCCTGAAGCGTCTCTTCGCCGTGACCTCCTCCTGGCGCTCGCACGCTGCCCCAGAGGCATGGATCATGAGGGTCAACAATCCCTTCTCCGCGCCCTTGCCGACGACCTTGACCTGAACTTCGACCCGCTTGACTGCAATATGGGTGCGCCATGGGCCGGCCCCCGCCCGGAATCGCTCGAAAACCTCACCGATGCGCCATGGCGCACCACGGGTGATATGGTGGAACGTCTCGAACTCTGCGCCATTCACCTGCTCGACAGCGGCGACCCGCCACCCGGCCCCAGAAGCGGGGCTGTCCTGAGTGCGATCGAAACCGACCTTTCCCCTCGCGTCACTGCTTGCGGAGCAGCGGAAAAGACCGCCCTGCTCAAGGCGCTCAACGGAAATTTCGTCCTCCCCGGCCCCTCCGGCGCACCCACCCGAGGCCGCCCCGACGTCCTCCCCACGGGCCGTAATTTCTACTCGGTCGACACTCGCTCCGTCCCCACGGTCGCTGCCTGGAATCTAGGCCAGCGTTCCGCCGACCTCATCGTGCAGGATTATCTCCAGCGTGAGGGCGACTATCCCCGCACCATTGCCCTTTCCGCCTGGGGCACGGCCAATATGCGCACGGGCGGCGACGACATCGCCCAGGCCCTTGCCCTGATGGGCGTCCGGCCCCGCTGGGATTGGGCGTCGGGCCGCGTCATTGGTTTTGAGGTGATGAAGATCGCCGAATTGAACCGCCCGCGCGTCGATGTCACCTTCCGCGTCTCCGGCTTTTTCCGCGACGCCTTCCCGGAACAGATCGACCTGCTCGACAGTGCCGCCCGCGCCGTCATGGCGTTGGACGAGCCGGAGGAGGATAACCCTGCCGCCGCCCGCCACCGTGCGGAAACCGCCGCCCTGATCGCGGAGGGCACATCCGAAAAAGTCGCCGCCCGGCGCGCGGGCGCCCGCATCTTCGGCTCAAGGCCCGGCGCCTATGGTGCGGGCCTGCAAGCCATGATCGATGAAAAAATCTGGCACGACCGATCGGATCTGGCGAATGTCTATCTCGACTGGGGCAGCTATGCTTATGGCGGCGGAGTTGAAGGCGAAGCCGAACGCAGCCTCTTCGCCCAGCGCCTGACGCAAGCCGACGCCCTGATCCAGAATCAGGACAATCGCGAACATGACCTGCTCGACAGCGACGATTATTATCAGTTTGAGGGCGGGATCGCCGCCGCCGTCGAGCATCTTTCGGGTCGCAAGCCGCTATCCTATCATAATGACCACAGCCGTCCCGAACGCCCGGTCATCCGCACGCTGGAGGATGAGATCGGCCGCATCGTTCGCGCCCGCGTCACCAACCCCAAATGGATAGCGGGCATGATGCGCCACGGCTACAAGGGCGCGTTCGAGATTGCCGCCTCGGTCGATTATCTCTTTGCCTTCGCCGCCACCACCCATGCGGTGAAGGACCATCATTTCAACGCGGTCCATGCCGCCTTCATCGAGGATGAGACAGTCCGCGCCTTCATGGCAAAGGCCAATCCCGCCGCCCTGCGCGAAACCGCCACCCGCCTCCACGAAGCGCTCGACCGCGCCCTTTGGAAACCCAAATCGAACAGCGCTGCCATGCTCCTCGCAAGCCTCAAGGAAAACCACCCATGATCGAACGCACCCCCGAACAACATGCCGAAAAGATGAAGAAGAAACAGGCCGCCCATGACAAGATCATGGCGACCAAGACTCAGGAAAAGGGCTTGCTGATCGTCCACACCGGCAAGGGCAAGGGCAAGACGACCGCCGCGCTCGGCATGGTCGTGCGCGCCATCGGCCATGGCAAGAAGGTCGGTGTCGTCCAGTTCGTGAAGGGCGCCATGACCACCGGAGAAAAACGGGTGTTCGACGCGTTTCCCGACAATGTCGAATTCAAACCCATGGGCGAAGGCTTCACCTGGAATACACAGGACCGCACCCGCGACATTGCGCTTGCACGCGAAGCATGGGATGAAGTCAAACGCATGATCGCTGATCCCGCCTATGATATGGTCCTTGCCGATGAGCTTAACATCGTCCTGCGCTACGACTATCTGCCGGTGGAGGAGGTGGTTGAAGCCGTGACCACCCGCGGCGCGATGAAACATGTCCTCATCACCGGCCGCAACGCGCCCGACGCATTGATCGAGGCGGCCGATCTCGTCACGGAAATGACCCTTGTCAAACATCCCTTCCGCAGCGGCGTGAAGGCTCAGGCAGGAATCGAATTCTGACCCGCTCCACCTTCGACATCGCCGCCTTCGAGGATCTGGTCCATGCCCGCCGGGACGTACGGCATTTCAGAACCGATCCACTGAATGAAGCAGAGGTGGAGCAACTGCTGGCTCTCGCCCACAGCGCGCCTTCGGTCGGGCTGTCGCAACCCTGGCGTTTCGTGCGGATCGTCACGCCTGCATTGCGTGAAAGGCTCGCGGCTCACGTCGATGATCAGGTCGCAAAGGCGGGCAAGATCTATGACGGCAACGAAGACAAGCTCTATCGCAGCCTGAAACTGCACGGCCTGCGCGAAGCGCCGGTGCTGTTCGCCGTCTATTGCGACGAAGGCACCGAAACCGGCCATCGTCTGGGCGCGATGACCATGCCTGAAGCTCGCCGGTACAGCTGCGTGATGGCGATCCACACCCTCTGGCTCGCCGCGCGTATCCACGGCATCGGCCTTGGTTGGGTATCGATCATCGACCCGGCGACCGTCGATGCCATGCTGGAAATTCCCGAAAACTGGCGCTGCCTTGGTCTGTTGTGCCTTGGCTATCCGGTCAGCGAGGAAGCGACGCCCGAACTGGAACGGCGCGGCTGGGAGCGGCGGACCGACTGGCACTCCACCATCGTGACGCGCTGAAGCTTCGCCCCCTTTCCTTTCCCACTCTCTGCGCGTATGAAGCTGCCCTGGAACGGGTCTGTGCCCGCTCCATTCGATCGCGTCGGTGCCCTGCAAGGGGCTTGAATGGGAATGCGGTGCGGGAGGGAGACTCCCAAATCCGCGGCTGTCCCTGCAACTGTGAGCGGCGAGCAAGGCAAGGACCGACCGCCCCCTTTTCAAGCGGGGAAGGTCAGCCACTGGAGCGATCCGGGAAGGCCCCCTGCCCATGCTATGACCCGCAAGCCAGGAGACCTGCCGTACGCAAAGGTCGCTCTTGCCATGGTCCAGGGGATGGTCACGGCTCGGTTCTCCGCACGAGCGACGGTTTAAGCGGCTGGAAGGGCAATCTTCCAGTCGTCGTTGCGACGTGGGAGGTGAAGTCCAGTGCGAGACGCGCAGAGCGCCGACGCTGCCATTCGCGGCTGGTGCCCCACGGCATGGCGCCCGATGGCTGCGGGCGACGGGCTGTTGGTCCGCGTCCGTCCGTCGTTTGGACGGTTGAGCATTGCCCAGACGCTGGGCCTCAGCAAAGCCGCTCACCGCTACGGCAATGGCCTTGTCGATCTCACCAATCGCGCCGCGCTCCAGATCCGGGGCGTGACCGAGCAAAGCCACCGTCCTCTCCTCGAACGGCTGGTTGCCCTCGGTCTCACAGATCCCGACCCGGCGCGCGAAAGCCGCCGGAATTTCCTGCTGAACCCGGACTGGTCGACTGGCGATGATACGGAAAGCATCGCGCAAAACCTCCTCGGCCGCATCGATGATCTCCCCGATCTTCCTCCCAAGATCGGCATTGCCATTGACATCGGCCCAGCCCCCGCCCTCACCCACGTCCCCGCCGATTTCCGTTTCGAGCGCAGCGAAACCGGCGCCCTCCTGCTCCGTGCGGAGGGACGCACATTCGGCACGCCGACCAGTATCGAAACAGCGGCGCAGGACCTGACAGCGCTCGCCCGCTGGTTCCTCGATACGGGTGGCGCCAGCTCTGGTCGGATCGCGCGGCACAAGGCCCCGTTGCCGTTGGCCCCGACAATTGCGCCCGCCCATCCCCGCACCTTGCAACAGCTTCTGGCGCAAGCCCCAGGCCCCTTTCACGGCCTTCCTTTCGGTCAGATCGATGCGGACGGCCTTGCCGCCCTGGCCGAATCGCCAGGCGTCATAGGCCTTCGCCTCACTCCGTGGCGTGGCCTGATCCTCGAAGGAGGCACGATCAGTCCTGTTCCTACAGAACCGCCGCTCCTGATCGACGCCTGCCCCGGCGCGCCCGCATGTCCACAGGCAAGCGTCGCCACTCGCGACCTCGCCACCCGCCTCGCCCCTTTCGTCAGCGGGTCTCTCCATATTGCCGGCTGTGCCAAGGGCTGCGCACGCCCAAGGCACGCCGACATCGTCCTGACAGGTCGCCAAGGCCGTTTCGACCTCGCCCGCAAGGCCCGCGCCGGATCGCCCCCGGAACGAACGGGCCTTACCCCCGTCCAGATTCTCGCTCTCTTCGGAAGCCCATAATGCCCTATATCTACGAAACCGACGGCGCCGCCATCTACCGGGAATCCTTCCGCACCATCCGTGCCGAAGCCGATCTCGACCGTTTCTCGCTGGCAGAGGAGCGCATCGCCGTCCGCATGATCCACGCGGCGGGGCTGGTCGGTCTTGCGCCGTACATCCGCTTCTCCCCAACCTTCGCCCTGGCCGCTATCGCCGCGCTGGAGGCTGGCGCCCCGATCCTCTGCGACGCGCGCATGGTGTCCGAGGGGATCACCCGCAAGCGCCTGCCCGCCAACAACCCGATCCTCTGCACATTGAACGATGCGCTGGTTCCCGAACTGGCCGAACGCATGTCCAACACCCGCTCAGCCGCCGCGCTCGAACTCTGGCGCCCGCATCTGGATGGCGCGCTAGTCGCCATCGGCAACGCGCCTACGGCTCTTTTCCACCTGCTCAACATGCTGGACGATCCGGCCTGCCCCCGTCCGGCCGCGGTCATCGGCTGCCCCGTGGGCTTTGTCGGCGCAGCGGAATCGAAACAGGCCCTTTGGGAAAGCCAGCCGGTCCCCTGCTGCATCGTGGAGGGGCGCCCGGGCGGCAGCGCCATCACGGTCGCTGCCGTCAACGCCATAGCGAGCCCCGCAGAATGACCAAAGGCACCATTCATGGCGTAGGCCTCGGCCCCGGCGCGCAGGATCTGATGAGCGTTCGCGCCGACCGCCTGATCCGCAACGCCCGCCACATCGCCTATTTCCGCAAAAGGGGAAAATCCGGCCAGGCTCGCCGGATCGTGGAGGGCATGATACACCCGGACGCCGTCGAATTTCCGATGGAATATCCGGTGACGACCGAAATTCCGTTGTCCGACCCGCGCTATAATGAACTCCTGTCCGCCTTCTATGCCGATTGCACGGGCCATCTCGACGATCTGTGCGCCAGCGGTGAGGATGTGGTGGTGCTGTGCGAAGGTGACCCCTTTTTCTACGGCAGCTTCATGCACCTGCACAGTCGTCTCACCGCGCCGGTCAGGATCGTCCCCGGCATAACCGGCATGTCCGGCGCCTGGACCGCCAGCGGCACGCCCATCAGTTGGGGCGACGATGTGCTGACGGTGCTGATGGCGACCCTGCCCGAAGAGGAGCTGGCCCGCCGCATCCAGGACACCAATGCGCTGGTCGTCATGAAGATTGGTCGCAACCTTCCGAAGCTGCGTCGCGCGGTCGCCGCTGCTGGCAAGCAGGACTGCGCCTGGCTGGTCGAATATGCGACCATGGCGGACCAGCGGATCACCCCGCTTGCAGAGGCGGAGGCCGTCGCCGCCTATTTCTCGATCCTGCTCATCCACGGTCAGGGCCGCCGCCCATGACCGGCTGGATCGCAGTCGCAGGCCTTGGCCCCGGCGCGCAAGCGCTGATCACCCCGGAAGTGTCGGAAGCTCTCACCGTCGCCACCGACGTCATCGGCTATATCCCCTATGTCGCCCGCGTGGCGGAACGTCCGGGCCTAACCCTCCACGCTTCCGACAATCGTGTCGAACTGGACCGGGCGACCCATGCCCTGAAGCTGGCTGCAGAGGGCCGGAAGGTCGTGATCGTTTCCTCCGGCGACCCCGGCGTCTTCGCCATGGCGTCAGCCCTGTTCGAAGCGCTGGAAGCTGGCCCCTCAGACTGGCGCGCCCTCGATATCCGTGTCCTTCCCGGCATCACCGCCATGCTTGCCGCCGCCGCGAAGGCTGGCGCACCGCTTGGCCATGATTTCTGCGCCATCAACCTGTCGGACAATCTCAAACCCTGGGCACTCATCGAACGCCGTCTGCGCCTTGCCGCGCAGGCCGACTTCGCCATGGCCTTCTACAATCCGCGATCCAAGTCCCGCCCGGATGGTTTCACCCGCACCCTGGAAATCCTGCGAGAGGAATGCGGCGACGACCGCCTGATCCTTTTCGCCCGCGCCGTATCCACGCCGGAGGAAAGCCTGTGCATCGTCCCGCTCGGCCAGGCCACGCCGGACATGGCCGACATGCGTACCATGGTCATCCTCGGCTCCAGCCGCACCTGCCTGATCGAGCGCCCCGGCAGCCCGATCCTCTACACCCCGCGCTCTGCCGAATGACCCAGCCACTCCAGCACGCCCGCAATGTCATGCGTAACCTGCGCGGCGGGACAGGGCGGTCTGTCGATCATCAGTATCGGCAACCCCAGCTTCCGGGCGGCGATCAGCTTCGCCTCCGCGCCGCTGCCGCCCGCATTTTTCGATACGACCAATTCGATCCGGTGCGCCTGCATCAGGGCCATGTCTCCCTCCACCGTGAACGGCCCGCGGTCCACCACCAGATGATGTTGGGGCAGCCCCGGCGCTTCATCCGGCACATCTACGAAGCGCAACAGATAATGATGCTGCGGCTGGGCGGCGAAGGCATCGACATGCATCCGTCCCAGCGCCAGCATCACGCGCCGGGCATGCCCTTCCAGCGCTCCCACGGCTCCTGCAATATCCGGCACATGGGTCCAGCTATCCCCACTGGCCTCGACCCAGCCGGGCCGCGTCAGCATGATATGCGCGACCCCTGCCTCCCGCGCTGCCGCAACGGCATGTCGGCTCATCGTCGCAGCAAAGGGATGGGTCGCGTCCACCAGATGGGTCACGCCCTCTCTCCGCAGATAATCGACAAGGCCGCCAATCCCTCCAAAGCCGCCAACGCGCACCGGCACAGGCTGGGCGCGCGGCTTTTCCGTGCGCCCGGCATAGCTCAACACAGCACGCTTGCTCCCTTCGGCCAGCGCTCTGGCCAGCGCGCTCGCCTCCGTGGTCCCGCCCAGAATGAGGATATGGGAAATGTCGAAAACTCCTGATCCCTGGCTGACGATCATCGGCATCGGGGAGGACGGCCCCGATGGCCTGTCCCGCGCCGCCCGTCAGGCGCTGGCGGCGGCAACGTTCGTTACCGGAGCGCCGCGCCACCTGTCGCTGCTGCCAGCCCTTAAGGCGGAATGCCACCCATGGCCAGTCCCGTTCGAGGACGGCATTCCCCTCCTCCTCGCCCGTCGTGGCCAACCCACGGTCATGCTGGCCTCAGGCGATCCGTTCTGGTTTGGCGGGGGCGCCAGCATCTCCCGTTTACTCGCGCTGGAAGAGTGGGTCGCCCATCCTGCCCCCTCTACCTTCGCCCTCACCGCCGCGCGCCTTGGCTGGCCGTTACAGGAGGTGGAATGCCACGGCCTCCACGCCGCCCCGCTCACCCGCCTGCGTCCCGGCCTCATCCCCGGCCGCCGCGCTATCATCCTGCTGCGCGATGGTGCTGCGGTCAGCGCGCTCGCCACTTATCTGGCGCAAAATGGCTTCGGTGCGTCTTCGATCCATGTGTTGGAAGCGCTTGGCGGCCCGCGGGAACGCATCCGCACGACCACCGCTGAAAGGTTCGACTTTGCGGACATCGCCCATCCCGTTGCCGTCGCCCTATCCGTGGCGGGCAATGGCAGAACGCTTCCCCGAGCCAGCGGCATAGCCGACGGCTGGTTCGATCATGACGGCCAGATCACCAAGCGCCCCGCGCGTGCCCTGACCCTCTCCGCGCTCGCCCCGCGTCCCGGTGAGGCGCTGTGGGACATCGGCGCTGGTTCGGGTTCCATCGCCATCGAATGGCTCCTTGCTCATCCCGCAACGCAGGCAACGGCCTTCGAAGCCGACCCGGTCCGCGCCGCCCGCGCCCGCAGCAATGCTGCAGCGCTTGGTGCCGATCGTCTGACCGTAATCGAAGGCAAGGCCCCCGACATCCTCCGCGACCGTACCCGCCCAAACGCCATTTTCATTGGCGGAGGACTCTGTGAAGCACTGCTCGAAACGCTGTTCGTGCTTCCCGGCGGCCCGACCCGGCTGGTGGCGAATGCGGTCACGCTGGAATCGGAAGCTCTCCTCAATCAATGGCACGCCCGCAAAGGAGGCGACCTCCTCCGCATCGAACTGGCGCAGGCAGTCCCGCTCGGCAGCCGCCATGGCTGGCGTTCTGCCTATCCGCTGGTGCAGTGGAACATCACCCTATGATCGTCGCCGGTTTCGGTTTTCGGAAAAGCGCCACGCTTGCCTCGCTTCGATCCGCACTGGAAAGGGCGACCCAGGGAAACTTCGCCCCGGCGGCTTTGGCAACGCTCGACCATAAGGCACCCCAACTCGACCCGCTGGCCCAGCAGCTTCGCCTCCCACTCATCGCCATCCCATCCGACCGGCTCACAGGCCAGACCACGCTCACCTGTTCACCCGTCAGCCTCGCTGCCCACCACACGGGTAGCGTCGCCGAAGCCGCTGCCCTCGCCGCAGCAGGCTACCATGCTCGCCTGCTCGCGCCCCGCGCTGTCTCGCAGGACCGCCTCGCCACCTGCGCCCTTGCCGAAGGAAACCCCATATGACCGTTCATTTCATCGGCGCAGGCCCCGGCGCACCCGATCTCATCACCCTGCGCGGACGCGACCTGATCGCGAGCAGCCCGGTCTGCCTCTATGCCGGATCGCTGGTTCCCGCCGCCCTGCTCGATCATTGCCCGCCCGGCGCGTGGATCGTGAACACGGCCCCGCTCACCCTCGACGAGATCGTCGCCATCATCCGCGAAGCCCATGAAGCAGGTCATGACATAGCCCGCCTTCATTCGGGCGACCTGTCGGTCTGGTCCGCCATGGGCGAACAAATCCGTCGCCTGAAGGCGTTCAATATCCCTTACAGCATCACCCCCGGCGTTCCCTCCTTCGCCGCCGCCGCCGCCGCGTTGGAGGTGGAACTCACCTTGCCTGAACTCGGCCAGTCGCTCGTCCTCACCCGCACGCCAGGCCGCGCCAGCTCGATGCCGCCGGGCGAAAATCTTCCTGCCTTCGCCGCCACCGGCGCGACGCTTGCCATCCACCTGTCCATCCATAATCTGGCGAAGATCGTGGCGGATCTGATCCCCCACTATGGCCCGGACTGCCCGGCGGCGGTGATCTGGCGCGCCAGTTGGCCCGACCAGCGCATCGTCCGCGCCACCCTAGCCACCATCGAGGAGGCCGCAGCCCACGGCCCGGAGCGCACTGCCATCATCTTGGTCGGTCCCGTGCTCGACAACGGCGATTTCGCCGAAAGCAGCCTCTACGCCCCCGGCTATGACCGCCGCTTCCGTCCGTCCGGCACCGACTCGCAGTTCATCGGCAAGGAATGACTCCCGGCCTCCTCATCACCGCCCCCCGGTCCGGGTCGGGCAAGACCATCATGACGCTCGGCCTGCTGCGCGCATTCACGCTCAAGGGCCTGTGCGTACAGCCGTTCAAATCCGGCCCCGACTATATCGACCCCACCTTCCAGCAGGCGGCCAGCCGTCGCCCGTCCTTCAACCTTGATAGCTGGGCGATGCCATCCCCGATGATCGGCGCTCTTACCCGCCATGCCGGGGATGCTGACCTGATCGTTGCGGAAGGGGTGATGGGCCTGTTCGACGGCGCCCCGATGGCAGGGGAAAGCGGGAACGGCTCCAGCGCCGACATTGCTGCCGCCCTGAACTGGCCCGTCGTGCTGGTCATGGACGTGTCCGGTCAGAGCCAGTCCGCCGCCGCCGTGGCGCATGGCTTCCGCAGCCTGCGCCCCGACATTGTGATGGCGGGCGTGATCCTGAACCGTGTCGCCAGCGAACGCCACGAAAGGCTGATCCGCGCCGCGATGGCTGAAGCTGACATCCCGGTCTTCGGCGCCATTCCCCGCAGCGAGGCGCTGAGTCTGCCCGAACGGCATCTCGGTCTCGTTCAGGCGACCGAACAGGCTGATCTGGACGCAACCATGGATCGCATAGCCGACATCATCGCAGCCCATCTGGACCTGTCGGCGATCCACGCCGCCGCCCGGCCCACGCTGCTGCAAACACAGAGCGCAAAATCCGGCGCGCCTCCCGGCCAACGCATCGCCATCGCGCGGGACGCCGCCTTTTCCTTCACCTACGCCCATCTTCTGTCGGACTGGCGGGCGGCAGGCGCGGAAATCCTTCCTTTCTCCCCGCTCGCGGACGAGGTTCCAGATACCACAGCCGACGCCATCTGGCTCCCCGGCGGCTATCCCGAACTTCACGCTGGCCGCATAGCGCAGGCGGGCCGCTTTCTCTCGGCCCTGCGCCGCCATGCCGAGACCCGCCCGATCCACGGCGAATGCGGCGGCTATATGGTGCTGGGAGAGGTACTGATCGACGCACAGGGCCACAGTCACGCCATGGCGGGCCTGCTGGGTCTCGTCACCAGCTTTGCGGAACGCCGTCTGCATCTGGGCTATCGCCGCGCCCGGCTGCTGGCCCCGATGGCTGGTTTTCCCGCTGGCGTGTCGCTCAACGGCCATGAATTCCACTATTCCACCATCCTCGCCCAGCCGGACAGCCCGCTCGCAACCGTCACCGATGCCGAGGGCAAAGCCGTCTCCTCTACCGGATCGCATCGCGGCCCTGTCACGGGTAGCTTCTTCCACCTCATTGCCGAGGGCAGCGCAGCATGATCACACTCAACCTCATCGGCATCGGCACGGGCAATCCCGATCATCTGACCCGCGCCGCGATCCGGGCGATGAACGAGGCAGACCTGATCCTGCTGCCGCGCAAGGGCGATGTGAAATCCGACCTCATCGACCTGCGCCGTGCCATTTGCGCCGAGTTGCTCACGCGCCCGGTCAGGCTGGTCGAATTCGACATGCCCAGCCGAGCCGACCAGCCTGCCTATGTCGATGCGGTACTTGACTGGCACGATGCCATCGCCGCTCTCTGGCAGGATCAGATCACCCGCCATCTGCCGCAGGGCGGAACATTGGCGCTGCTGGTCTGGGGCGATCCCTCGCTCTACGACAGCAGCCTGCGTATCGCAGAACGACTTCCGGACATGCAGGTTCAGGTCATCCCCGGCATCACCAGCATCCAGGCGCTGACCGCCGCCCACGGCATATGCCTCAACGATCTGGCGGAACCCGTGCTCATCACCACGGGCCGCCGCCTGCGCGAAGAGGGATGGCCGGTCTGCACGAACAGCCTGGTGGTCATGCTGGACGGGCATTGCGCCTTTCGGACGCTGCCGTCCGAGGGGGTCGATATATGGTGGGGCGCCTATCTCGGCATGCCGCAGCAGGCCATCGCCCAGGGTCCGCTCGCCATCGTCGGACCGACGATCATCGACCAGCGCGCCACGCTCCGGCAGGAGCATGGCTGGATCATGGACATTTACTTGCTGCGCCGACGCGGCCGACCCGGAGATGGCAAAGCCTGAGTGCTACCGCCTCAGGCGATCACGCGACTTTGGAAACCAATTCCATGATGGGCCTGTTGACCGCCTGCCTGATGCCGTCATCCGCCTCACCATCGGCCCGGCGGCGAAATTCCGCCGCCATCGCCTGATGCATCATGCGTGCAGAAGCGTCAGCGGTCGTCGCCGCCAACTGCTCATGCATTTTCGCCCGTTCCAGACACTCTTCACGCGTAAGAGTATTCGTCATGAATCGAACTCCTGCCTTGTTCGCGAAGCCCGCAAGCCAGCTTCGCCCGCGAAAATCGGTGCACAACTTAGCCTTTCCAATGTCCGAATGAAAATGGAATCTTCCAGGGCGGCGGTATCCGTCGATCCCCCGAACCGGCTCAGCGCAGCCAACCCTCCCTGGGCTGTGCGGCGTGGCTTTTCAATTCCTTACGGCTTTCGGTGTCGATTTCCTTCAGCATCACCTCATAGCCCCAGAGATTTGCCAGATTTTGCAACACCATAGCGGCATCAGCCGGATCGAGCAGGACCCCGTCGACCACGCCATGTTCGACGATCAGCTTGCGGTCCCCGACAAGATCCACGTCGACCACCTGAATATCCGGCTCCTGCCGCCCGATATCATATTCCCGCGCCAGCGCCCGCCTTATCCGCCGATAGCCGCGTTCATCATGGATGGCATCGACGCGCAGCTCCGACTCGCTTGCCCGGTCGTTGATCTTGAACAGGCGCCAATGCCGGATCATGTGCGGGCTGAGGAACTGGGACACAAAGCTTTCATCGCGGTAATTGGCCCAGATATCCTTCAGCACCTCCACCGGATCGCCTGAGCCAGCGATGTCGCCGAACCATTCCCGGTCCTCCTCGGTCGGCTCAAGGCATATCCGCTCGATATCGGACATGATGCCGAAACCCAGCGCATAGGGATTGAAACCACCAAAATGCCCTGAATCATAAGTGGGTTGATAGACGACATTGGTATGTGACGACAGGAATTCCATGAACGCGCCGTCGGTGATCCACCCGCGCTCATGCAGCAGCGTCATGATCCGATAATGGGTATAGGTCGCGCAGCCCTCATTCATCGCCTTGGTCTGGCGTTGCGGGTAGAAATATTGTGCGATCAGCCGGACGATGCGCAGCACTTCCCTCTGCCAGCTTTGCAGGCGCGGGCCAGTTTTCTCCAGGAAATAGAGGATATTCTCTTGCGGTAGCCCGAGCGCAGCCCGCCGTTCCTCATTGGGCACGGCGTCCGCCCGCGCTCCCACGGGCACCGTGCGCCACAGATCGTCATAGATGCGGTCACGATAGGCCTGCCGCTCCGCCTCCCGCGCCGCCTCGCCCTTCAGATCACGCGGGCGGATGCGCGGATAGCGATGTACACCCTGGTTCATCAGCGCATGGGCGGCATCCAGAACCCGCTCGACCGCCAACTGGCCGTGGCGCTCCTCACATTCCGCGATGTATCGCTTGGCAAACTCCAGATAATCGAGAATGCCCTCGGCATCGGTCCATTGGCGGAAGACATAATTATTCTTGAAGAAATGATTGTGACCAAAGGCTGCATGCGCGATGACCAGGGTCTGCATCGTCGCGCTGTTTTCCTGCATCAGATAGTTGATGCAGGGATCGCTGTTGATGACCAGTTCATAGGCGAGTCCCCTCAGCCCCTTACGGTACATCATTTCATTGGTAACAAACTGTTTTCCGAAGGACCAATGCTTGTAGAAAAGTGGCATACCTATGGAAGAATAGGCGTCCAGCATCTGCTCCGCGCTGATGATTTCTATCTGATTGGGATAGATATCCAGATTCATTTCCTTGAGCGCGATCGGCTCGATCGTTTCATAGATCCGGTTGATGAGCGAAAAGTCCCAATCGCTCCCGGTGAACAGCGGCGCTTTTGCGTGCTTTCCCGTCATGCAGTCCGCTCCGCCACACCCTTGCGCTGGAACAGTTCGCGGAACACGGGTAGATTTCCCGCCGGTGGTGCACCTTGCGCATCACGAAATTGCGGCGTGCCTCCGAAACCGGGGCATAGGCCTGCCACAGACCGGTCATCGTGCCGACCGTCTCTATATCGGCAAATTCCTCCCGGCCGACCTCCAGATAGGCAACATATTGACTGATAGGCAGAATTTCGTCCTGCATCAGACTGACCACCCGGCCATTGTCCGACTGCATCGTGTCGCCATCGGAGGCCTGCGCGACGTAGATGTTCCAGTCGTCGGGCCGATAGCGTTCCTTGACCACCTCCAGCAGCTTGTCGAGCGCGCTCGACACCAGCGTGCCACCTGTGACCGTGCTGTAGAAGAAAGTCTGCTCATCGACCTCGGCCGCGCGGTCGGTATGGTGGATGAACACCACCTCAACATGCTCGTAGCAACGCGACAGGAACAGGTGCAGCAGCGCGAAGAAGCGCTTGGCGAGGTCCTTCATATGCTCGGTCATGGAACCGGAAACATCCATCAGACAGAACATCACCGCCTGCGCGACAGGCTTGGGCACCGTCTCGAAACGGCGATAGCGCAGGTCCACCGGATCTATATAGGCAATCAGATTGCGCCGCCGGATGATCGTCGATCGCTCCTCGCGCAGATTTTCCAGCAGCACCGCATCGTCGGGTCCCGGCGGTTCGCGCGCCTCGATCTCCGCAATTTCATCCTCGACCCGCTGGAGTTCGCGGCTGCTCGGCCGCCGCAGCGCCAGCCGTCGCGACATCGCTTTCTGCATCGTGCGCGGCACGGAGAGATTGGACGGGTTGCCGACAACTGAATAGCCCGCCCGTCTGATCCCGTCGACCTTTCCGCCGATCAACCGCCGCTTGGCGAGGTCGGGCAATTCCAGATCGTCCAGAAACAGCCCCAGAAACTCTTCCCGGCTCAGCACGAACTGGAAATCGTCATTCCCCTCGCCCTGCCCGGCCTGCGACCCGGCGCCTTGCCCGCCATCGGGCCGCTTGATCCGGTCACCCTCCATATAGTCATGATTGCCGGGAAAGACGCGTTCCCGATTGCCGCCCTGCGCGGCGCGATGCAGCGTCGGCTCGTGGATGACATCTCGCTGGATCGTGACCTGGCCTTCCTTGTCCAGATCCTTGATGCTGCGGTCCTTCAGGCTGTCGCGCACGGCCTGTTGCACATAAGCCCTTGCCCTCCGCAGGAAGCGCTGCCTGTTCACCAGGCTCTTGCCTCCCGGGTTCAAACGTCTGTCGACTATGTGCATGGGGCTCAGTTGCCCTCCATCAACCGGCCTGCTTGACCCGAATATACCATTCGACAAGCCGTCTCACTTGCCGCTCAGTATAACCCCTTTCGATCATCCGCGCGACGAATTCGTCATGCTTGCTGGCGGTATCGCCATCTTTCTTCGTCCCGAAGCTGATGACCGGCAGCAGATCCTCAACCTGGCTGAACATCCGCTTCTCGATCACCTCGCGGATCTTCTCATAGCTGGTCCAGCTCGGGTTGCGTCCGTCATTGCTGGCCCGCATGCGCAGGGCGAACTTCACCACCTCGTTCCGGAAATCCTTGGGATTGGCGATACCCGCGGGCTTTTCGGTCTTGGTCAGCTCCTGGTTGATGACCTCCCGGTCCAGCAACTGGCCGGTATCGGGGTCCTTGAAGTCCAAGTCCTCGATCCACGCGTCGGCATAGGCGACATAGCGATCGAAGAGATTCTGACCGTAGTCATTATAGGATTCCAGATAGGCCTTCTGAATCTCATTGCCGATGAACTCGGCATAACGTGGCGCCAGTTCGCCCTTGATGAACTCTAGATAACGGGCCTCGACCTCGGCAGGGAACTGTTCCTGCCGCACCATGCCTTCCAGCACATACATGAGGTGCACAGGGTCGGCGGCAATCTCATTGGTGTCATGGTTGAAGGTCGCCGACAGCGCCTTGAAGGCGAAGCGGGTGGAAATGCCTGACATGCCCTCATCCACGCCCGCCGCATCGCGATATTCCTGCATGCTTTTGGCGCGCGGATCGATCTCCCGCAGCATCTCGCCGTCATAAACACGCATCTTGGAGTAGAGATTGCTGTTCTCATGCTCGCGCAGCCGCGTCAGCACCGAAAAACGTGCCAACATGTCGAGCGTCCCCGGCGCGCAGGGCGCCTTGCTGAGATCGGATTCCCTTAGCAGCTTTTCATAAACCTGCCGCTCCTCGGTCGCCTGCAGGCTATAGGGCACCTTGATGACATAGATGCGGTCGATAAAGGCTTCATTATTCTTGTTGTTCTTGAAATTCGCCCATTCCGATTCATTGGAATGGGCCATGATGATCCCATTAAAGGGAATGGCGCCGATATTTTCTGTACCGATATAATTACCCTCCTGCGTCGCGGTCAGCAACGGGTGGAGCATCTTGATCGGCGCCTTGAACATCTCGACGAATTCCAGCATCCCCTGGTTCGCCCGGTTGAGGCCGCCCGAATAGCTGTAGGCGTCGGGATCGTTCTGGGAGAGCATCTCCAGCTTGCGGATGTCGACCTTGCCGACCAGCGAGCTGATGTCCTGATTATTCTCGTCGCCCGGTTCGGTCTTGGCGATGGCGATCTGCCGCATCCGCGAGGGCATCATCTTGACGACCTTGAACTGGGAAATATCGCCGCCAAACTCGTCCAGCCGCTTGCGGCACCAGGGGCTGATCATGCCGGTCAGCCGCCGACGAGGAATCGCGTAATTCCCCTCGATAAACTCGCCATGCGTTTCTGCATCGAACAGCGCCAACGGGCTTTCGAAGATCGGGCTGATCTCCTCCCCTGCCTTCAGCACATAGATGGGATGGACTTCCATCAGCGCCTTCAGCCGCTCCGCCAGGGAGGATTTGCCGCCGCCCACTGGCCCCAGCAAATAGAGAATCTGCTTGCGCTCCTCCAATCCCTGGCTGGCATGGCGCAGGAAACTGACGATGTGCTCGATCGTCCCTTCCATGCCGTAGAAATTGGCGAAGCTGCGATAGTGCCGGATCGTCCGGTTCATGAAAATCCGGCCCAACCGCTGGTCGCGCGAGGTGTCGATGATCTGCGGCTCGCCAATCGCGGCGAGTAGCCTTTCCGGTGCCGATGCATGCATCAGCGGATCGTTGCGACATCCCAGCAGATAATCCTCGACGGACATTTCGGCCTGACGCCGGTCGTCATATTTCCGCGTGAAGCTGGAAAACAGCTCATTTTTCGTCACTGGCGACTCCCGCTAAAGTAGCCATGGAAATGAATATAGACCCTTATGGCCTGTAAAAACAGTGAAATAGAAAGCTGCGAAGATAAAAATCCAAAACTGTCCAAAGTTTAATCTGCAAAGTTCTGTCAAAAGAACGCACGATGCTTATCCGGCCATGCAAGAGCAGTTCCGGTTCGTGCACGACTGGCGATCATGCGGGCGACATCGTCATTGCCACGCCGCCATCGTGCAGCATCTTCAAATCGGCGCGACGAACCCCCGCCGCGATTTGCGCATAGTGTCACCTGAAGCCGTGCGAGGAAAGGGGGTATTGGGAACAATTGCCCCCAACCCCGCCGAACTTCCCTCAGGCCTTCATGTCAATGGTGGCGATCAGCCCGCCGCCGGCAGCATTCGCCAGTTTGACCGACGCCTCGAAACTCAGCGCCAGCGACCGCGCGATGGTAAGGCCGATGCCCGTCCCCGGCCGTCCGCCCGGCTGCCCGGCCGCGCCGCGGGTGAAGGGTTCGAACATCTGGTCGAGTTGATCCTGCGGAATGCCCACGCCATGGTCGCGTACGTCGATCAGCACCCGTCCGGCCTGCCGCTTGCAACGGATATCGGCGCTGCCGCCATATTTGACCGCATTGTCCACCAGATTGGCGATGCAGCGGGTGAGGGCATTGGGCTTGACCCTTACGGTGCCGCCACAGCCGGACAGGAACCGCACCGGTGCGCCCAGATCCTGCGCATCCTCCACCATGCTGGTCAGCAGCGAATCGATGTCGATGACCGACCAGTCCTCCTGCGATTCCGTGCTGGCCGCCAGGTCCAGCCCCTCGCGCACCAGCGTCATCATCGCCTGATGATCCTGCAACAGCCGGGTGCGCAGTTCCTCATTCTCGACCAGTTCCAACCGTAGCCGCAGCCGGGTGAGCGGCGTCTGGAGGTCGTGGCTGATCGCCGCCAGCAATTGCGTCCGCTCGGCAAAACCCGCTCTGACCCGGCGCTGCATCAGGTTGAAGGTGGAAAGCGCCGCCCGCACCTCTTCTGGCCCCCGCTCGGGAATTTCCTCCGGGTCCAGCGACACGGAAAAGGCCTCTGCCGCCTGCTCCAGCCGCCGTAAGGGCTTGGCGACGAAACGCGCGACAATGATCGCCAGCCCGGCCGAGGACAGCAGGATCAGCAACAGATAGACCGGGTTGGCAAGCGTGCTGGGCGGCTTGACCAGGCGCGGCAGATAGAGCGCCAGAGATCGCCGCTCGCCCGTGCCGTCCGTGAAGCGCACCACCCAGCAGTCCGGTCGCGGAGCGCCGATCAGGCCCGCCGCCCGATTATCGGGGTCGGCCTTGTTGGAGGGAAAACACAGCCCCGTGGGTACCTGGCCGGCCTCCGGATCTGAATGCTCACCGAAACGCGCCTTCAACGCGCCGGCCAACGCCAGATCGGGATCGGTCAGGGCAATGCCGCCGGGCGCGATCCTGGCCCCCATGATCCGCTTGTCGTTCAACATCGCCTCGATCCTGACCGGATCGTGGCTGAGCCGCTGGGCGATATCGGCGGCGCTCGCGACGACGCGTTGCAGGCGCCAGCGCTCGAAATCGAGATGACGGGTCTGTTCCGCGATCGCCAACGCCACAACCGCCGCCGCCGTCATGCCAACCGTCAGCAGCAGGAAGATATGCCCCACCAGAGACCGGAAGAAATTGCGCGCGCGCGCCAGCACCGACGCGATCATGCGCGCTTCTCTCGCCCCTCACTCATATGTCACCGTACTGGCCAGCACATAGCCCTCACCGCGTACCGTCAGGATCAGCCCGCCGCCCGATCCTTCGCCAAGCTTTTGCCGCAACCGGCTGACCTGCAGGTCGATGGAACGGTCGAAGGCCGCCGTCGCCCGTCTTTCAGGCACCAGCTCCTCGCGCGAGAGTACGATATTGGGCTCCTCGATGAAGCGCGACAGCAACCGGAATTCGGCGGAGGAGAGCATGACCAGCCGGTCGTCGCTGGCGATCAGTCGGCGCTGGAACAAATCCAGCCGCCAGGGACCAAAGCGTGCGATCCGTGCCGTCTTCTGCTGCGCCATCTCCTCACCCCGCGACCGGCGCAGCAGGTTGCGGATGCGCACCAGCAATTCGCGCGGTTCGAAGGGCTTGGTCAGATAATCGTCGGCGCCCAGTTCCAGCCCAAGCACCCGATCGATGGCGCTGCCCCGCGCCGTCACCATGATGATCTGTGTAGCCTTGCCCTGCGCACGCAATTCCCGGCACAGCGACAGGCCATCGCCATCGGGCAGATTGAGGTCCAGCACGATCAGATCGATCGTCCGCGCCGCCATGGCTGCGTGCAGTTCGCTGAGGCTGCCCGCCGCCAGCATCTCATATTGTTCCTGGGCAAGCTGACCGACGATCAGGTCCCGAATATCCTCATCATCGTCGACGACAATCACGCAGGGCGAACGGGAAAGATCGGGCATGACGCTCTTCTAACCATATTTCCCGGCCAAGTCTGCGCCTGCGGCCCGTGCAGATACATAAAGATACAATCCGCTACAGACTGATCCATGGCGACAATAAGTTGCGCTATCACGCACCCTGCCAAAAGATCATGAGGACAAGGTCGGCGCCCTGCGATGGAGCCGACCTTCGCCCGGCGCGCCCTTCCCCTCCCCCTGCGCCGGGCGAAGTTTCCTTGTTTCATGATAGTGGACCCGTCAGCCGACCATGTTCAGCCGCATCCCTGCCCTTCGGACCGCTCCCGTTGCGTTTTGTGTCTTGGTCGCCGCCTGCGGCCATAAGGAAGCACCGAAAAAAGGTCCGGTCGAAGTTGGCGTGGTGACGCTGACGACGCAGGATGTGACAGTGTCGACCGAATTGCCCGGCCGAACCGCCTCCACCATGATGTCCGATGTCCGGCCCCAGGTCGCCGGCGTTGTCCAGAAGCGCCTCTTCACCGAAGGCTCCTTCGTGAAGGCGGGACAGCCACTTTACCAGATCGATTCCTCGCTCTACCGCGCCTCCCGCGACGAGGCGCAGGCCACGCTGGCCAGCGCGCAGGCGACCGCCGCCGCTGCGCAGGCCAAGGCCAGCCGCTACCGGACACTGGGCCAAAGCGAGGCCGTCAGCGCGCAGGACCGCGACGATGTGATCGCCACCGCGCGGCAGGCCGCCGCCGCCGTGCAACAGGCCCGCGCCACGCTCCAGACGACCGGCATCAACCTCAATTTCACGCAGGTCCGTGCCCCCATCAGCGGTCGCATCGGCCGCTCCTCGGTCACGCCGGGCGCGTTGGTGACGGCCAGCCAGGCGACCGCGCTCGCCACCATCCAGCAACTCGACCCGATCTTCGTGGACATCACCCAGTCCAGCACCAAGCTGCTGGCGCTGCGCCGCGCGCTCGCAGCGGGCAAGGCCCTGCCCGCCAGCGCCACCATCCGCCTGAAACTGGACGATGGCACCGACTATCCGTTGGAAGGCCGCATCGAATTTGCTGAACCGATTGTCGATCCCGACAGTGGCACTGTCACGCTGCGCGCCCGATTCTCCAATCCCGACAGCCTGCTGCTGCCCGGCATGTTCGTGCGCGTCGTTGCGCCGCAATCAATCGTCCCGAATGCCATCCTGGCGCCGCAACAGGGCATCAACCGCGATCCGAAGGGCAACGCCACCGCTCTGGTCGTCGACAAGGCGGGCAAGGTCGAACGCCGCGTCGTCAACGCCGCTCAGGCTGTGGGCGACAAATGGCTGATCACCAACGGACTCCAAAAGGGCGACCGGCTGATCGTCGAAGGCACCGACAAGGTGCAGCCCGGCGACGCGGTGAAGGCCGTCCCGGTCGATCAGGCCGCGAAGTAAGGGAGGCCGGACCTTGCTCAGCCGCTTTTTCATCGAAAGGCCGATCTTCGCCTGGGTCATCGCCATTGGTATCATGATGGCGGGCCTTGGCGCGATGTTGACGCTGCCGATAGCCCAATATCCCGACATCGCCCCGCCTTCCGTCAATATCAACGCCAACTATCCGGGCGCTTCAGCCGAAACGGTCGAAACCAGCGTCACTCAGGTCATCGAGCAGCAGCTGACCGGCATCGATGGACTCATGTATTTCTCCTCCTCGTCGACCGCGAACGGCCAGGCGCGGATTACCGTCACCTTCAAGAAGGGCACCGACCCCGACACCGCGCAGGTGCAGGTGCAAAATAAGGTGCAACAGGCGCTGAGCCGCCTGCCCAATGCCGTGCAGCAGCAGGGGCTGACGGTCACCAAGTCGCAGACCGACTTCCTGATGCTGGTCGGCCTTTATGACAAGACGGACACGGCGTCCCAGACCGATATTGCTGACTATCTGGTCAATAATTTCCAGGATCCGATCGCCCGTATCGATGGCGTTGGATCGTCGCAGATTTTCGGATCGCAATATGCGATGCGCATCTGGCTCGACCCCTATAAGCTCGCCACCGTCAAACTGATGCCGTCTGATGTGCAAAGTGCCATCGCCGCCCAAAATGTCGAGGTGTCCGCCGGCCAGATCGGCGCCGATCCCGCCCCCGAAGGGCAGCAGATCAACGCGACCGTCACTGCTCAGTCCCGGCTGCAAACACCCGAGCAATTCCGCAACATCGTCGTCAAGACGCAGAGCGACGGATCGGTCGTCCACCTGTCCGACGTGGCACGGGTCGAGCTGGGCAATGAAAGCTATACCTCTTCGGCCCGCATGAACGGCCATCCCGCATCCGGCATGGCGATCCAGCTTGCGCCTGGTGCCGACGCCCTCAAGACCGCGGAACTGGTCAAAGCGAAGGTCCAGCAGCTCTCTACCAATCTCCCCCATGGCTATGTCGTCAACTATCCGCGCGACACCACACCCTTCATCAAACTGTCGGTCGAGGAAGTTGTCCAGACGCTGATCGAAGCCGTGGCACTGGTCGTGGTGGTGATGTTCGTCTTCCTGCAAAGCTGGCGTGCGACGTTGGTGCCGGCCATCGCCGTGCCGGTGGTGCTGCTCGGCACGTTCGGCGTGCTGGCGCTCTTTGGCTATTCGATCAACACCATGACGCTGTTCGGCATGGTGCTGTCCATCGGCCTGCTGGTCGACGACGCGATCGTCGTGGTCGAAAATGTCGAGCGCCTCATGGAGGAAGAGGGCCTTTCTCCGCGAGAGGCCACGATCAAGTCGATGGAGGAAATCGGCAGCGCGCTCGTCGGCATCGCGCTCGTCCTGTCCGCTGTGCTGCTACCCATGGCCTTTTTTGGTGGTTCGACCGGCGTCATCTATCGCCAGTTCTCGATCACCATCGTGTCCTCGATGCTGCTTTCCGTGCTGGTCGCGCTGATCCTTTCACCCGCGCTGTGCGCCACGATCCTGAAGCCCATAGCGGAGGAACATCGCGACCGTGGCTGGGCCGGCAAGTTCAACCGCTTCTTCGAAGGGGTCACGCACGGCTACATGGCGCGGCTCAGGGGCTTTATCGGCCGCCGGACCCTGTTCTGGATCGGTTATGCCGTAGTGCTCGCCCTGCTCTGGCTGCTGTTTGTGCGTTTGCCCACCAGTTTCCTGCCGGTGGAGGATCAGGGACAGGTGATGGTGCAGGTCACGCTGCCCGCCGGCGCCAAATCCTCACGCACCAGCGCTGCCCTGGAACGCATCCAGAATTATTTCCTCAACGATGAGAAGGACAATGTCGCCTTCATCTTCGTGACGCAGGGTTTCAGCTTCGCGGGACAAGGTGAAAACACGGCGCAGGGTTTCATCAACCTTGCACCCTGGGATGAGCGCAAGGGGGCGACGAACACCGCGACCAGCATCGCGAACCGCGCGACCAAGCAACTCGCCGCGATCCGCGACGCCAAGGCTCAGTCCATGACCCCTCCGCCCATTCGGGGCCTTGGTCAATCGAACGGCTTCACCTTCGAACTGCTCAACACGGGTGGCCTCAGTCGCGAACGCTTCCTTGAACTGCGCAACCAGCTCATGAAGGCTGCCTCCGACGATCCGAAGCTGGCCGGGGTGCGTGCCGCCACGCTGGAGGATACCCCGCAGCTCAAGGTGGACATAGATTCCGAGAAACTTGCGGTCTTGGGCCTCACCCAGAGCAGCGTGAACAATGTGCTGAGCGCCGCCTGGGGCAGCACCTATATCAACGATTTCGTCGATCGCGGCCGTGTGAAGCGCGTCTATATGCAGGCCGATGCGCCTTTCCGCGCCCTGCCGACCGATCTCGACAACTGGCAGGTGCGATCATCCACCACGGGCGAGATGGTGCCCTTCTCCGCCTTCGCGACCGCCCATTGGACGATGGGACCGACCACCCTGTCGCGTTTCAACGGCCAGTCCTCCTATGAAATCCAGGGCCAGGCCGCGCCCGGCGCCAGTTCCGGCGAAGCGATGGACGAGTTGGTGAAGCTTCAGAAACAGCTCCCCCCCGGCACCAGCTTCGCCTGGAGCGGCCTGTCCTATCAGGAGCAACTGTCCGGCGGACAGGCTCCCCTGCTCTACGGCCTTTCGGTACTGGTGGTATTCCTCTGCCTGGCCGCGCTCTACGAAAGCTGGTCGATCCCGCTCGCGGTGCTGCTGGTCATCCCGCTCGGCCTGATCGGCGCGGTGCTGGCGGTGACGCTGCGCGGGCTGGAGAATAATATCTATTTCCAGGTCGGTCTGCTCACCACCATGGGCCTCGCCGCGAAGAATGCGATCCTGATCGTGGAGTTCGCCGAACTCGCCTATCTGCAGGGCAAGGATGCGATGACCGCCGCACTGGAGGCCGCACGCCTGCGCTTTCGCCCGATCCTGATGACTTCGCTTGCCTTCGTCGCGGGCGTCATCCCCCTCGCCATCGCCACGGGGGCGGGCGCGCAGAGCCGCGTTGCCATCGGCACGGCGGTCATCGGCGGGATGCTGACCGCGACAATACTCGCCATCTTCTATGTTCCTCTCTTCTTCCTGACGATCATGCGCCTCTTCAACCGCAAGGGGCAGCCGCCCGCCACCACATCTGCCGAGGAGGTTCCGGCTTGAAGCGCGCTCTCCTGACCCTGACCTCCATGGCGGCGCTGTCGGCCTGCAACATGGCGCCGCATTATGTCCGTCCGACGCCCCCGGTTCCCACAAACTTCCCCAGCGGTCCGGCCTACGCCCCAGCAGCGGCCACGGAAAAGCCCGGCCTGCCCTGGACCGCGCTGATCGGCGACCCGCGCCTCAAGACGGTGATCGAACGCGCCCTTGTCAATAATCGCGACCTGCGCGCAGCCCTGGCCAATGTGCAGTCGGCCCGCGCCCAATATCGGGTCCAGCGCGCCGCCCAGCTTCCCGTCATCGCCGGAAGCGCCGCCGCGAGTTTCTCTCGCCAGAACGACCAGCGACAGAACAGCTACAGCACCGATATCGGTTTCAGCGCGTTCGAGATCGACCTGTTCGGCCGGGTGAAAAATCTGACCCAATCCGCGCTCGAATCCTATCTGGCGACGGAGGAAGGTGCCCGCGCCACCCGCATCACCCTGATCGCGGAAACGGCCAACGCCTATGCCACTCTCGCCGCCGATCAGGAACTGCTTACCCTCTCCCGCCAGACCCTGGTCAGCGCCGAACGGACGCTCGCTCTCACCCAGTCGCTCAACGGCTCGGGATTGATCGGCAAGCTCGACGTCCATCAGGCTGAAACCACGGTGGAACAGGCGCGCAGCGATATCGCCGCCAATGTGACGCAGGTGGCGCAGGACCGGAATGCCCTCGACCTGTTGGTCGGCGCGCCGGTCGAGAATGGCCTCCTGCCCCAATCGCTGGAAAGCCTGACCGCCAGCATCGCCAAGACGCCCGCAGGCCTGTCCTCCGACGTTCTGCTCCAGCGCCCGGACGTACTCCGGGCGGAACATCAGCTCAAGGCCGCCAATGCCGATATCGGCGCAGCCCGTGCGGCCATGTTCCCCAAGATCAGCCTCACCACCGCCATCGGCGTCGCGAGTTCGGCGCTGTCCTCGCTCTTCACCGGTGGCGCCTTCGTGTGGTCCGCCGCGCCGTCCGCGAGCCTGCCGATCTTCGGTGGTGCCGCGCGCGGCAACCTCGACTACAGCAAGGCGCAGCGCGACCTCTATCTGGCCCAATATGAAAAGGCGATCCAGACCGCCTTTCAGGAGGTATCCGACGCCCTCGCCCGCGAAGGCACGATCGACGGTCAGCAAGCCGCCCAGCAACGGCTGGTCCTCGCCAACCAGCGCAGCTACGCGCTGGCCGATCAACGCTATCGCGCGGGCATAGACACCTTCCTCAACAGCCTGACCAGCCAGCGTAGCCTCTACAGCGCCCAGCAAAGCGCCATCGTGACCAACCTGGCGCTGGTCCAGAACCGCATTTTGCTCTACCGCGTGATCGGGGCTGATTTTGCGGGTGCGTGACTGGACTAAGGACGGTCCGCTATGGGGCGATGGCGTCGGGTGAGCCGACATGGAAGGCCGGGTTCCCAACAGGAACCGGAAAGGAGGTTTCGACAGATTCGGTAAAGCTCGGATTGCAGCGCAGACGTTGTCGTTCATGCTACCGAAATGATCGGGGGGGCCATTTCAAGACTTCTTCACGCAAACGATGAGAGAGTTTGGCGCTGTTCCTAGGCGTGGGCTGATCTACGTTGGGATAGCAGGTGTGCTCTCGGCAATAACTGACCTAATGCATTGGGGCTTGGGCGCGAAACTCGGCGGATTGGACTACGCCCTTCTTGGTGTCGTAATATGCCGTGGCTGGCAGCAGCATATACAATGACGATGACGATGGTTCGATAGCCGTCATCTGTAGTTGGCTTTGTCAAATCTACGGCCGTGACGATCTTGATGTTCGTACTGATATTATCCAGCTTGGCTGTTTTAGTTTATGCTTCTCGCGCCGGGTTGGACGACGGCATAATCGTTTCAACGGTCATTACCTTGCTTCTTATCGGTTTGCTCTTTGTTACGTTCCTGCTCGCGTGGCCGATTGCACAGGCGATATCCAAGCAGCCATTCAAATTATTAAATGAACGATATTGGCCCTAGGCGATAGCATTCCGCAATCTCTCTTGCTGGGCATGAAAGAGGGTGAGCCGAAGCCCGCCCCATCTTTTGCAACGTCTGCTGTTCAGGCGGCCAGCAATGGCTCTATATCCTCTATATCGGCGGGGCGGCTTATCAGCAGATCATAATGCGCCTGGAGGTTCAGCCAGAACTCTGGCGTCGTGCCCAGCGCCCGCGACAGCCGCATGGCGGTATCGACCGTCACCGCGGTATTCTCCGAACACAGACGCTCAATGCGCGTGCGGGGTACATGGATATGCTTGGCCAACTTCCCGGCGCTAATCCCCATTTCCTCCAGAAATTCATGGCGGAGGATTTCGCCGGGATGGACCGGCACTTGCAGCATGGTCATGGCGTTGTCCTTTCAGTGATAATCCACGATCTCGACTTGATCCGGGCCGTTATCGGTCCAGACAAAACAGATGCGCCATTGACCGTTGATGCGGATCGAATGTTGACCCGCCCGATCGCCGGACAGCGCTTCCAACCGATTAGCTGGTGGGACACGAAGGTCGTCCAGCTTCACCGCAGCCTCCAGCATCGCGACCTTGCGCACAGCAACCCTGAACAGATCGGCCGGGAAGCCCTTGGCAGCTTTACCGGCCAGCACTTGTTCGATTAGCTTCCCTTTGACGACCTGTATCATCATATGATACGTATCATTCCACGATACATCAGGCAAGGTGCTTTTTTACAGGTAGGCACGAAAAGCCCGCTGGGCGGGACGGCCTGATCGTGACGGCGGAATCTGCGTCAGCCAAGGATTTATTATCACCCGGAGACCTTGGTAAAGCCCGCGCGGCGCCTGAACGAAACCCACATGTGCTCGGTCGAAGATCGAGCACGATGCTATAAGCCGGTGAAGGTATGTTTGCGAGTTCATCCATCTTGGTGGTGCCTGGATCGGGCGTTCGAGGACAAGGCCCCCCGAACGCTCCAGGGCTGATGACGTTGACGAGGATACTCCCATCCGCCGTGGCTCAGTGCAGCCCTGATCCGCCTCCCGCCAGTTCCTTGGCGATGGTTCCGACCATGTCCTTGGCATCGCCGAACAGCATCTGGGTGTTGCTGTTGTAATAGATCGGATTGTCGATCCCGGCGAAGCCCGCATTCATGCTGCGCTTGATCACGAACACCGACTTGGCGCGATCCGCCTCGATGATCGGCATGCCCGCGATCGCGCTCTGCGGATCGTCGCGCGCCGACGGGTTGATCGTGTCGTTCGCGCCGATGATCAGCGCCACGTCCGCCTGCGGCAGTTCCGGGTTGATGTCGTCCAGCTCGACCAGCTGCTCATAGGGCACGTTCGCCTCTGCCAGCAGCACGTTCATATGCCCCGGCATGCGACCCGCCACCGGATGGATCGCGAACTTGACGTCCACGCCCTTCTTGGTGAGCGCCTGATAGAGTTCGCTGACCTTGTGCTGGGCCTGCGCCACGGCCATGCCATAGCCCGGAATGATGACGACATTGCTGGCATTCTCCAGCTGCATCGCCGCTTCCTCGGCCGAGGCGGAACGCACCACGCGGTCGTCCTTGCCACCGGCCGCGCCCGCCACGACCTTGCCGAAGCCGCCGAACATGACGTTGGCGAAGCTGCGGTTCATCGCCTTGCACATGATCACCGCCAGGATGAAGCCCGAAGCCCCGTCCAGCGCGCCCGCCACGATCAGCAGCTTGTTGCCCAGCGCAAAGCCCATGGCGCTCGCCGCCAGACCAGCATAGCTGTTCAGGAGCGCGATCACGGTCGGCATGTCCGCGCCGCCGATCGGGATCACCAGCAGGATACCAAAGAGCAGCGCCAGCGCGACAAAGGCCGGGAACAGGTAAGTCTGCGTCGGATCGATGGCCAGCATCGTCCCGATCACCACCGCCGCCAGCGCCACGCCGCCATTGACGATGCGCTGACCGGGGAAGGACACCGGACGGCTGCCCATCAGTTCCTGCAACTTGGCAAAGGCGATGACCGAGGCGGTGCAGGTCAGGAAACCCAGCAGCATCTCGAACATCAGCGCCCACAGGATGAAGCTGCCCGCATATTGCGCATGGGCATGCTTGTAATATTCCGCCGCGCCGATCAGGCCGACCGCCAGCGCGCCGAAAGCGTGGGAAATCGCCGTCCGCTGCGGGATCGCCGTCATCGGCATCAGCAGCGCCATGGGAATGCCCACCGCCGCGCCAGCGATCATGGCGATGAGGATGAGGTTATAGTCGACGACCTCATGCTGGACCAAAGCGCCGATAATCGCGACGAGCATGCCGATCTCACCGGCGCGCACGCCCCGGCGCGCGGTCGAAGGGTGGCTCATCCACATGAGCGCGAGGATGAACAGCGAGGACGAGAGGATCGCGGCGAAGGGTACGAACGCGTTCATCTTACTTCCCCCGCGGCTTGAACATCTTGAGCATGCGGTCGGTGATCATGAAGCCCGAAACCAGGTTCACCGTCGCACAGAAGACCGCGATGAAGCCCAGCGTCTTGGCCAGCGGCGTCGCGCCTTCCTCACCCGTGATCGTGATCGCGCCGACAATCACCACCGCCGCGATCGCATTGGTCAGCGACATCAAAGGCGAGTGCAAAAGCGGCGACACCTTCTTGATCAGCTGAAAACCTACAAAGCCCGCCAGAATGAAGACGAACAAATAATCCGGATTAAGTGCGCTCACCGACAATCCCCTGATTCAGCATATCCATAGCAAGGCGGAAAAGCCGCTCTTCACGATGAGCAAATCCTAATGGATGGTAGAGTTCACAATGCCCTGATCCTTCGCTGGACCGGCTGTTGCCCATGATCCCCTCCACAGCTCTTCAGCGGCGTTGCCCCTATTGCCTCCACTTTGGACAGGCAAGACGTACAATCCCAAATATCAACCCGGCAGTTCGCGCAACGAAGTTTTCTTATACCCCCGTCTAGGTCGCGTTTCCGTTCAAACATTGCCGTGGCGTAACATTTCGCTGACATTG
This sequence comes from Sphingobium sp. EM0848, assembly GCF_013375555.1. Classification (NCBI taxonomy): domain Bacteria; kingdom Pseudomonadati; phylum Pseudomonadota; class Alphaproteobacteria; order Sphingomonadales; family Sphingobiaceae; genus Sphingobium; species Sphingobium sp. EM0848. The sequence goes on from NZ_JABXWB010000005.1 coordinate 1,673,661, forward strand.
CTGAATAGCTTAATAATGCACATTTGTGCAATATTAAGCTTTGAGCGTCAGGGGCAACCCTGCCGTCACCAGCACAACTTCCTGACATAATGCAGCCATTTTCTGATTGAGCCAGCCCGCCTCATCCCGAAACCGCCGCGCCAGCACATTGTCCGGCACGATGCTGAGGCCCACTTCATTGGCCACCAATGTGACAGGCGCGGGACAGGTCGCCACGGCGTCGATCAATTCGGATCGCGCTGTGACCACATCCGCCTCCGCCAGGATAAGATTGGACAGCCACAGGGTCAGGCAATCGATCAGCACCCCCGCTGTCCGGTGTCCGGCGTCGCGGATCGCTCCGGCCAGATCCAGCGGTGCCTCAACGGTCAGCCAGCGTGCTCCGCGTTCGCCCCGGTGGCGGGCGATGCGTTCAGTCATTTCCGCGTCGAAGGCCTGCGCCGTGGCAATATAGGCGAGTTGCCCCACCACCGCCTCGCATCGCAACTGCGCATAGCGGCTCTTGCCCGAACGCGCGCCGCCGAGCACCAGTAATGTCGTCACCCTATTCCCTCCCACAGCGCCGCCAGCCCCCACAGGATCAGGCATGCCCTCATATAGATGCGCAGGCCAGCCTGCATCGCGCGCGCATCCGCCTCGCCACCCTCACCGATCCACGGCTTGTCATGCAGCATCCCGTCATAGCGCACCGGTCCGGCAAGCCTGACAGCCAACGCCCCTGCCATGGCCGCTTCCGGCCAGCCTGCATTGGGGGAGGCATGTCGCCTATGGTCTCGCCACAGCACGCCCCATCCTCCACCCCCCGCAACGCAAAGCAACAACCCCGCCAGTCGCGCCGGAATCCAGTTCAACAGATCGTCGAACCGCGCCGATGCCCAACCGAAATCGGTAAATGGCGCTTCCTTATGCCCGATCAGACTGTCCGCCGTATTCACTGCCTTATAAGCCCATACCCCCGGCAGCCCGAGCAGCAGCAGCCAGAAAAGCGGCGCCACCACGCCATCGCAAAAGCTCTCCGCCAGGCTCTCGATACCGGCCCGAGCCACCCCTGCTTCATCCAGCGGCTCCGTATCCCGCCCGACGATCCAGCCCACCGTCCGGCGCGCCGCACCAAGATCGCCTGCGGTCAGCGCGCGCATCACCGGCAGGACATGCGCATAAAGGCTACGCTGCGCCAAAGCCGGCCAAGCGGCCAGTGCCAGCCAGAACCACAGCCAATTCCCGGCGATCCCACGGATCGTCCGATCCATCGCGAAACCTACGCCTCCACCGATGCAGAGCAGCATGGCCAGCAGTCCGACCCCCGCCCATCGCCGCGCAAGGTCACGCCGCTCCTGCCGGTTCCATCTCCGCTCCATTGCGTCGATGATCCACGCGAAGCCCCCCACCGGATGCCCGATCCGCGCATGGAGCCACCCCGGCCAGCCTAGCGCCGCATCCAGCACCAACGCAGCGAGGGCGACTGGCTCAGCCATTTGCCAAGGCTCGGTCGAGCCGCGTCAACGCTGCCTCATCGCCGGGAAGCCCCAGCCGCAACCATCGGTGATTTTCCTCAAAAGGCCGAGTCAGGATCGCGCGCTGTGCCAACCGATCGAACAGGCAGAACCCGTCCTCAACCTCTACCAGCCGAAACAACGGGCAGTTTCCGCGTGCATCCAGACCATGGCGCGCCAGCACCGCATCCAGTTCCGTAGCCCGCTCATCGAGAGATCCGCGCGCCTTCGCAATCCACTCCCGATCCCGATAGGCCGCCCGTCCGAAGCCAAGAGCCGCTGCCGAAACCGGCCATTCCCCCATCATCCGCCTGGCCTGCGCGACAATCGCCCTCGGCCCGACCAGAAAGCCCAGCCGCACTCCCGCCAGCCCGAAAAACTTGCCGAAGGACCGCAACAGGATCAGTCGCCGCCTATCCCCTACTTCACGGGCCAGACTGCATGAGGGCGCGGCGTCGGCATAGGCTTCGTCGATCACCAGCCACCCGCCGGCCTGTTCCAGCGCCGCCAACCATTGCTGGAGGCGTTCGGGTGTGATCATGCGGCCATCGGGATTGTTCGGATTGGCAAGCAACAGTGCGATCGGCTCTGCCGCGCCATCCCAATGCTCCACGGGGGCGCCATCCGCGAACACCTCCCCATGCGTCCGGTAACTCGGCACCAGCCAGCGCGCCGGCATGGCGAGCATCCTTCCCACCAGCCGCAGCCCCATTTCGCTCCCCGGAACGGTGCAGACATGATCCGGCTCCACCCCGAAATGCGCAGCCGCTGCTGCTTCCAGAGCCGTCAGATCATCCGGCTCCGGCAAGGCCCGCCAATCGAGCGCGATCTGCTCCACCCCTGGCCAGACCAGCGGGCTGATGCCGGTCGACAGGTCGAGCCAATCTTCCCCGCCATAGAGTGCCCGTGCTTCGGCCAACCGCCCGCCATGCCATGTAAAGCCGCTCATCGCGCCATCATCATGACAAACAGCAGCACGCTCTCCAGCAATTCGATGCCCGCGCCATGCCCGTCTCCGGAAATCCCGCCGATGCGCGACCGCAGCCACCATCCCCAGAGCGGAATCAGGACTATCGCCGCCAGCAGGCCCGGCACCCACAGGCTCGAGAGCAGTGCCAAGGCAGACCAGAGAAGCAGGGGACCGACCCGCCATCCGGCCCGGAAACGGCTTGCCAGTCCCTCGTGTAACGGAGGCAGCCAGCGCGTCCAGACCAGTGGTCCGATCCGCGCCGTCATCGCCAGAGGCACCAGCATCCAGACGGGAAAGAATTCCAGCCAAAAACGCAGGAACACAAGCTTCGCCAGCAATTGCAGGACGATGGCGACAACGCCAAAGCTGCCGATATGCGGATCGGCCAGCACCGCCGACAGTCGCTTTCTGTCACCATGCGCCGCGCCCACGCCATCGGCAATATCGCCCAGCCCGTCCAGATGCAGCGCGCCCGTCACGGCAACCCATGCCATCAGCCCGCACAAAGCGCCCATCCAGGGATCGACCCGCAGGCCGAAACCCGACGCCCCCGCCACGATCAGTCCCACCGCGATGCCTGCCGCCGGGAACCAGCGGATCGCTGCGGCAAAGTCCGCTTCATCGACATCGACCGCTGGCAAGGGCAGACGTGTCATGAGCTGCAGTGCAAGAACCAGCCGCTTCACGCCGCAAGTCCGATGATCTGGCCGGACAGCCGCTCTCCCGGCCAGAGACGCAGACTCAGCAGCGCGCCATAGGGCAGGTCAATCGCCCAGGCCTGCCGTAGATCAAAGCCGCACAATATCGACAACGCCGCCCGCATCGCACCTGCATGAGAGATCACCAGCGCCGGATCGGTCCAATCGGTCAGCGCCGCCGCCACCCGCGCCTGCAGATCGGCCCATCGCTCACCCTTCGGCGGCGGAAAGCCGTCCGGATCGTCCCAGAAGCGCGCCAGCGCCTCGCCCGGCAAATCCGCCGGATCGACGCCCTCCCAGTTCCCGAAATGCAATTCCCGCCAGCGCGCATCGACATCGTGCGTGACGCCCCGCTCATTGGCGACGAGCGCGCCGGGCACCATCGCTCGCGACAGGTCCGACGTCACCACCCGCGAAAAAACCAGCTCCTGCGCCCGCCCGACACAAGCTGCGACCCCTTCGGCCTCGGGCGGCGCGTCCAGATGCCCCAGCAAACGCCCGGCCCCTTGCGGCACGCCATGACGCATGAGGTGGAGTATGAAAGCGCTCACAGCGCTCCCGCCACCGCCGCTTCGGCAAAGGTCGCCATGCCGTCATGCATCGCCAGCGCGGACCGGACGATCTGCGCCGCGACCGCCGCCCCACTCCCTTCTCCCAGCCGCATCTGAAGCCGCAATAGCGGTTCCAGCCCCAGAGCTTCCAGCAATCGTCCATGACCGGCCTCAGCCGACACATGTGCCGCCAGACAATGCGCGGTGATCGCCGGAGCCTCCTTTGCCAAAGGCGCCACCGCCGCGCAGCCGATAAAGCCGTCCAGCATCACCGGCACGCGCATCATCCGTGCCGCCAGCACGGCGCCCGCCATCGCCGCTATTTCCCGGCCGCCCAACCGCCGCAGCGTCTCGAACGCATCGCCACACGCCCCGCAGTGCAAGGCCAGTGCCAGCGTCACCGCCTCCGCCTTGCGCGCCAGTCCATGCGCATCGACGCCCGTGCCGTGCCCGACCCATTGATCCACCGAGTCGCCAAAAGCCTGGGCGCACAGCGCCGCCGCCGGCGTCGTATTGGCGATCCCCATCTCGCCGAGCATCAGCAGGTCGACGCCCCGCTCAACCACTGCTGCGCCTGCGTTAAGCGCCTCCAGACATTCCGCCTCGCTCATCGCCGGTTCGGTGCAAATATCCCCGGTCGGCCGCTCCAGATCGAGCGCCACCACCGACAATTCGGCGCCACATGCGCCAGCCAGCGCGTTGATCGCCGCACCGCCATTGCGGAAATTCGCGACCATCTGCGCCGTCACCTCAACCGGGAAAGCACTGACCCCCCGCGCCGCCACGCCGTGGTTGCCCGCGAAGATCGCCGCCCGAAGCCGATCCGCACGGGGCCGTTCCCTCCCCTGCCAACCGGCCATGAACAGCGCGATCTCCTCTAGCCGTCCCAGCGACCCAGCCGGCTTGGTCAGCACCGCCTGCCGGGCCGCCGCAGCCTCCGTCGCAGCCGCATCCGGCTCCGGCAAATGCGCCAATGCCGCGGCAAAGGCCGCCCTGTCGTCAAAGCGGATCATGAGCAGACAAAGCCTTCAGGCGGGGTACGGACGATGAAATGCCCCTTCACCCCCTGCGGCCAGTCGGCGTAGCGCACCACGCCCTCCTCACTGGATGCATGACGCACGGCATAGTCCAATATCGCCCGCGCCGCTTCCTCGCCGGGCGTGAAGTCGCCCAGCACATAGCCGACCTTGCCCGTCCCCCGGACATGCACGGTGCAATGCCGTTGACAGGCAAAAAGGCACGGCATGTCCTGTATCGCAACGGGCTCATAGGCAGGATTGCTCGCCCGGACGGCGCGCATGGCTTCGGCCAGCAGCGCGCCGCCGCGTCGCCCCTCACCATCTTCGCGACTGTCCGTCGACAGGCGGCAGGTCGAACAGACGACCACCGACGCGCCTTTTTCCACGGCGCGCAACATCAGCGCCGTCCCTTGAAATCAGTCATCTCCGCTCCTCCGACCGGACGGCAAACAGCCCGCCGAAAAGGCCGGAACGGGAAGGCGCATAGACAGGCGCTCCCCCGCACGGCCGAACCGGCAAGGCGATGGCTGTCGCTCAGCGAGGGCAAACCCCGTTCGGCCGGCGCACCCTGTCCGGTCGAAGAACGACTGCGTCAGGCAGGTCTCCTGGCTCGCGGGTCGATGCTTTCCAGCCGCCTTCTCGGGGCTTTGCCGCCCCAATGGCATAATGGCCGGATGGCTCGCCGCTTACAGTTGCAGGGGCAGCGCGGGCTTTCACCCGACTTCCCTTTTCATCCCCTCGCGGGGAACCTGTCGCAGCGCCGCTGATAGAGGCCCATGCCCCTCGCCGCAAGGGGCTGTCAGGCCATCCATCCCTCTTCCTCTGACCCCCGCCATCTGCTAATATCCGCTTAACGATATGGGGAGAGGAGCCATGACTTTATTGGCTCGTTGTATGGACTGGCTCTGTGAGCTTTTCGCCTGCACGGCGGAAAATGATCTGCGCGTCAATCGCTTGATCATGCATATTCCGTCGGACATGGATTGAAACGTCGGCCGAATCGGCGCGTTCCCCAGAAACAGTGACACCCCTGCGCGGATAAGGTGGCCATGTTGGCCAATGATCCCGAAAATATCCTTCTCGACCTCTGCCTGGTGACGGTGCCGGGCCTCATGCTCGGTTCCGCACCGCCCCATGGATTGAGTCGGCCGGTTCGCTCCCACTGATCGGCCCCTCGCGACCCGATATTACAAGGAAATGGATGTCTCGCCTTTCCAGATGAGCGACGTTGACAATCTGTCCTAACTCCCTTTCTGCTAACCGCCGCACGCGTAGCGTACATAAAAGAGAGGCCGCCCAATGCTCACAGAAACCCAGATCGCCATTCGCGACATGGTACGCGACTTCGCCCAAAGCGAAATCCGCCCTCGCAGCGGAGCCTTCGAGGCGGAGGGCGGCTATCCTGCGGATCTGTTCGAGCAGATCGCCGGGCTCGGGCTGATGGGCATGACGGCGCCGGAAGCGGTCGGCGGCGCGGGTGCCGATTATGTTTCCTACGCGCTCGCCCTGATGGAAATCGCGGCGGCCGATGGGGCGCTCTCCACCATCCTCTCGATCCAGAACAGCCTGATCGTCTCAGGCCTGTTGAAGGACGGTACGGCAGAGCAACAGGCCCGTTTCCTGCCCGACCTGTTGTCCGGCCGCGCCATCGGCGCCTTCGCCCTGACCGAAGCCGATGCAGGGTCTGACGCCTCCGCCATCCGCACCCGTGCGGAAAAGGTAGCCGGCGGCTATAATCTCAACGGCGCCAAGCAGTTCATCACCTCGGGAAAAATCGCCCGCCTCGCCATCGTTTACGCCGTTACCGATCCGGTAGCGGGCAAACGGGGCATCAGCGCTTTTCTGGTCCCCACGGATCGCCCCGGCTACAGCGTTGACAAGGTCGAGCATAAGTTGGGCCAGGGTGCGTCCGATACCTGCGCCATCCGTTTCAACGATCTGTTTCTGGAGGACGATTTGCGCCTTGGCGCGGAAGGGGCGGGTTATGGCATCGCCCTCTCCAACCTCGAAGCCGGGCGGATCGGCATTGCCGCGCAGAGCGTCGGCATGGCGCAGGCCGCGCTGGAGATCGCCATCGCTTATGCCAAGGATCGCAACAGCTTCGGCCAGCCGATCATCCAGCATCAGGCCGTCGGCTTCCGCCTGGCCGACCTTGCCACCCGTCTCGAAGCCGCGCGGCAACTCGTCCTTTCCGCCGCTGCGCTCAAGGATGCGGGGGAACCGGCATTGACGCAGGCATCGATGGCCAAGCTCTTCGCGTCCGAAACCGCCGAGGCGGTGGTGTCAGGTGCGATCCAGACATTGGGCGGCTACGGCTATCTGGAGGAATTCGGCCTCGCCAAGATCTACCGCGACGTGCGCGTCTGCCAGATTTATGAAGGTACCTCGGACATCCAGCGGCTGGTCATCGCCCGAGCCCTTTAAGGAGGGCTACGCGAAGGAGATCATCGTCCAAATACTAGAGCGGTTTGCGATCTGATCGAATCAGATCGACCGCTCTATTGCTTTGTTTCACCGCGATTTCTTAACCGTCAGATGATGCCATCTGACTGGAAATCGCTCTAACGCGTTTCGCCTTCCAGCATCCCCGGCTCGCTCGCCAGAACCGCATCCGCCCGTGCCAGCACCACCAACGCCAGGCCAGCGACGGACGCTCGTTCGGCCGCCAGCCGCGTTGGCGCGGAAATCGTCACCAGCAGCGGACAATCCGCCAGCACGGCCTTTTCCACCAGTTCATAGGAACAGCGTGACGATAACAGCGCAAAGCCCCCATCCCAATCCAGCGCTTGCCGCCTCATCGCCCCGATCAGCTTGTCGAAAGCATTGTGCCGCCCGACATCCTCCCGCGCCAGCCGGATTGTTCCATCCGCCGCCACCAGCGCCGCGACATGCGCCGCCCCCGTCCGATTATTGAGCGGCTGAAAATCCTTGAGATGGTCGAGCGCCCGGAAAATCGCTCCCCTGTCGGCCTGCGACTGCTGCGTCACAAGCGGCAAGGGCCGGATCGCCTGCTCCAGATTTTCCACCCCGCAAATCCCGCAAGAGGATTCCGACGCTCGATGCCGCACCCGGCTGAGCAGCGTTTCCGTGCGTTCCTCCGGCAAGGTCGCCCTGGCAACGATACCTTGGTCAGTTACATGGACATCAACATCAAGAGGCGGATCCTCCCGCCCGATCAATCGGTCCGCCAGCGCAAAGCCCTGCACCAGCTCTTCCACATCCGCGGGCGTCGCCATCAGCACCGCATAGCCAATGCCGTTAAATTCGACCGCAACCGGCACTTCCTCCGCCAGTTCGCGCGTCACGGGCGACGCGCTGCCCTCCGGCTTGACCTGCGTGAAAGGAAAGGTGGTTTCCGTTTGCGTCAGCGCCTTGCTCAAAGGGCCATGACCCGCTCGACAGCCGCAGCGGCGACAGGCGACAGCGCCTCGGGCCGGGCCGCCGCCAACGCGCCGATGCGCTGCTTCATCGCCGGGTCCCAAAAGTCGCGAATATGGTCAGCCACCATCGCAACGGCCTCCTTTTCGCCCAAAGCGGCCATGTTGCGCGCAATCTGGTTCGCCATGTAGATCAGGCGGTCCTCGGTCGACATGACGTGATTTTCATCGCTCATGCGCCCGATCCTATTCGGCCGCTTCCAGCGGCGCAATCCGCCTGCTGTGCCGCGCCTGGCTTGCATAGTCGCGCTGCCAGTCGCTCGGCCCATTGGATGGCATGACCTGTACTGCCGTAACCTTATATTCAGGGCAGTTGGTGGCCCAGTCCGAATAGTCGGTGGTAATGACATTGGCCTGCGTATCGGGATGGTGGAAGGTCGTATAGACCACGCCCGGCGCCACCCGCTCGGTAATCAGCGCGCGCAGGCTGGTTTCGCCGGCCCGACTTTTCAGCGATACCCAGTCGCCGTCCTTGATCCCCCGGTTCTCCGCATCGGAAGGGTGCATTTCCAGCCGGTCCTCAGGATGCCATGCCTCATTCGCCGTGCGACGGGTCTGCGCGCCGACATTATACTGGCTGAGGATACGTCCCGTGGTCAGCAGTAGCGGGAAGCGCGGCCCGGTCTTCTCATCGGTCGGCACATAGTCGGTGACGACGAACTTGCCCCTGCCTCGCACGAAACCGTCGATGTGCATGGTCGGCGTGCCATCGGGCGCCGCATCATTGGCGGGCCACTGGAGCGATCCTTCCGCATCCAGCCGATCATAATGCACGCCCGCGAAGGTCGGTGTCAGCGCGGCGATCTCATCCATGATCTCGGACGGATGGCTGTAGGACCAGTTCAGCCCCATGGCCTGCGCCACAAGCTGCACAATCTCCCAGTCACCATAGCCGTTCAGCGGCGCCATCACCTTGCGCACGCGCTGGATGCGCCGCTCGGCATTGGTGAAGGTCCCGTCCTTCTCCAGGAAGGTCGATCCCGGCAGGAAGACATGGGCATAATTGGCGGTTTCGTTCAGAAACAGGTCCTGCACGACGACGCATTCCATCGCCGCCAGCCCGGCCGCGACATGATGGGTATTGGGGTCGGACTGGAGAATGTCCTCGCCCTGAATGAAGATGCCCTTGAAGGTCCCGTCCGTCGCGGCATCCAGCATATTGGGAATGCGCAGACCCGGTTCGGCATCCAGAGCCACGCCCCAGGCCTGTTCGAACTGCTCACGCACGGCATCGTCCGACACATGGCGGTAGCCGGAAAATTCATGTGGGAAGCTGCCCATGTCACAGGCGCCCTGAACATTATTCTGGCCCCTGAGCGGGTTCACGCCTACGCCCTCACGCCCGATATTGCCGGTCGCCATGGCCAGATTGGCAATCGCCATGACGGTCGAGCTGCCCTGACTATGTTCGGTGACGCCCAGGCCGTAATAAATGGCCCCATTACCGCCCGTCGCATAGAGCCGCGCCGCCGCGCGCACATCCTCCGCCTTCACCCCGGTCAGCGGCTCGACCGCCTCGGGCGAGCGGCTGGGTTCCGCCACAAAGGCTGCCCAGTCCATGAACTCATCCCAGTCGCACCGCTCCCGGATGAAGGCTTCGTCGAAGAGATTTTCCGTGACGATCACATGCGCCAGCGCCGTCAACATGGCGACATTGGTGCCGGGCCGCAGCGGCAGATGATGCGCTGCCTCGACATGGGGCGACTTCACCAGATCGGTCCGGCGCGGATCGATCACGATGAGCTTGGCGCCCTGCCGCAGCCGCTTCTTCATCCGGCTGGCGAAAACCGGATGCCCATCAGTCGGATTGGCGCCGATGACGAGAATGACGTCCGATTGCATCACGCTGTCGAAATCCTGCGTGCCAGCCGAAGTGCCGAAGGTCGTCTTCAACCCATAGCCGGTCGGCGAATGGCAGACGCGCGCGCAGGTATCGACATTATTATTGCCGAAACCCTGCCGGATCAGCTTCTGGACGAGGAAGGTTTCCTCATTGGTGCATCGGCTGGACGTAATCCCGCCGATGCTCCGCGTGCCATATTGGGACTGGATGCGCTTGAACTCGCTCGCTGTATGGGCAATCGCCTCCTCCCACGACACCTCCCGCCACGGCTCCTCCACCGAAGCGCGGATCATGGGTTTGAGGATGCGGTCGCGATGCTGGGCATAGCCCCAGGCGAAGCGGCCCTTGACGCAGCTATGCCCGCGATTGGCCTTGCCCTCCTTCCAGGGCACCATGCGCACCAGTTCCGCACCGCGCATCTCAGCCCGGAAAGTGCAGCCGACGCCGCAATAGGCGCAGGTGGTGACGACCGCCCGGTCCGGCGTGCCGATTTCCACGACCTTCTTCTCGGTCAGCGTCGCCGTCGGGCAGGCCTGCACACAGGCGCCACAAGACACGCATTCGGACGAGAGGAAATCCTGCCCCTGAGACGGCGAAACCTTGGAATCAAAGCCGCGTCCCTCAATGGTCAGCGCGAACGTCCCCTGCACCTCGTCGCAAGCCCGAACGCACCGCGAACAGACGATGCACTTGCTGGGATCAAAGTCGAAATAGGGGTTCGACTGGTCCTTCGCCTGCCCCATATTGGTCGCGCCGTCATAGCCATAACGCACGTCCCGCAAGCCCACCGCGCCTGCCTGCTCCTGCAACTCGCAATCGCCATTGGCCGGGCAAGTGAGGCAATCGAGCGGATGGTCGGAAATATACAGTTCCATCACCCCGCGCCGCAGCTGCTTCAGTCGCTCGCTCTGCGTGCGCACCACCATGCCCTCTACAATCGGCGTGGTGCAGCTGGCGGGATAGCCGTTGCGGCCCTCCACCTCGACCAGACACAGGCGGCAGGAACCGAAACTCTCGACATTATCGGTCGCACACAGTTTGGGGATGGAGCAGCCGGTCAGTGAAGCCGCCCGCATGATCGACGTCCCTTCTGGCATCGTCACCGTCTCGCCATCGATGGTGAGCGTCACGCTCTTGCCGGTCGCAAGGGCGGGCGGCGTCCCATGATCGGTTTCGCGCGTAAAAGTCATGCCGCAGCTTCCTTCACTGGAGCCGGAGCCCCAAAATCCTCGGGAAAATGATCGAGCGCACTTAATACCGGATAGGGCGTAAAACCGCCCAGGGCACAGAGCGATCCATATTTCATCGTGTCACACAGATCGCGCAGCAGTGCCGTCTGAGGCTCCAGTCCGCTATCGTTCCGGTCGGGCGCGCACGAGTACAGCGCCTTCGCCAATCCGCCGCCGACGCGCTCGGTCGCCACGGGCTGAGCATCCCGCGCCGCAATGATCCGGTCCATCACCTCCACCCCTCGCGTCGATCCGATCCGGCAGGGCGTGCATTTGCCGCAGCTTTCGACCGAGCAGAACTCCATCGCAAAGCGCGCCATGTGCGCCATGTCGACGCTATCATCGAAAACGGTGATCCCGGCATGGCCGATCAGCCCGCCCGCCTGCGCAAAAGCCTCATAGTCGAAGGGCAGATTGAACATGGAGGGCGGGAAATAGGCCCCCAAAGGCCCTCCCACCTGCACCGCACGCACCGGCCGCCCGCTGGCGGTGCCGCCGCCGATACCGTTCACCAGTTCGCCGAGCGTGATCCCGAAGCCGATCTCATACAACCCGCCATGCTTCACATTACCCGCAAGCTGCACCGGCATGGTACCACGCGACCGCCCGAAACCGACCGCCGCATAAGCCTCTGCCCCCTCAGACAATATAAAAGGAACCGCCGCCAGGCTCAGCACATTGTTGATGACCGTCGGTTGCCCGAACAGCCCGGCCAGAGCCGGCAGAGGCGGTTTGGCCCGCACCTGCCCCCGCTTGCCCTCGATGCTGTCGAGCAGCGCCGTCTCCTCACCGCAGACATAGGCGCCAGCGCCCACCCGCACCTCCAGCGCAAAGGGCGCGATCCGCTCGGCAGACATCGTGATCGCTTCGCGCATCGTGGCGATCGCGAAGGGATATTCGCTGCGAATATAGACATAGCCGTGATCGGCCCCCACGGCATGCCCGGCAATCGCCATCCCTTCGATCAGGCAGAAGGGATCGCCCTCCATCAGCATCCGGTCGGCAAAAGTCCCGCTGTCCCCTTCATCGGCATTGCAGACGATGAATTTCGCGTCCGAAACCGCATCCAGCACGGTCTGCCATTTGATCCCGGTTGGGAAACCTGCCCCGCCACGTCCGCGTAATCCCGAAGCCTTGACCGCATCGACCACCGCCTGAGGTGGGATCGCCCGCGCCGCGTCCAGCCCGCGCCAGCCGCCATGCGCGGCATAATCCTCCGGACAGAGCGGATCGATCACCCCGCAGCGCGCAAAGGTGAACCGCTGCTGTCCCGCGAAGAAAGGCAGTGCCGACACATCGCCCAACCGCGCCGCATGGCTTCCATCCAGCACCGCCGCAACATCGCCCGGCTCTACCGGTCCGAACCCGACCCTCGCGCCATTCTGCTCGACCTCCACCAGCGGTTCGATGGAAAACAGGCCCCGGCTCCCGGTCCGGATCACCTCACACCCCGCTGCTTCGAAGGCCTGCGCCACCTCATCTGCGCCCAGAGCGACCGAAGCCATGTCCCGGCTCACAAAGACCCGCGTCATGCCGAAACCTCCTGCACGATCCGTTCCAGCGCGGCTGCATCGATCCGCGCGATCGGCCGCCCGTCGACCAGAGCGTTCGGCCCGATCGCGCACAACCCCAGACAATAAACCGGCTCCAGCGTCACCTGTCCGTCGCGCCGGGTCTCACCCATGGCGACGCCCAATCGTGCGGTGGCCTCTGCCTCCATCGCAGCTCCCCCCCGGGCCTGACAGCTTTCCGCCCGGCACAGCTTCACGACATGCCGCCCCGCAGGCGCCCGCCGGAAATCATGGTAGAACGTCACGACCCCATGCACATCGGCGCGGCTCAGGTTCAGCGCCCGGGCAATCGCAGGCACCGCCGGGTCATCGACATAGCCTATCTCTTCCTGCAACCAGTGCAGCAGCGGCAACAGCCTGTCGCGCGTCCGTCCATGCACGCGCGTCCAATCCTCGATCAACCGTGTCGCTTCGTCGACGGCCTTATCCTGTTTCATCCGCTTTCGTTCTTCCGACGCTTTTTCCCGTGCGCCATGCTGCGCGCCGGAAGGCCCTGCGTCAAATCGAAGCCAATCATGTTTGATAGAAACAGTCTATCAAACATGATTGTACGGATCAGCTCTCGACCGTGACGATCATCCCTTCCCGCACCGCCACCGGCCAGGGCGTCAACCCCGCCCCGGCGCAAGGTCCACCAACGCAGGCGCCATCGCCGATGGCGAACAGCGCGCCATGCCAACTGCAGGTGATCAGATCGCCTCCGGGCGTCAGATAGTCGTCCAGCCGCTGGGCCAGGGGCAACCCCATATGCGGGCAACGATCCACATAGCCTCGCACCTTTTCCCCGTGACGCACAACGAAGCCATGGAAGCGCCCCGCCCGCATCTGGATCACGAAGTTGCGCGCCTTGCCATCCGCAATGCTGTTAAGCGGCGCGAGACGCACCCCCGCCGGCGTGGCGCTCAGCCGCGCCTCGTCGCTCATCGCGCCGGCTCGATCACTGCACGGCACTCGCCAAAGCCGATGGAGACATAGCCATCCGCTCGCGCCACCGCCTTCAGCGCCAACTCGTCACCATCCTCCAGGAAGGCACGTTCCTCTCCAGTCGGCAGGCCGACCTTCGCCTTGCCGCCCTCGGTCAGTTCCATCAGGCTGCCATAGCCGTCCCGCGTCGGCGCCGACAAAGTCCCCGTCCCCAGCAGATCGCCGGGATTGAGGTTGCAGCCATTGGAGGCATGGTGCGTCACGATCTGCTGCGCGGTCCAGTACATGCTGGAAGCTGGTCCCTGCGACAGGCGCAGCGGTGTCATCCCCTGCTCCCGCATTGCCGCACTGGACAGCGTGACCTCCAGATCGATGGACAGCGCGCCCCGTGCCTGATCCTGCTCGTCCCACAGATAGGGCAAAGGCTGCGGATCGCCTTCCGGCCGTGCGGGCTGGGCGATGCGGAAGGGGGCCATAGCTTCCGCGGTCACCACCCAGGGCGAAATGGTCGAGTGGAAATTCTTGGCGAGAAACGGTCCCAACGGCACATATTCCCAGGCCTGAAAGTCACGCGCCGACCAGTCGTTCAGCAGACAGAAGCCCGCAATATGATCGGCGGCCTCGGCAATCGGCACTGCCTCGCCCAAGGCGTTGCCCGCGCCGATCCAGATGCCCAACTCCAGTTCATAATCCAGCCGCTGGCTCGGCCCGACCGTGGGCATGTCCGCGTCGGGCGCCTTGCGCTGTCCCTTCGGTCGCACCACTGACACGCCCGAAGGCCGGATGGACGACGCCCGCCCATGATAGCCGATCGGCACATATTTATAATTGGGCAGCAGCGGATTATCGGGCCGGAACAGCTTGCCGATATTGGTGGCGTGATGAATGCCGACATAGAAGTCGGTATAATCGCCGATCGCGGCAGGCAGGTGCAGGGCGCAATCCGCTGCTCGATGGAGCAGCGGTTCCACCATCGTCCGCTGCGCCTTATCACTCAGCAAACCGCTCAAACGCCGCCGCAGCGCGACCCGATCCTGCGCCGGCAGAGCCATCAGCGCATTGAGTATGCGCCCGCCCAGAACCGCTGACGCCGCTTCCGGCAGGAGCCCGGCTTCCGCCGCACCCTTCAGGTCCAATATCCAGTCGCCGATCGCCACCCCGACGCGCGCCTCCCCCTCTGCGGGTGAGAAAATCCCGTAAGGCAGGTTCTGCACCGGAAAGTCGGGATGCCCATCGGCTCCCTCGACCCAGCTCGACCGCACCGGATCATGGGTTTCGTCAATCTGCGGAAAAGTCACGCCTCATTCCCCTTCGGCAATTGCGCTTTTTGAAAACCGGACCAGCAATCGTCATAATCAAGCTGGCAAAGCGGCGTTTCCACCGCGAAGCGCGTCGGATGGAAGGTAAAGCGGCTCTCGAACATGAAAGCCATGGTATCCGCGATTCGATGCGGCTTCAGCTCTGCCTCTACAGCGCCTTCATAACTGGCCTTGTCCGGCCCATGCCCTGCCATGCAATTGTGCAGGGAGGCGCCGCCCGGCGCGAAGCCGCCCGCCTTGGCATCATAGACACCATGGATCAGGCCCATAAACTCGCTCATCACATTGCGGTGAAACCATGGCGGCCGGAATGTATCCTCCGCCACCATCCAGCGCGGCGGGAAAATCACAAAATCGCAATTGGCCGTCCCCGCCCGTTCGCTGGGGGAGGTCAACACCGTGAAGATCGACGGATCAGGATGATCGTAGCTGACCGTGTTCATCGTGTTGAACCGTCGCAGATCATAGCGGCAGGGCGCCAGATTGCCATGCCATGCGACCACGTCGAAGGGCGAATGGTCCTGTGCTGTCACCCATAGCTGCCCGCTGAACTTCTGGACGATCTCATGCGGCGCGTCATCATCCTCGAACCACGCGGCCGGCGTTTCGAAATCGCGCGGATTGGCGAGGCCGTTGGAGCCAATCGGCCCCAGATCGGGTAATCGAAACAAGGCTCCGTAATTTTCACAGATATAGCCCCGTGCCGTCCCGTCGGGCAGTTCCACCTTGAACCGCACACCGCGCGGAATCAGCGCGATCTGCTCCGGCTCAACCTCCAGCAGGCCCATTTCCGTGACGATCCGCAAGGCACCCTGCTGCGGCACGATCAGCAACTCGCCATCGGCATTGGTGAAGGCCCGCCGTTCCATGGACCTGTTCGCGGCATAGAGATGGACGGCCAGTCCTTCCCCTGCTGCCGGATCGCCCGCCCCACAATAGCTGACCAGTCCGTCGACGAAATCCGTCGGCTGTTCCGGCATCGGCATCGGGTCCCAGCGCAGCCGGTTTGGCGTCGGCGGTACTTCGTTGAACGGCCCGCTCCTCAGCAGGGTCGCGGACGAATAAGGCCGATAGGCAGGATGGTTGGCCGCTGGACGCAACCGATAGAGCCAACTCCGCCGATTTTCTACGCGCGGCGCGGTAAAGGCCGTGCCGGAAAGCTGCTCGGCATAGAGCCCGAAGGGCACATGCTGCGGCGAATTGCGACCGGCCGGCAGCGCGCCCGCCACCGCCTCCGTCGCGAAATGATTGCCGAACCCCGCCATCATCGCACGATCTTTTCGATT